>JAABQY010000083.1 GCA_011391225.1 Desulfobulbaceae bacterium | reverse complement strand
GCCTCTCCTTATCCGTCTTTGCCACAAAGGGATGCAGAATACCAGCGCCAAGATCAAAACCATCGAGTATTGCATAGCCAATGAGGAGAACATTGAGGATCACAAACCAGATAATGCACAGAAGTTCAGAGCTCACGATGCACCTCCTTGATCATTGTCTTTTTCTTGTAGCCGGGCATGCTGCCTGTCGGCTGCAGCTTGCAGCACACCAGAAGCTCCAGAGCCGGATGCCGAGGGCAGAGGCTCCGGGCCTGTGCGTATTTTTCTGTCGAGAACTACAAGCCAGACTGCGGTCAGGGCCGCATAAAGGACAGCAAAGAGGACGAGGGAAGTTTTCGCCTCATCGACACTGACTGCTTGACTGAACGATTTGCTTGTTCGCAGGCCCAGCGTTTCGTCGTATTGGTACAGACCATCGGCTGCCGTCACCAGGTCTGTACCATCCTGATTCCACAAGACAGGCGGATGGACCGTCCATGGCTGTCGCCCGACCTCCGCGGCGACCCAGCCGCTCTGGTTGGCAATCATGACAAAACCGATGGCAAAGACAAAAGCCCAGAGGAGCGGCCTGTTTTTTGCGAGTTGATTTTTTCGATCGTAGACTATCCCGAGAAGGCAGAGTCCGATCATCAAGGCGCCCAGGCCAACCATGATTCGCCAGGAGAAAAACGGGATCAGTAGTGGCGGTCGGTCTTCGGGCCTGAATCTGTCCAATCCGACTACCGGTTTACTGAAAGTAAAATCATCAAAGACCATAAAACTCAGGCCTCCGGGAATGCTCACCTCATAATCGATGCGCTCGGCACGTTCATTCGGCCAACCAATCAGATTGAGGTCGGCGCGGCCGGTTGTATAGTGACCCTCAAATGATGCCAGTTTGGCGGGTTGGTATTTGTATATGTTTTGCGCTTGCATATGGCCGTTCACAGCAAGACCAAGTGATGCGGCCAGGCTCAGGAAAAGGGCACCCCTAAACGAGTGGATGGCAAAATCATGATGTTTGTCTTTCAGAAGATAATATGCTGAAACGCTCAACACAAAAAAGCCGCCAACGGCCAGACAGCCTAAAAGAACATGACTGAGACGCTGTACGCTCGTCGGATTAAACACCATTGCCATGAAATCGACTATTTCTGCCCGTCGCTGAACAACTCCTTCAACGATCCAGGGCAACATTGCGCTGGAACCGTCTGCCGCCACGCCCGGACGGAGAATATCGACAATGTGATGGCCGGCGGGAGTCTGCTGCCAGCTGTTGGCAACAACAATCCATATTGAGGAAAAGATCGATCCCAACGCCACCATATACATGCTGAACAGGTAGAGCCCGGCACTTACTTTTGATCTGCCAAAAGCGACTATCGCCAGAAATCCTGATTCCAGGAAAAATGCAAAAATTCCTTCGGCGGCAAGGGCACTGCCGAAAACATCGCCGACAAACCGGGAGTAGGTTGCCCAGTTGGTTCCAAACTGGAACTCCATGACTATGCCACTGGAGACCCCTATGGCAAAGTTAAGGACAAATATTTTTGTCCAAAATTGGCATGCTGTGGCGAAAACTGGCTTTTTCGTCAGATAAAACCTGGTCTCGAGATAGGCGAGAATTACCCCGAGACCGATGCTAAGAGGTGGAAAAATGTAATGAAACATTATAGTGAAGGCAAACTGCAAGCGGGACAGCAAAACGACGTCCATAAGGTTTCCTCCTGTCTGCAAAAAGGAACGAACGAAATTATCAACCGGATTTTAAGCTTCTCGCATGATACTTGTCATATGGAGCTTCACGCCCGGTCTAGCCGGTGGGGCGGAGAGTTGAGCGCCCCCCGTCGATGCTAATGATTTGCCCGGTGACCCAAGCTGCCTGATCAGAAAGCAGATACACGACAAGATTGGCAATATCCGTACTGGTGCCGAGTTTTTTTAACGGATGAAGCGCCGTCAGCGTCGAAGCAACCTGTTCATTGGCCAAAATCGACTCAGCCAGTGGGGTCTTTGTTAAAGAAGGTGCAACGGCATTGATTCGAATCTTTGGGGCCAGCTCTGCGGCAAGCGACAGTGTCAACCCACTTACAGCCCCCTTTGCCATCCCTATGGAGCTATGGAAAGTGAAACCCTGGAGAGCCGCAACACTGGAAAAGAGAACCACCGAGGGGCAACCGGCACTTTTTTTAAGGGCCGGCAAGCCTTGTTGTAGAGCAAGCGCCGCACCCAAAGCATTCACTTGAAAATCATGGAGAAAATCAGCGCTGGTAAGTCGCCGGATACTGGCGAGGGTAATGGTTCCGACGCTATAGACGAGGCCATCCCAAGGAGCGGCGAAATCCTCAGTTACCCTGGAGAAAAGGGATTCTTCGCAGACATCTCCGACTGTGAAGCTGGCATCCAGTTCAGCAGCGAGTGGAGCAAGCTTTTCCTTGTTCCTGCCAACGAGGTGAAGGTCGTGTCCACCTGCCCGTAGGAGCATGGCGGTTGTCGAGCCGATCCCGCCTGAGCCGCCATAGATGACAATCCGTTTCACCACGATACGCTCCTTCCTGACTGTTTTTTCAGTTGGACAATGGGATATTACCCCTATTTGGGCAAAATGTCCTCTGCTAAAATACACTCAATGCCGGGAAGCAATTTTTCCTATGCGTATCAATGCCAGCCAGCAGAGAGGGAGGTAGGCTGCTGCCCACCATGGCATATCAAAGCAGAGCGTCGATGACGTATCTCCAGTCCATATAATTTTATGACCGGTTGCGGTGTAAGAGCCGATACGCCAGTTCCAAAAGTCCAGATCTCTGAATTCAGAAACCGTGAAGGGCAGCCAGAAAGAAAAGAGTGTCTGCACCCGCCCCTTGCTGCCGAGCCGAATATGCCGATCCTGGCAGTCGACATCATAAACAGAAGGCCCCCATATTGACCAGAGCTGGGTATCAGTCAGGATATCCCAGACGGTCTCCGGCGGTGCAACCATGTCCCTGCAGATTGATATCCTTTTGTTTGCAAAGCGCAGCATCTCTGGCTCACTCTCTTGAAATTTTCAAATACCTTTCAGTCATAGCAGCAGCTTCAAACGATGTAAGCGACCTGATTTGTTGGAAAAGAATTCTGCATTTTTCAAGGGAAAGCTTTTTCACCGCAGTTATCGACCGAATCTCATTGCGTGTGTGAGGAAATTCGCCATCGCCGCTCGATATCTCTTCTTTTATGATAATCTTGGAATATATCAGCGCTTGGGCACAGCACATCTGCCATTGATGCTGGCTGACAGTGCGGCCAAGAATGTAGTCCAGCGTCAGTTCATCGCCAGGACTAAAGAGGCTGCCGCGGAAGTTGAGCATTTTCAGGGTCTCCCCGTCAATGTCATGTATTCGCAGGCGCCACCCTTCAGGAAGGTTTTTATTAAGCAATCTCCTCAGTAAAAGATGCATTGATCCGGCCTCGACGTAGGTGTCCTTTCCGGGAACCAAGAGTTCGAGAATGCGCTTGGCCCGCAAAGAATCACGAAGGATGAATCGCTCGGCATCAGCCATGGCAAAAGAGTTCATGGCAGTCAGTATTTTCTGGAAATCGTCGCCATGGACTATGCTGTAGTACTCTATGAGATTTTTTGTCGCCTCATGTTCAGCACAATACACAGCATGGACAGGGGTTTTAGGGGGAATCTCATCCGGGCGATGACCGTCAGCCAAAAAATATTGAATCCACAGTAAATGATCAAAATATGGTTCAACCTGTACTATCTCTTTTCCGGTCTGGAAGAATTGCTGGAGCAATCGGTACTGGCCCAGGGTAAAAGCCGGATAATCTGTATCGAGTTCAAGCAAATGGTCTTCGAGGTTGACAGTCCCGCCGAGTGCCTTGTGGAAATCAGGATGGAGAGGCTCTTCAAGAAGAATGACATCATGATTCTTCATTATCCTGGCTGTAAGTGGCAGTGTTTCCGGACGATGAGTAGAGTAACAGAGAGTTATGTTGTGCATACCCAAAAACTAATCACGATACATGTCGATTTACTACAGAAATTGGCAGCCAAACAGACCTGCTAACTGACATTCTTTGTTGATGACTACACTAAGAATAAAATCGACTCCTGCAATCTCTGTCACCTCCATAGTATACTGGTGGAAGAGATTGTTTTCCAACCTGCATAGAAATATGGTTCAATCAAACCGGTAAGAATTTTAATATCGGCGTCGAGGTAGTGGCTGTTTAAGCGGAGGAGTGCCGATAGGGTGAAGCAGAGCATCAAGTACAGCAGTTTCAGAGTTGACACGCGCTTCTGCGGATGAGTAAGGTGGAAAGACCGCCCTGAGTTGCCATGGAGACATTGGTCTAAGAGGGATGATGGTAGTCCATTTGGGCGACAACATGCTTTTCAGGATAGGCGTTCGGGCGGTTCAATGTCACGAGATACTGTATATAATCGATTTTCTTTGTCTATGGCTTTTGAGAATAACCAAGCTATTGTAATCTTTGCCGAGCGGCAAAAGCCATAACCCCTGTCCATAAAAATGCCCAGACCACTGCCAGAAGCGCGAGTGAAGCAAGCAGCGGCCAGTGGAAGGTCGCTGCGCCAAGGCGAACTCCAGCATAGTAGGCAAGGGGCCCACCGAGGGCGCCAAAGAGCACGGAAAGCAGTATTCGCTTTTTCATCCACGCCAGACTGTGATGCGGCAGGGCAGCCAGTGCACCCCAGACAACCGCCAACCACAAAGGTATGGGAAAGCCCGCCGAGGTAAAGCTGAAAAAACCTATGGCCTGGAGGGTGCCGTCGACAAAAGTCCCTATAAGCAGCATCAGACCAATCATCTGCAGGTCAGCTCGCCTATGGCGAGAAAGAAGAATGTTCACAACCAGGAGGGGCAGAGCAAAAAGTGCCCCGGTGTTTCCCCCGAGAACGCAAAGAAACCATATTGCCTGGTTAATTCCGACATTGATGAAAGGATTCACCGGCGCACCGTTTCTTCACGGCCTCCCGGACGACTTGCCACAAGGTGAACAACGCTGATCGAACGCTCCTGAAAACCCCCTTCACAGTAACACAGATAATACTCCCACAGTCTCCTGAAACGTTCATCGTAGCCGTGTTCCCGAAGCGACGGGAAGGCCTTGGCAAAACGCCACCGCCAGTCGCGTAGAGTCCTGGCGTAGTGGGGGCCAAAGTCCTCAAGGCTGCGCACAACCATATCGGTCTTCTCTGTGAGCAGATTGACCATTTTCGTCACCGATGGGACATGGCCGCCGGGGAAGATATGGCGTTGGATGAAATCAACGGACCTGGCATACTGGTCGTACTTATTGTCTCGTATGGTGATCGCCTGGAGCAGCATCACGCCTTTATCGGTCAGCAACTCGCCACATTTTTTAAAGAACGTCGGCAAGTATTTCCGTCCTACCGCCTCGACCATCTCAATGCTCACCAGCTTATCAAAGCTGCCGTGTAACTCCCTGTAATCACTCTGCAGCAGAGTGATACGATCGCTAAGTCCGGCGGCCTCAATGCGGCTTTTCGCTTCTACATATTGGGCGTCGGATATGGTTGTTGTGGTAACATGGCAGCCGTAATTACGGGCAGCGTGAATGGCAAAACCGCCCCAGCCGGAACCGATCTCAATCACCCGGTCGGTCGGCTGCAGATTGAGTTTCTCGCAAATGCTTTCCAGCTTATACTGTGATGCCTCTTCAAGAGTGCTTGAACCATTTGCATAGATGGCCGATGAATACATCATGGTCGGATCGAGAAAGGCTCGGTACATTTCATTTCCCAAGTCGTAGTGGGCAAGAATATTACGTTTTGATCCTTTCCGCGAGTTGCTGTTAACGGCGTGACCAACTATCCGAAAAATTTGCAGAACCCAGCCCAGACCACGTTCCATGCGATCAAGCAGATCCATGTTCAGCACCATAATCCTCGACAGGACGGCAAGGTCATCACAATCCCAATGGTGATCGACATACGCCTCTGCTGCGCCAATGGAGCCGCCGAACACTACCTGTCGATAGAAGCTCGCATCACGCACGGTTATGTGCGCAGCGAGGGTCTCGTCTGTTCCAAACGTCCACTGGCCTTCACCGTCTTTGACGACAATTTGTCCGAACTGCATGGCACCGAGCAACTTGAAAACCATATGTTGTGCCAAGCGGTCAATAAAGGATGGCGCTTTTGCTTTAATAGTCGCGGTACATCTCCCACTGGTGGCTGCGCTGTTCATACTGCCTCCTTTTCATAAGGAACGTAAGGAATACCTTTTAAATATATTTTTAACGCCTGATAATATATACCGCCCACTATAAAGGCGGTCATAATCGGTTTTTTCATGAGCAAGCGACGAACGGTGGCTTTGTTCAGCTCCTGCCTTTCAAGTTGCAGACGGGCCTCAAATATTTCTCCCCGGCCGTCACTGACTGCAATGGCAACATTGACCGCTGCCCCTGGTGGACCGATTTTCCAACGATACTGCTGCTGCAGAGGATTAAAGGGTGACACCTGAAAGGCTTTCTTCTGCGTCAATTCATAGCGTCCGTCGGCAACATGATAAGCATAATGGTGTCGCTCATTCCAAGGGGTGTTTGATACCTCTGCGAGAAAATGCGTGAAGTGACCGTCTCGATCAAATCCGTAGTAGAAATTGACCGGGCTGAAGTAGAGCCCCAGTGTGCGAATATTAATCAAGCCGCAAATCTGGCCGGTGACCGGTTGGCCGGTGAACTCCAACATCCGAGCCCGCACCGCATCGGCAAGAGGTATTTGTGGATCGCCTAAATAATCTCTCCGCTGCATGCGACTCATCGCCCAATGTTGCACGGAAAACCACCGTCCCAGGTTCGGCAAACCATCAAGTTCGTCAAGATTGATAAACCACATGAAGAAGGGGTAACGGAAACGGTGGATCTTCGGAATATTCCTCTCATGAGCAATCTCTCCTACATAGATGGCAGATTTCATAATTTTCCCTTCGATTTATCCCATTTCGTATTGCTAAATATCCAGCACATTCCGAAAGCCCTGTTCACAACCTTCATTTAGCCACCAGGTTTTTACCTGATCCCCTCATCAGACGGTCTCGCAACTTTTCGTCAATGGGTTCAACCGCTCCCAGCCAAATATTAAAATAGGCCTCGGCAAACTCTTTTGAAGGAACCGCAACCAGTTGGGTGTCATTCAGTGTCAAGGTGGTCAAGCCCTGCGGCGCGTCATAGCATAAATAATAGCTGTCACCCTTCCGCACATCCTGATAGGCCGCATGCAGCATGTCAATTTCCTTGCGCAGTTTGGTAATTCCCTCTGGAGAAAGCTGACGGGCGAGAATGGTTTCAGCCCCAAGAACAAAGTCTTTCACCGAAAGAGATACATCATAGGTGAGCTTGAGGCATCGGGAAGTATCGGCATCCATAATTTCCTGGCTACTCTTCTCAGTGTTGGCATAAAGAGCTGCATCATAAACTTTAATAAAACCCATGTAATAGACCTCCCCCTTTCCCAGCAGAGTCATACCGGAAACTGTAGCATAACTTGGTCCGGGAAAAAATAGTAATAATGTTATGAACATCATTATTGCTCGAATCATGGCCCTACCTCCCTTCTTGTTTACCGTCTTTGCGAAATACAATGATTACCTCACCCACATGCAAACCAAACTTGCTCATGCTGGTTCGGTTTATGAGAACATTATTCGGTTGAAGAAACATCCAATCGTCGAAATCTATATGCCAGATAGAACCTTGGCTTTCCAAAGCCAAAACGTAGTTCCAGCTCAGAACATTTCCGTAGGCAATCCCTTGGGCTGTATCTATTACATCCCCGGCACGGCCAACATAGGAATGGTCACCGTTTTTATTGATCCGCCAGATCCGTTTTGATCTCTCACCATCACTCCACTCAAAGTCTTCCTCCATAATCAGATTGCCTCCATCATCAACCTGGCCGTCAATGGTCACCACAAATTGCCGAGTGAGCCTGTCGCTACGATCCAGAACAATCCCCCACCCTGTGGTAGCTCCGAGGAAATATTCATAAAGGTCGAGCTTCGGCGTATTCCCTTCATATTGCTTCACATTGATTCCAGCACATCCGCTTAAAGCAAGAAGCATAATTCCTGTAAACATTAAGCGCATTGTCATACCTCCTGTCATGGTTATTACTTAAAGTCATTGGTCGTCTCTTTCAAGATGTTTTTGGCTTTATTCTAGCTTACATGGTAAGTGTAACAGCTCGCATAAACAAGCAGTGCTTTGTTTGCTTTCCTGTTCTTTCAAACGCAGAACGCTACGGCACTGACCTCCGGAGGGTAATCATCTCAACAGAACATTGGGCAAGTCACATGCAAAATCCCCTTTCATCGATCGATCGCGTGTCAGGCGCCATTATCGGCATGTTTATCGGTGACGCCTTAGCAATGCCTGTTCATTGGTATTATGACACTCAGGCCCTGCAAGAGGATTACGGCAAAGTCTCCGATTACCTGCAACCCCGCAACCCACATCCCGACTCCATTCTCTGGCGATCGTCCTATACTCCGGCAAAGAAATCTTGCGACATTCTCCACGGGCAGGGGCAATACTGGGGCAAAAGAGACATCCACTACCATCAGTTCCTCCGGGCCGGGGAAAACACGCTTAACCTTCAACTTGCACGCGAGCTACTCCTTCTGCTGCAACGCGACGGCAACTGTTCAGCCGATTCCTGGCTTGATTGCCTTATTGCCTTCATGACAACTCCGGGCCGTCATAACGACACCTATATAGAGGAATACCTCAGGCATTTTTTCAACAATTACGGCAACGGCAAAAAGCCTTCTCTGTGCGGCCGACAAGACGAGAAGCATATCGGCGGATTCAGCCTGATGTTCCCTTTGACCATTGCCTTTTCTAAGAATCCGGCCTATGCGAAGGAAATTTCCCTGCACAATCTTACTCTAACCCATGGCGGACCGGCCATGAAAAAATGGGGTGTGCTGCTTGCCACCACCCTCCTCAATCTTCTTCGTGGTGAATCACTGCATCAGGCCATTACCGAAGGAGGTGAAGATGCAGCGCTGGATATTGACCCTCAGGTTCTTGAGGCCCTCATCCCTTACCCGGATGAAACTGTTGTCGGGAGACATTTTTCATCAGCGTGCTATGTTGATCATGCCGTTCCGGCGACCCTCTATCTTGCCTTAAAATATCGCGACTCCCCAGAACAGGGCTTGATCGCCAATACAATGTGCGGTGGCGACAACTCCGGCCGGGGGGCTGTGCTGGGCGCCCTCCTTGGGGCCATGAACGGGCTGCGGGGCTGGCCTTCCCGGTGGATTGATGGTTTGCTCCGCCCCCCACCGATTGTTTGCTTTGAACCTCAGCAAGGCCTTTGAAAATTCCAACCACTACAAGATGCGGGGAGAATTGTATGCAATATGATGTTGTCATCGTCGGAGCAGGCCTGTCCGGTCTGAGTTGTGCCCTTACTCTCCAGAAACAAAAGCTGTCCTTTATCGTTCTTGAATCCGGAGAGAGGCCTGGAGGGAGAATTCAAACCGATCTTAAAGATGGTTTCCAACTTGACCATGGCTTTCAAGTACTGCAAACGGGTTACCCGGAAGCCGGGAGGATGCTCGAAATCCAAGACCTGAATCTGCAGAGATTTCCCGCCGGCGTTGCAATACGGTATAATGGAAGATTTCATATTATTGCCGATCCTCGACACCACCCACGATACATTCTGTCAACGCTAGCCTCTCCGATCGGTACTTTGAAGGACCGCCTGGCCATGTTGCGCCTGGCCCGCTCAGTGTGCCAGGGGCCATTGTCCGAAATCTTTACTCGACCGGAAACACAAACTATCGATTTCTTGCGGCAGCAGGGCTTTTCCCAAGGGTTTATTCAGAGATTTTTCGTACCATTTTTTGCAGGAACCTGTCTTGACCCAAGCATTACGGCCTCCAGTCGCGTTCTTCAGTATATTTTCCGGATGTTTTCCCAGGGAGACGCTGCTCTGCCGACAAAGGGCATGGGGGATATCCCGAGACAACTGGCAGCGAAGCTTCCAACAGAGGCCATTCACTTCAACAGCAAGGTTGCAAAAGTGGATGGCGGTATTGTCACCCTCACCGACGGCAGCCAAATTCACGGACGCAGGGTGGTGCTGGCGACATCTCTTGCGGCAATTGAACAGCTCCTCGGATTGCCGGCATCCCTATCATCCCTTGGGGAAAGCTGCTTATATTTCGCAAGTGCCTGGCGTCCGCCGTTCAGAGAACCTTTTCTCGTTTTGAACGGAGATGGTCAAGGCCCGGTTAACAACATAGCCTTCCCGAGTCTTGTGGCACCACACTATTCGACTTCGGGGAAAACGCTTATTGCCGCCGTCGTCTTGGGACAATCGTATCTTAATAGCGAAAATCTGGAACAACAGGTGCGTAGCCAGTGCATCGATTGGTTTGGTAATGCGGTGCAAGACTGGGATCATATTCAAACGTACCACATAAAACATGCCCTTCCAGAGCAGACCCCCCCTACGGCCAACCCGTATGTTCTGCCCAAGCCTGTGAGCGAGAAAGTGCGGATTTGCGGGGAGTATCAGAGCCTCCCGGGGATTCAATGGGCCCTGCTCTCAGGCCGGCAAACAGCAGAGGTCCTGGTCACCGAACTTTGCTGAAAAATACTCTCAATGAGCCTACCTTCATCTCCCATTGCGCAAAAGGCAGCTCGTATCTACTGTTACAACTGAGTTGGGATTATTGACAGATGGAGGATTAAGGATGTGCGGCAGGGACAAAAAATCGGGTTGATATTGCGCTTGCAACGCCTTCCCGTAAACAAATGAATATGTGCATGACACAAAGGATGATCATGAAAAAATTACAGGAATACTTCGAAAGTACAGTAGGATTCGGCGTGTTAGCTACAGCAGACAGCAGCGGAAAAGTCGATGCTGCGATATATTCGCGTCCGCATTTTCTCGAGGAGAAGACCTTGGCCTTTATCATGCGTGACCGCCTCACGCATCATAACTTGCAATCCAACCCTTCGGCGACCTTCCTCTTTGTAGAAGAAGGCACAGGGTATAAAGGAAAACGACTCTTTCTGAAAAAGGCCCGCGAGGAAAACAACCCGGATCTGGTGAAAAAAATCAAACGCCGCAAATATACCGATGAAAATGAGGAACCGACTTTTCTGGTGTATTTCACCGTCGAAAAGGAACTTCCACTTGTCGGTGTTTGAGCAAGCCACGTGGTGCTCGGGTCAGGGGTTCTACACCATATTTAAGGAGGAGACAATGAAAGTTGTTGCATTCTGTGGAAGCGGGCGCAAACAAGGTAATACTGCTCTGCTTCTCAGTGCTGTACTTGAACCCTTGGCAAAAGCCGGGGCCGAGACCGAACTGGTTGAGCTGGCCGGCAGTGAACTCAGAGGATGCATGGGCTGTTATGTCTGTTTTCTCGAAAAAAACCGCTCATGTGTTGTGAAAAAAGACATTTTGAATGATTGTATCGCCAAAATGGTTGGTGCCGATGCCATTCTTCTCGGGTCTCCTGCATATTTTGGTGATGTATCCAGCGAAATGAAAGCCCTCACTGATCGCTGTGGCATGGTTAGCCAGGCAAACGGACATATGTTTCGACGAAAAGTCGGCGCAGCAGTGGTAGCTGTGCGCAGGTCCGGTGCGGTTCATGCTCTGAATACAATGAACCATTTTTTCCTGCTTGGGCAGATGATCCTTGTCGGTTCAAACTCCTGGAATGTGGGCATCGGTCCCGAAAAAGGTGAGGTGGTCGACGATCTGGAAGGAATGACGACCATGCGCCTCCTTGGGGAAAACATGGCGTGGCTGCTGGAAAAACTCACACTGTGACCCTGTCACCCTCCACTTTTTTCTTATTGTCGACTCAATTGACCCAACCTTGTTATTTTTTGCCCTTTTAGCGGCAGGGATCATCTAGAGGCGGGGGGATGCTGATACGCGTTACAATTATTGACAAAAAAACAGCCCTTGTTGCTTTGAAACAATAAGGGCTGTGGGTAAATGTATCATGCTGCAGCAAGGTGTTTCTCTACCAGCTATCACCCAGAACTGTACTTAAATCGGTGCACTTTGCTTTTTCTTCTTCTGTCAGATCTTCCTTTTTCTTGATACTTTTCACGTCATCAATATAACAGGCATACTCTTTGCCGTTTTTATCTTGAACCCATATCATTTTTTGAAATTCTTTCGAAATTGTTTCGCCTTTCATACTTCCTCCATGTTTCAAAATTTGAATCAAAAAGAAGCGGCTCAGAAAACCAGCTCCCGCTTATACTGCAACGCATATCTCTTCTTTTTTCTCACATATACTAATGCCAGA
>JAABQY010000082.1 GCA_011391225.1 Desulfobulbaceae bacterium | reverse complement strand
CTTAGGAATTTATGAAGACACCGGTTCCCTCACCCACCTGACCACCACCCCGGAAGACCTCATGGCGGCGGCATGGCTCCTGCAAAAGGGTGCCAAGCTCGACCAGGTGGCTCAGTTCCTCACCCATGAACTGACCTCGGTGCAGATCGGCCTCCTCCATGAATTGATGAAAAGCGCCAAGCAGTATAGCATTCAGAATATTCCGGTCGTCGTGGTCACCCACTCCCTGTCGCACTATGTCGATGAGTTTGCCCTCATCGTCCGGCGCTTCATGGCCATGGAAAACCTCAATGTGCTCTTTGCCCTCATCTCCATGGCCGGCCGCATTTATCTGATCGCCCGCAGCCGTATAGCCGACGTCAATGTCGGAACCATCGCCCGCGACCTTGACGGCGGCGGCCATGCCACTGCCGCCTCAGCAACACTCAAAGACGTTACCCTCATTGAGGCGGAAGAAAAACTCATCCTCACCCTGCACCGCCACATCCGCCCCCAACCCATCGCCAGCGAAATGATGTCCAAACCGGCCATTACCCTCTTGCCGGACGCCACCATTACCGAGGCCAAGGCCCTGCTCACCCGCTACAATATTACTGCAGCGCCGGTTCGAGAAGACATCCGCACCGCCCGCGACACCGGCCATTCAATTCTTGGAATAATCACCCGGCAAATTCTTGAGAAGGCGGCCCATCATAACCTGAGCAATCGCCCGGTCAGCGAATATATGACCACCGACGTCAAGACCCTGCCGCTGGGCGCAACACTTGCCGACATTCAGGAATTGATCATCGAAAACCGCCAGCGGCTTATCCCTATAGTGCAGAACCGCGCGCTCATGGGGGTCATTACCCGAACCGACCTGCTTAACCGGCTGGTCAACGATCCGGCCCATCTGCCCAAGGATCTGCTGCACGAGGATGAACACCCGTCCCTTGCCAGAAGACGCAATCTCAATACCCTTTTGGTCGAGTGCCTCAGCCGCGAGGTCATCCAGCTCCTTCAGGCCATCGGCGAAGTCGCCAAAAAACTCGGGTATAACGCCTTTGCCGTCGGTGGCTTCGTCCGCGACCTGCTCTTAAAAAAGACCAATCTTGATCTTGATATTGTCGTTGAGGGAGACGGCGTTGACTTTGCCAAGATCCTCGCCGAGCATCTGGGCGGCCGTTATCGAACCCATGAGCGTTTCAAGACCGCCATGGTGCTGATGCCCAACGGCTTTAAAATCGATATCGCCACGGCACGTCTCGAATATTACGAATATCCGGCGGCCATGCCGACGGTGGAATTGTCATCGATAAAGCTCGACCTGTCACGTCGCGACTTCACCATCAACGCCATGGCCATCCATCTCAACCCGGACCATTTCGGCACGCTGATCGATTTTTTCAACTGCCAGAACGATCTCAAGCAGAAGAGCATCAAGGTCATGCACAACCTCAGCTTTGTCGAGGATCCCAGTCGCATCTTCCGGGCGATACGCTTTGAAAAACGCATGGAATTTGAGATTGCCCCACACACCAAACGGCTGATCGTCAACGCCGTCAACATGAAACTGTTCGGCAAGACCAACGATTCGCGTTTTCTCGCAGAGCTGAAGATCATCCTCTCGGAGGAAAACCCCCTCCCGGCCATAGAGCGCCTCGCCGAATTCGATCTTTTCCAGTTTCTCTGGCCGGACCTGAAACCCCATTACAAGATCGACCGGCGTTTCATGCACGTACTCGTTCAGACCCAGCTGGCCATCTCCTGGTTCAGGTTGCTGTATCTTGAGGAGTCCTGCGAGAACTGGATCGTCTATCTGCTGGCAATCATGTCCAGATCAAGCCTGAGCGAACTTGCCGCCTTCTGCCGCAGGTTTGCGGAAACCGCCAAGATCAGCGAACTCCTGCTCGATCAGAAAAATCGTGCCGAGCAGACCGCCCATCAGCTGGCCCGCGAAACCCATCTTAAAAACAGCCGGATTGTGACGCTTTTTGAGGAGATCAAAATAGAGGGGCTGCTGTATATCATGGCCATCGCCAGGAAAAATCATGTGAAAAAAGCCATTTCCCTGTATATCACCACGCTTAAGCAGGTTGAACCGGCCTTAACCGGTGATGATCTGATCAGAATGGGCTACCATCCCGGACCGCAATTTAAAAAAATCCTGGCCTTTTTGAAAAACGCCCGACTTGACAATCTGGCCTGCGACAAAAAAGAAGAAATAGCCCTCCTGCGCAAGAATTTTCCACCTGTGGCAACTTGATCGACTCTGCGGGATGCTTACCTTGCTGGTTACCACAGCAAGCCCACCTTTTCTTCTTCAACCGACCACAACACCTCCATGACCGACTTTCTGACCGAACTGATTATTCTCGCCCCGCCGCTGCTCTTCGCTCTCACTTTACATGAGTTTGCCCACGGCTTCATTGCCTATCGGCTGGGGGATCCAACCGCCAAAATGGCCGGAAGGCTGACCCTCAACCCTCTCAGCCATCTTGATCCTATCGGTACCCTGGCCTTTTTCTTTATCAAGTTCGGCTGGGCCAAACCAGTTCCGGTCAACGCCGGCTATTTTCGCAACCCGAAACAGGGCATGCTCTGGGTAGCCCTGGCCGGTCCGGTTACCAACCTGGGCCTTGCGATCATCAGTGCCATTCTCGCCAAAACCTTCTGGCTTCTTGCCTCCCTGCTGCCCTACTCGAGCGCCATGGAGGCCATCCTCCTGCCGCTCAGTGCCATGCTGGTAGCCAGTGTGTGGATCAACCTGGTCCTGGCCATTTTTAACTTTCTGCCCATCCCACCCCTCGACGGTGGCCGCATTCTTGCCGGTCTTTTACCCGACAGTCTTACCGAACCCTTTCGGCAAATTGAACGATACGGCTTTATCATCATTCTGGTTCTGGCCTTCAGCGGCTTGCTCTCCAAGGTGATTCTGCCAATCATTAAATTTGTCAATAATCTCCTATTGTCATAGTGGGGATTTACCGATGTGGACTAACGCCTTATCCCCTGCCTGGGTACATGGAAGGGGAAGGATATTGGCCTTTAATGGGGAGGGGAGATTGAATAAAGTGCACATCAAAGTAATCACGTTTCATCTTTTCAAGGGGAAATAGTATGGCCAGAAATTATTCTTTCAAGCTCGCCATCACAGGCGCATTACTCAGTGTGATCTCAATCGTCGGTCAGGCCTTTTCAGAACAATCGGAGGCAGAATGGTCGAGCCGGTATAGCTCCGGCTACTATCTCTCAACCGACGCCGAGTTTGAAGGCGGCAGGGAATTTTCGAGCCAGTATTTCTTTATCTCCGGCAGCACACAGAGGACGATTGGTAACGGTTCTTCAATTGGCCTTGGGCTGAATTACACTGCTATTGACTACAATTTTTCTGGCTATGCAATACGCCCTTGGGAGCGTGCTGATTTTCTGACACTCAGTGTTCCCTTAACCTTGGCGGTAGGAGAAAAGGGACGCATCAATGTCCTCGGCAGCATTGGTACAGCCAGTGAGGAAAGTGCCGATTTTACTGAAGGGGTAACCCTGAGTGCTGTCGCATCGTATATGCACACATTTTCCCGATCCCTGAGTGTCGGCCTGGGCTCCGGCTACGTCTATGGGCTGGAAGATTCGAGATTCTTTCCTCTGCTGCTCGTTCGTTGGCAAATCACCGATCACTTGCTCCTGGCCAATCCTTTTCGCCCAGGTCCCTTTGGTCCGGCAGGGCTGGAACTGAGCTATCGATTCAATGAGCAGCTTGATTTGGGTCTCGGTGGCGTCTATCGGAACATACGCTTTGCCCTTGATGTCAACTCCGTAGTTGCTCCATCTGGTTTTGCGGAGATCGAGGGGATTCCGGTGTTCGTGCGGCTCGGCTGGGCTGTAACCAAGGTCATTTCAGTTGATACTTACCTTGGAATGACCTTAAACGGACAGATGCGCATCGATGATGATAATGGCCATGAACTGACCCAGGAAGATTACAACGCGCAACCGATCATCGGCTTGAATATCTCCGGACGTTTCTAACGCAGGCGAATAGTTTATAATTCATTCGTGTCAAAAGTTCGCTCCCCTGTCCATGCTCAAGGGATATGGCTTTTAGAAAATGCGTCTGCATACGGAAACAACAAAATGAGGAATGAAGGCTGGGCGCTTGCTGGAGCTATGATTTTCATGGCTGGATCATTTGAACCGCCACCGAAGATGATTGCCAAAGTTTTGGCAAAGGCGGCCGGAGAAGGACTACACACCAGATCGGGTTGCAAATGATTTACAACGGCTTAGGAGCCGTTCCGAAATAACATGGCCATTTCAACCCATTTCGTTACGGCTCCTTATGCCGTTCCGGGGATTCCTTTAGCCATATTATTTTTTTACAACGGCTTAGTTCAGATGGGCCATGGTCGTTTTCAACTGTGCAATCCACATGTCGACAATGGAGTCGAACTCGGCCAGACCTTTCTTAACCGTCACGACCTCAAGACCTTCCTTGGCCAGCTGACTTTTCCATGAATCCGGTTCATCGCCAGCCATGTCGTTCATGGCGTGATCACCGGCGACTGTCATGAAGGGAATGAGATAAACCTTTTTGGTCTTTTTCTTGACCAGCATCTCCTTGACATCATCAAATGAGGGAGAACCCTCCACCGTACCAACATAGAGATTGGCATCCATTTTTTGGGCCTTGTACATCAAAGCGCTGTAGATGGCGTCACTGGGGTGATGGGTGCCGTGTCCCATGAGCACGACCGCGTCATTCGCCTTCCGCTCTTTGGGAACGGCTTGGACCATTACCTCCTTCAGCGCTTTCTCCATGGTTTCATTGCTGACTAAGAGCGGCAACGACACCAACACCTTGTCGATCCCTCCGGCCATCTGGCCAAACAGGCGGGCATTGACATTGATCTCATGGAATTCGGCACCCGGAATCATATGGAGTGACTGCACCGCAACCTTGGTGTAACCCTCATCCATGAGCCGGGCCAGGGCCATTTCCGGAGAATCGATTTTGGTTCCCAACTTCTCCAGTTTTTTGCGGATAATCTTGGAAGTATAGGCCCAACGTACCTCGGTTTTGGGGTAAGCAGCCTTGACCCGTTTTTCGATGTTGCGGAAGGACACTTGAGCGCTCTCCACGCTGGTGCCGAAGGTAACCAGCAGGATGGCCGGATCTTTTTCCATCTTTGCCGAATGGACGTCGGCCTGACTTACTTCGGCATGGATGCCGGCAAAAAGAAAGGCAACGAGCGTTAAAATCAAAAATTTCTTTTTCATTTGCACACTACACATGGGACGTTCTCCTTTTTGAAATAGAATTATGCGGTATCGGTTATGATCTCGGTGTCGAAGTACCCTTCGTGCCGGAACACATGGGCAATATCGGGGTGGATGTCAAGCTGCCTTATGATTTCTCCGCCAGTGTTTACCTGCGTCTCGCCGGTTCCATCTAGGACTCAAGCTCGAAGTCCGGAAGGAGCGAATTTGATGGCTATGAGACACTATGCAAACAACTCTTGAACTGTATCTCTGCAGCAACCTTGAAGAAGACACGGTCCTTTACCACCGGTCCTGTCTTGATATATCGCAAGGGCTGGAAGATCCTGACTCCTTACTCCCACCCATGTTCTTCGCACTGGGTATCACAACGGAGGAGGATGGCATCTGTGCCCACTCCACCAGCTGGCGCTACGACAATGGTCGCATTCTTCTCACCTATTTGGCTTGGCAGCCGCAGGTCATCGTCATGTGGCGTAACCCGAAACTCTCCCCAAAGGAACTTGCGGTGATGCCGGTCCGGAAAGCCAATCAGACTCTAAAATGTTCTACTAATTTTTGCAGCTGAAGTGCCAGATCGGACAGACTTTTGGCACTCATTTGTACGTGGTTACTGCCGTCGCCCACTTGTCTCGACTGCTGGTCGATGCCGGCAATATCCCGAGTGATAGCGGCGACCGCCACCGCGCTTTGAGCCGCGTTTTCATTAACCTCGGCGATGCCCTGGGATGCCTGGCTGATGTTAGTGGCGATCTCGCTGGAAGCGGCCGACTGCTCCGCCACGGCCGTGGCTATGCCGCTGATAACGTTGTTGATCTCGCTGATCACCGCCGAGATTTTCTCGATATCCTGCACCGTGGTGTCGGTGGTGGCCTGCATCTCGCTGATTTGATCTTTGATATCCACGGTGGCAGCAGCGGTCTGCCGGGCAAGTTCTTTGATCTCGTTGGCAACAACGGCAAACCCCTTGCCTGCATCGCCGGCCCGAGCCGCCTCGATGGTGGCGTTGAGGGCCAGAAGGTTGGTCTGCTCGGAGATCTCGGTGATGGTCTCAGTCACCCGGCCGATTTTGCGAGCCGATTCGCCCAGGGTCGCCATTTTCTCCGAAGTCTGTTGCGACTGCTTGACCGCGCCCTCGGAAATGAAACGGGCCTTCTCGGCGCTCTGGGCGATCTCGCCGACCGTGGCGTTCATTTCTTCGGTAGCCGAGGCCACGATGTTGACATTGCTGGTCGACTGCTCCATGGCGGCGGAAACCGACTGGATGTTGGTGCTCATTTCTTCGGTGGCGGCGGCCACGGTTTCAGCCCTTTCCGAGGTGTCCTTGGCGTTGGCCGAGAGCTGTTTGGAGACGGCGGCCAGGTCATTGGAAGAGGCGCTCAGCCTGTCGACGCCGCCGATGATGTCGCGGATCATAGCGCCCAGTTGCTCGACCATCGAATTAAGGGATATGGCCATCAGGCCGATTTCGTCCTTCTGGTTGATGTCGATTTTGGCGGTGAAATCACCCTTGGCCATGGTATCGGCCAGAGCCGCAGCCTTGCTCACCGGCCCGGTGATCGAGCGGATGATGAAGAAAGCCAGAATCACGCTGACAGCCAGGGCCAGGGCCAACAAAGCGGCTATAAGGGTGGTGGCGAAACCGGCTGCTGCTGCGGCTTGCTTGCCGGCCTCATTGGCCAATTGGGTCTGGAAAACGATCATTTCCTCAAGTGTATTAAAGTAAGTGCTTTGGATTTGCCGGTATTCGCCCAGCAGCAGCATTCTGGCTCTCAGGGTTTGTTCCTCTTTGATGAACTCCAACAGGGCTTCCAGGTGGCGGCCGAAGGTCGGACGGATATCGTTTATGATTTTGTTCAGAAACGCCTTTCCCTTGTCGTCTTTAGTGGATTTGTTGAGCTGCTCCAGCAGTCCCCCGGCGGTTTTGCGGGCATCGGCAATGCGCTGAACCTCCTTTGCCTGGTTCTCCTTGTTGTTTTCGTCAATAATCATGTTGCGAGTGGCCCGGGCAACGATATTGATCTGATCGATAATCGCATTGACCTGCTCGACTTTGACCATCCGGTCTTCGACCAGCAGGTCGATCTCTTCGTGCAGAGTTTTGATCGATTTCATGCCATACCCGCCCACCACCATCATAAGCAGCAGGATGATACCGAAACCGAAACTCAACCGGGTTGCGATTTTGAGATTCTTCAACATCGTTGTTCTCCTTGTGATGAGTGCTCCAGTCGATGCGGATCTTTCGACATCGACTGGAAAGCCCTTGTCAATTCCCCCAGCCTTTTTATCTTGAGCCTTTAACCCCGCCAGGTTTCAAGCCTTCCGCCGCAATTGTAACCAAGGTCTCGTGAAAAGTCGCGCCCCCGCCCATATCCGTCAGTTTTTGCGAGGTAAGGTCGTTGACGGCAAAATCGTCCGCGTCAACCGGCCAGAAAATTCCTTCGGCCACAAGCACCCCTTGTCGAGTATCAGTCGTCAGCCGGGCAATCCTGGCAACCCTGCCCCGATGATTCTCGAGAATCATCTTTTCACTGTCGCGGACACCCCATCTTGCCGCATCACCCGGATGAATCAACACCTCACCGCGCCGCCCCGGGTACCTTTCGCCAAACGTACTATTTAAAAGATCTGCGTGTGGTGGAACAATCAAGCGGAAAGGGAATCTGCCGAGAAGATCAGGGTCGGCAAACTCGCCGGCATTGGTAAGGCAGGCCACCTGCGGTTGGAACCCGATCGTTTGAGCGGTAAAAGAAAACTTTAGGTTTCGACCGGCCAGCACCCGGCCATGACTGCAACTGAAAGTCGAATGTACTAACTTCCCGGCTAAGACCTCTGTGATATCGCAATCTTCCGGCAGCCCCTGCAGGCGCTGCAGATAGCTGGCAATCCGTTCCTCGCAGGTTTGATAAAAGGCCGGGTCGGTAAAACCCATTTTCAGCGCCAGGCTCTGGAAGAGGTCAAAATTGCTTTTCGCCTCGGCAACCGGTTTGATGACCGGGTCCACCACCCCGAGATAAAAATGGCCATAGGCGGTGTAGATGTCGCGGTTTTCGAGAAAGGTCGTGGCCGGTAGGAGCAGGTCGGCATAGCGCGCCGTTGGTGTCATCACCTGTTCGTGGACGACGGTGAACAGATCTTCTCTTGTAAGCCCCCGACGGACCAAGGCACCGTCGGGATTGACGCTGGCCGGATTGGCGTTGTAGACAAAAAGGGCATGCACCGGCGGTTGCAGAGCATTTAGGGCATGGCCCAGATGAATCATATTAACGATTCTGGTTTTTTCACAGGCGAGTGAAGGCCATGTGAGTTTGGTTTTATCGCCGCGAAAGGCTCCGGCGGACAGGAGGACACCACGGCCCAGACCACCCTCGAAGAGACCGAGGGCAGCAGCCAGGGAAGTAATTGCCCGCACCGCCATGCCGCCCCGACTGTGGCGGGACAGGCCGATACCGATGCGGATAAAGGCTTTTGGCGACCTCACAAGTAAGGCCGCAAGTTCTTCCATGGCCTGCCGCGGTACGCCGCTTTCCCCAATCAGGTCAGACCAGTTCTGGCTTTTCAGGCTTTCAGCCAAATGACCAAAGCCCTCGGTTTCCCGAGCAAGAAATGTTCGGTCAAGGAGATTGTCCTCCAAGAGAATCTTCATCACCCCGAGCGCCAGGGCCAGGTCACCCCCAGGCAAAACCGCAAGGTGAATATCCGCGGCCTTGGCCGTCTCATTACGATAGGGATCGATCACCAGCAGGCGGCCACCCTTTTTTCTGGCGGCGGCCACATATTGCCAGAAATGCATGTTGGTGACCTTGATGTTGATGCCCCAGGCGACAATCAGCTCGGCATCAGCGGCGTTTTCCGGGGGGCATCCGGGGATATCGCCACATTGGTGTGACCATCCGGCCCCGGCGGCAGCGGAGCAGATGGTCTGGTCGAGCTGCGAGGCGCCGAGGCGATGAAAAAGCGGGTAGCCGGCAAACCTGTTCACCGCCCCCATGTTTCCGGCATAGGAATAGGGCAGAATCGCCTCGCCGCCAAAACGGTTACGCGTCTCGGCCAAACGATCGGCGAGAATATCCAGTGCCGCGTCCCAGCCAATGCGGCGGAACTTCCCCTCGCCTTTTTTGCCGACTCGCAGTTGCGGATAGAGCACCCGATGTTCGCCATAGACCCGTTCTGGATAGCGGCGCATCTTGCGGCAGATAAAGCCGTTGGTGTTGGGATGTTCCCTGTCCCCGCTCAATGCCGTCACCCGTCCATCAACCACGGTGGCAATCATGCCGCAGCTGTCGGGGCAGTCCAGCGGGCAGATGGTTTTTCTCTTCTCGATCATGACGTGGTGTTTCAACCGACCATAGCGGTTCCACTATAAAGAAACCGTTTTATTTTATGGGTGGCGGTTTTGATGAAGGGCTCACGGCGCTCAAAGACCTTGGCCAGCCGCGAAGATTTGGGCAGCTGCTCGTTCAGTTCGACACGCATGGAGTCAAGCAGGCCTTCAATGTGGGCGCGTCGATCGATGCGCGAACCGCCGGAGGTCTGTTCGTCGATGAATTCATAATCGGGATAGATCCACGCCTCGACCTGCCCGTTGTTTTCAAGGACCAGGCTTTCGACAACCCACGGGAAGGTGTTGATCTTGTGTTCGATGGCCTCCGGATAAACATTTTCGCCGCTGGCCAGGACAATGACATTTTTGGAACGGCCACGGACGTGCAGATTGCCACCCTTGTCAAAGACCCCGAGATCGCCGGTGGAAAGCCAGCCGTCGTCAGTAAGGACCGCCCGGGTCGCCTCGGCATCGTTGTAGTAGCCGCGCATGACATTCGGCCCTGAGACGGTGATCTCGCCGATCCCCGTCTCAGGATCGGGAGCGGCTATTTTTACTTGCACCCCTGGGATTGGTTTACCGGTCGAGCCGACTGTAATTGCCCTGTCTCCCGCCGGCCCACCGGCGATGAGTGGTGCCGATTCGGTCATCCCGTAGCCGACCAGATAGGGGAATTGGGCCTCAGAGAGAAACTGTTCCACTTCCGGATTGAGTGCCGCACCACCCACCCCCATAAGTTGCAGGTTGCCGCCAAAGAAAGCGCACAATTTTGCACCGATCTTGCGATAGATCAACCTTCTTGTCAGGCCGAGTTTGCAGAGCAAGCCAAGAACCGGGCTTTTCTCAATCTGCGGCATCACCCTCTTCTTGTAAATCTTTTCGAGAACCAGGGGCACGGCAAAAATGGCAAAGGGTTTTTCATACTCGCAGAGCTTTTGCAGGATCGCCGGGGTCGGAGTTTTTCCGGCATAGGCAATGCGACAGCCGCACAGCAAAGGAAGGATGAAGCCACAGGTGAATTCATACGTGTGGGACATCGGCAGAATCGACAACCACACCGAACCCGGCTCTATGGCCTTCAGGCCTGAGGCTGCGTAGGCATTGGCGGTGAGGTTTTTATGGCTTAACATCACCGCCTTGGAATAGCCGGAAGTACCCGAGGTGTAAAGGATCGAAGCCAGATCGTCTTCTGCCACCTCGGGAAAGACCGGGGGCTCGGGATTTTCTCGCAAAACTGTTATGGCGTCATGCAAATAGTTGGAGATGGTGATAACCGGGATGACACCAATCTCTGCGGCATAGTCATCGAGGGTGATGACCGGACAGGTCATAACCGTGCGCAACTCATAGATCTTTTCGATCTGTTTTTGGGTGGTGAAAAGGGTTTTCACCTGCATCTCGCCTAAGATATGGTGCACATCGCTCTCCGGGAGGTCGGGCAGGATGGGCACGGCGATGGCGCCGAGTCGGACAATGGCCAGATAGGCGATCCCCCAATTGTGGGAATTTTCCGCAAGAAGGCCAATATGATCGCCCTTCTTCACGCCCTCACGAAGCAACCGGGAGGCAAGGGCGATGATTCGCTCATGGAAGTCACCGTAGGACAGCGGCTTTTCCATCGCCATGCCGATTGCCGGCGTATCCCGGTATTTCGCGCAGCTGGAATCAATTACATAATTGAGGGTCATTCCGACTTTTGCCACCGTATTCATTGAGCACCTCTGGGGTTGGGAGCCGTTATAAAAACGTGGGAAATTGTATCAAAAAAGAGAATTACCGGGTTATTTTTCGGCGGCAGGCTCCTGATCCTGAAGAAGCCCGGCTACGGTGTTGACAACAGCCTCAACGGAAAACGGTTTTGCTATTGTGATTACCTTGCCCAGATAGCCGGCAACGGTGAGGTACCTTTCCTTAGAAATAGCCCCACCCCCTGATATGGCAATAACCTGAAGGTCGGGGGCTTCGGCGCGCAGCTCAAGAATGGTTTGCAAGCCGTCTTTAAGCGGCATGACCATATCGGTTATGACCAGATCGCAGGGCTGTTGGCGAAAAAGCTCCACCCCTTGCTGACCGTTGGTGGCTAAACACACCTCGTAACCCTCTCTTTCAAGAATACTCTGCAGGAGAGTCAAGACCGTCTCTTCATCGTCGATAACCAGGATACGTGGTGTTTTTTTCATCTTGTCACTTTGCCTTTGTCAGAGAAAAACATCCTGTCTTTATACGCTACTTTGTGACATTTTCAAACACTATTTCTCGGGCACAATACGGTCACCCGACCAACAGTAAGAGTCAGTGCGCCATAATCTTCTTCCACCAGCCCCGCCAGAAGATAGCCGCGGCCGCTCCGCAGCAGATGGGCATAGGTTCGATACACCGTCGGAAAAAACGTTGTCTCCACCTGCCCGCTTTCATCCTCAAAGGTGAGAAATTCCATAACCTCACCGCTCCTGGTCGAAACCAGCTTGCCGGTCAATAGCCAGGCCGCCAGCTGTACCCGCCGCCCCACCAGCTCCGGGAGATCCGCCACCTTTACCAAGCCTCCGGACGAAACTTTGAGAAAGCTCAGGGGATGGTCGTCGCAGAGAAAACCCAGGCTGGCGAATTCCTTGAGCGCCTTGCTCCGGTGGTCCGCGGCCGGAAAGAGTGGAGCCGGTGGCAGCCGCACCCCGAACAGGCTAAGACAAGGACTATCCTGCATAGCCCGCTGAAAACTCGCCCATTGCCACAGGAGAACCGTGCGGTTACTGCCCGGCGCGAGACCGTCAAGGGCG
>JAABQY010000081.1 GCA_011391225.1 Desulfobulbaceae bacterium | reverse complement strand
CATTTAAAGTAAGCGACAGGTGTTTTGGAGGTTGCAAGCTGGATCTTGTTGGCTTCTTCAACCTTGCTAATATCATCTCTGGTAAGTCCAAGAGGACGAAAACGTTTGCCCATTCTCAAGACCTTTGGCTTGCAGGCGGTCCTTGCCCTGTCAACCACGACCTGAACTCATCCTCTGATCGCGCCTTGTCGGAGATAATGCCCCTGTTGTAAAAGGGATCGCCTTCATTCAAAAAATCAAACCACTTGTCCTGAAATTGAGCCTTTTCGTTCTGCAGAGCGGCTGGTGGCCAGTGATTGTCACGTGTGGCGCCTTCGGCGGTTTTGGTTGCCTTACAGTAGGGGGTGTAGATATTTTTTTTCCCGTGTTGATGCAAGCGGAAGGAAAAATCGACAAAGGGAAAAAGATAAGGGAAATGGGCGGTGTCAAAGCCGTTCGCGGCAGTCAGCAGATCCCGGCGCAGAAGAAACAGATCGTCGCTTACCCCGATAACCTCCTGAGAGCAGTTGCGGCCATTCATGAGTACCGAGCATTCGGTGAGAAAGCGGACATAGTACCTTGGTGAAGTGTTGGCACAGTCGGGAATCGGGGTGACCGTGTCGGCATCGGTGACGGAATATTCTATTCGGCCGCAAACCATACCGACCTCAGGATCTTGGCCGTATTCGACAAGTGCCGACAGCCAATGGTCGCCGTCAATATGCAAATCGCCGTTGACAAACACGACCAGCTCGCCCTGGATGTCGGCCAGGACCGCTTGGAATTTTTCGGCCGGTCCCAGGCTGTCAGGCATAACCCGGCAGGTGATTGCGATCCCCGTGGCATTGGCCAAAGCATCTACCGAGGAACTGGGGATTTGCTTGTTCATAAGCAAGACCATTTGCGACACCTTGAACCCGGCATCAACAAGCAGTGTGTTGAGCCAGGCAAAGATGTCGCCCTCTTTTCTCTCCCAGCGTATCACCAGGGTGACGGATAATTCCCGATTAATCGACCTTTTTGCCCGGTAGAAAAATTTCCAGTCGGTAAAGAGAGCCTCACCGGCTATATCCCTGCGGGCCAGGGCATCGGCGACACTTTTCCGACCGGCTTCATCGGCGTAGTGTTTTTTGTCATGGTTGATACTCGTTGAGCTTTCAGAGGCCCGCCAATGATAGAGAACCTGGGGGATATGCACCACCGTATCGGCCTGTTCGGAGAGCTTCAGGAAGAGGTCGAGGTCCTGGGCGCCGTTCTGCTCTCCGGCGCAGCCGCCGACCTGATCATACAATGACTTTTTCGTCACCACACAATGGGTGACGTAGTTGTGGCAGAGCAGCAGTTCACTGTTAAATCCTGGTTTACGAAAAACGCTGAACCTCCGGCCGTCTGCGCCGATAAGGTCTTCGTCGCTGTAATACAGGTCGGCGGGGGTGCTGTTGATCCGCTGGGCGAAGGTCTGCAGGGCCTCAGGCGCCAGTTCGTCATCGTTGTCGAGAAAGGCCAGATAGCTACCGCCGGCAAGCTTTGCCGCGGCGTTGGTTGCCGCTGAAATGCCGGAGTTCTCGGCCAGGAAGACGATCTTGATCCGTGGGTCGGTTGCAGCCCAACCGGCAAGCAGGGGGCGAATCTCCTGGTCGGTGCTGCAATCGTCGGCAAGACAAAGCTCCCAATGTGGGTAGGATTGATAGACAACCGAACGGATGCAGTTGTTGAGATGGGCAATCTCGACGTTATAAACCGGTACTATAACGGAGATGACCGGCTTGGTTGCCAGGTCAAAGATCTGCCGGTTGGGATACAGTCTATCCTTCAGGCCGCTTTGCAGGAAATGTTCGAAGGGAGAAGTGTCCTGCCCTCCCCCGAGAGAGGCCTGGCGGTAAAAAAGTGGATCAAACCAGGGGCAGGGCGGCCGGTCTTTGCGCTTTTGGTTACGGAGGTAATGGCCAAAGGGATCAGAATCTTCTTTGAGGCTGTAGATTTTACCATAGAAAACGGCATCAAAGAGCGGCGAAGGGCTCTTTTTTTCGCGAAAACCAAACATAAAATAATGGCTGAGTGGGTCGAGACCGAACTCACGGAGGCCTGGGGCCTTGTCGAGATAAAAAGCGGTGTCGAAATATACGCTTGGCTGTCTGTGTTGGGCAAGACCTATGCTGAGAAAATGGTTGTAGGCGGCTCGTGGGGCGGACGCGTACAGCGCCGCATCAGGGTATGTGCGGCAATAAAACCTGGGATCGAAATAGGGGGATGGCGACTGACCTTGGTCGTCCGATCGTGACAGGAAGTGGCTGAGCGGATCAAGGCTGCCGGCATCGAAAGACGGGTTCTCCAGGGCGTAATACTCCGGATCAACAAGAAAGTTGGGAACCAGTCCTTGATACCGGCCTTTTTGCAGAAAATGGAGGAGGGGGTTTTGCCCTTTTTCAACGAGGCCGGGGTATTGATGGAGGTAAAATTTCCCGTCAAAAAGCGGTCCAGGCCGGCGTAATTCGGCAAAACCCTTGGTGAGATAATGGGCGAGAGGCTCTGCCCCGGAAGCGGCGACATCCGGGTTGTTGGCAAGGTAATAGCCGGGATCGAAGAACCCCGACTTTTGCAACAGGCGGTAGGCCGGGGATGTCAACCGATACCAGAGGCTTGTCAGAAGGTGTCGGATTCGGATAAGCATCGGGGATATCCTTGGTTGTGAGCTGGCGGTTGCGGGAGGGATGGCCGTATCTGCGAGACAGCCATTGTACCATCATGCCGCATGGGCGTCGAGGCGGATTTTGTAACGAAAAAACGGCCGATGTTCGTCTTTGCGGTGGCTGACAAAGAGTATGGTAGAGAGGTTGCGAATCGCAATTTCTTCAAGCAGGCCAAGAAGGGTGTTGCGATTGTCATCGTCTAAGCCTTGGGTCGGTTCATCAAGGATGAGCAGTTTCGGGTGCTTGATCAGGGCCCGAACGATGAGGACCTGGCGCTGCTCGGCAAAGCTCAAGCGCCGAAACGGCACGTCGGCTTTGGCGGCAAGATCTATCCAGGCCAGCCAATGCCCGGCACTTTTAATCTCGGTGCTCGTGGCTTTTTGGTAAAGGCCGATGGAATCATAGAGCCCGGAGAGGACGACCTGGAGGGCGCTGCCTGGGATGCGGTGTTCGCGGTGCAGGGTCGGGGAGACAATGCCCATATGCTTTTTAATCGTCCAAATGGATTCACCGCTGCCTCTTTTGCTGCCGAAAATGCGCAGGTCATTGGCGTAACATTTCGGGTTGTCACCGGTAATTATGTCAAGAAGCGTTGACTTGCCGCAGCCGTTTGGCCCAGTGATAAGGGTGTGGTCTCCGGTGTTGATTGTCAGGTTCAGGCCGCTGAAGAGTTTTTTTTCAGCGTATCCGGCAAAGCCGTCACGGAGAAAAACCAGTTCATCGCCTTGTTGTAAGTTTTCTGCCGGCGTGTCGAAGAAGGGGGCTTTGAGGGGATCATCGCTTGTCGTGCCAGTTGCCTTGGATTGCTGTATTCTCGGAAGCCCCTGGTCTTGAGGACCAGCAAAAACAAGGTGACCGTTTTTTATAATAGCCAGGTGACTTGTCCAGGCGGGAATGTCAGAGATATTGTTGACGCATACCAGCAAATCAATGCCACGCGCAGGAAGGTGCATGAGGGTGTGGTTCAATTCATAACAACTCAGTTCATCAAGTCCGTCGTACGGGTTCTGCAGAACCAGGGTGGTCGTGCCCCCGGTCAGTTCGCATAGTAGAAGAAGCTTTCTTGCTTGTCCGGAACTGAGCTGGCGGTAGCCGAGGTCAAGACAATGGGCCATATTAAAGGTTTGCAACAGGCCGAGGTGCGCCTGGTAGTCCGGTAGAAACTCGCGAACCAGGGTGCCGGGATCTATTTTATTGAGGAAGTCGCTGTCGTCATTGCGAATTTCTTTTTCAAAGAGTTCTTGTTGAGCACGAAACGACAGGATGCCGGGGCGTTGTGGCAGATCAAGAATGTCGCCATGGCAATTCATCAGTTTCCCGGACAGGAGGTCGATAAAACGATCGATGCCGGAGTGGTTTTCACCGAAAACACACCAGGACTGGCCGGGAGCGGTAACGAAAGCATGAATGTGCAGCTCTTTGCAGGAGACATTTTTAATGTTCATGACGCAAGCCTACCATGCTAAAGGAAAAAAAGTAATGATAATGCAAACGCTTTCAGCGGTGCGGGGAAGGATTTTGAGTGGCAGCCTCGTTGACAGCGGCCACTTTCCCATGGTAGTTTTTGAGCAACAAGCCTCAAAGCCGGATTATCCGAGCAGAAGGGTCCGATGACTACATACTGAGTGGGAGAAAATGAAGATGTCCCTGGCTATTCAGATTTTGCTGTATTTGGCGATTTTCTATATATTCTGTGCCCTCTTTATGTACCTGCGCCAAGATTCTTTCATTTTCTACCCGACCAGTGCCCGGCATGAGAACCATGATTATGACAAGGTCGTCGATTACCATCTGCAGCGCGGCCCGGTTGATCTTCGGGGGTGGTTGGTAAATCCCGGTTTTGCGCGCGACAAATTACTTATATACTACGGTGGCAATGCTGAAGACATTTTTAATAATATTGAGGAATACCAGGCCGTCCAAGCGGCAACCCTGTTTGTTGCTTATCGTGGCTACGGACCAAGCAGCGGCAAGCCCGGAGAGGCGGAGTTTTTTGCCGATGCCTTGGCGGTGTTCGATGATATAGCCAGGACCTCGGCAGCGAAAAAGATCTATCTCATCGGCCGCAGTCTTGGTTCAGGGGTGGCATGCTATGTTGCGGCGCGACGGCAGGTCCAAGGGGCTGTGCTCGTAACTCCCTATGACAGCATTGAAAATGTTGCCAGGTCGCATTATCCGTGGCTGCCGATAGGACAACTCCTCAAACATCGTTTTGCATCGCTTGATTTTCTGCCCGAGATCCGTTGCCCCCTGCTGGTGCTTTACGGAGGCCGGGACAGGGTCATTCCTCCCGCTCGTACGGAAAATCTCATCCGTCATATTCAGGGCGAAAAAGAAGTCGTCCGAATTGCCGAGGCAGATCACGGAACGATTGAAATGTATCCCGAATACTGGCAGGCTTTGCTCCGCTTTTTACACCGGGAAACGCCCCAAGCGGGCGAGGCCGAGAGGTAAGGTTGGAGCCCTAGGCAAAAGGCTTCAATTCCTTTGTCTTTTAGCCGGAGCAATTGCGGTTGATCACCTGTTTTTTCCCTCCCCGATCAACCGCTACATAGGTGAAAGCGGCCTTAGTGACATGCTGTTCGGTGTTTTCATCGACAGGTTTGTCCAGGGCCGGTTTAACCCACACCTCAAGGTTGATGGTGATCGAAGTGGTACCGATGCGCAGTACCTGGCCATAGCAGCATACCACGTCTCCGACATGCACCGGCTTGATAAAGGTAATCGTCTCGGCGGCCACGGTTACCACCCGTGAACAGGTGATCTCCCGAGCCAGGATCCCGCCGGCGATATCCATCTGTGACATGATCCAGCCGCCGAAGATGTCGCCGTGGGGGTTGGTGTCGGCCGGCATGGCCAGGGTCCTGAGAATCAGTTTGCCCTCGGGACGATTGCTTGTTTCCATGTGTGTTTTCCTCCAGGAATTTTCCAGTAACTTTCTGAGTAACCAGGTGATTGCAGGAGATGAAGCCATTTATACGGTCGAGCGAATAGTCAATCGCAGTGTTGGCGGATGTCGGCTGGAAATTGATGATTATCTGCAACCGGTGGTTTCAATCGCTCTAAAGCGCTATCCGGCGCACGATAATATTACCGACGGAATACCCGGCCCCAAAGGAACAGATGACTCCAAGATCATGTTCCTGTAAATCGGCATGGTGTTTATGAAAGCATATAATCGATCCGGCCGATGCAGTGTTGGCGTAGGTGTCGAGGATGGTCGGGGTAACATCATCAGTGATCTCCGTGCCAAGGAGTTTCTTGCATATGAGCTGGTTCATGTTGAGATTTGCCTGATGGAGCCAGACTCTCTTGAGATCGGTCGGGTTAATGTTGTACTCCGCCAGGTGATTGCGGATGACTTCCGTCGCAAGAGGAATCACTTCTTTAAAAACCTTCCGGCCCTCCTGGACGAAAAGCCTATTTTTTTCAGTGTCCTGGGCCGGTCTGGTGCGATTGAGAAAACCAAAACCATTATAAATATTCGTGGAAAATTTGGTGGCCAGTTTTGTTCCGACAATTTCAAACACAGCTTTTTTACAGCAATAATCCTCCCGCTCGAGAACCATCGCCGTACACACATCGCCAAAGATAAAATGGCTGTCGCGATCACGAAAGTTCAAGTGACCTGAGCAGATCTCCGGGTTGACCATGAGGATTGCCCTGGCGTTACCTCGGAAAATTGAATCGACCGCCGTTTGAATAGCAAATGTTGCGGAAGAACAGGCGATATTCATATCAAAGGCAAAGCCGGAAATGCCTAAAGCCTCCTGCACTTCGACGGCCATCGCCGGATAAGGGCGCTCCATGTTCGAGCAGGCAACGATGACCGCATCGATATCCTGGGGATTTTTGCCGGCGCTCTGCAAAGCCTCTTGGGCGGCGGCAACGCTTATTTCACACTGGATCGATGGCTCGTTGACAGTTCGTTTCGGCAGTTGCGGGCACATACGCTCCGGATCAAGGACCCCGAGGCGATCAATGACAAACCTGCTCTTTATGCCGGAGGCCCGTTCAATGAACTCGGCACTGGACCCGGCCAATGCTTGACAGGACCCATCGGCAATAGCGTCTCTATGCTCGTTATTATGCTTCTGTACGAAGGTATTAAAAGAGAGAACAAGTTCTTCATTTGAAATGGAAAAGGGCGGTGTGTACACCCCGGTACCGCTAATGACAATTCTGGACATAAGGCTCTCGACAGGTGAATTGAAGATATGAAAGATGGTGACTGGCTAGCCCTCGCTCAGGGCACCTTGAAAAAATGGTGATCGGCACCGAACGTTAATGGTCGCAAGCTACTCTCTTGCGCCATTTTTTGCAATTTTTTTGCCGGCAACTCTTTGTCGAGTTGGAATGGGTATGTCCAAGATTTCCTTTTATGCATCAAAAGGTTGGAGATAAACCGAAATTCATTGCATCTTTTTAAGAAAACACATGCCGAAGTTTACCGCCAGCATCCCTTAGGCAACCTTGGCGGCCAGTTCTTTGCCATAATCCTGGGCAACTTTGATGCCGCCGCCGACTGAACTGGTTTTGAGCATCAAGGGAGCACTGACCATATCCATGCCGTATACGTTTTTCATGGTATCGAAAATCCGCTCGGCCGCTTCACCACTCCAACCGAACGAACCAAAGGATCCTCCTGTCTTACCTTTTAACTCAGCCCTCTCGGCAAGAAATAGAAAAGTCTTCATCCTGTCCATCATTGCACCATGATAGGTGGATGAACCGAATACATAGATATCAAAGTCGGCAAGTTCGGTCTCCCGTTTGATTTCGGTAACATCCTTCAAGGTTACGGCAACTGCTGAAAATCGTAAGCCTTCTGCAATAATTTCGGCAATTTTTCTGGTTTCGCCGGTACGGGTTGAATATACGATGAGTGCTGTAGCCATTTTACCTTCTCCTTTTCGTATAGTTAATTTAATGTGGAGCAGATTCGTCAAGTACTTCTCTGATTTTAGAGATGAGATCTGTCATGGCAAACGGTTTTTGGATAAAATGGATGCCTTCCTCAAGAACTCCATGATGGGCGATGACATTAGCAGTATAGCCGGACATAAACAGGCGTTTGAGGTTGGGGTAGAGAGATAACAGGACCCTGGCAAGGTCGCGGCCGTTCATCTCGGGCATGACAACATCGGTCATGAGCAGGTGGATTTCGTCGGTGTGTTCTCGGGCAAGACGGATGGCTTCGTCCGGCGTCTTTGCCGGCAGGACCTTGTATCCATGAAGTTCGAGCATGGTCTTTGTCATGCTGAGGATCATCGGCTCATCCTCCACCAGCAGAATCGCTTCATGGCCGTGCGCCATCGGACCAGCTGCATCTTTCTTCGGCATCGGAGCAGCATTGCTTCCGTGCCGTGGCAGGTAAATCTTGAAAGTGGTGCCTTGCCCCGGCTCACTGTAAACATTGATGAAGCCGCTGTTTTGTTTGACAATGCCATAGATCGTCGCTAAGCCGAGGCCGGTTCCTTTGCCCATTTCTTTGGTGGTGAAAAACGGCTCAAACAGATGTGCCATGGTTTTTGCGTCCATGCCGCAGCCGTTGTCGCTGACCGCAAGCATTACATACTTGCCGGGAACGAAACCTGTGTGTACTCTGCAGTAGGCTTCATCAAAAGTTGCGGTGTCGGTCTCGATGGTAACCTTGCCGGTATCGGCAATGGCATCCCTGGCGTTGACAAAAAGGTTGGCGAGAATCTGGTCGAGCTGGGAGGGATCCAGGTTGATTGACCCCAGGTTCTTGCCCGGCAGCCAAGCGAGATGGATGTCTTCGCCAATGAGTCGCCGCAGCATTGCCAGCATCTCGTCTACGGTCTTATTCAGATCAATAAACTGAGGTGCGATGGTCTGTTTTCTGGCAAAGGCCAGAAGTTGCCGAGTAATATCTGCGGAACGCTGAGCAGCCTTGCGAATCTCTTCAAGGTTGTAAAAGAGTGGTTGGGTTGTATCCAACTGGTTTTGTGCCAGTTCGGCATGCCCAAGGATCACCCCAAGCATATTGTTGAAATCATGGGCCACACCTCCTGCTAAACGCCCAATCGACTCGATCTTTTGTGCCTGCAGCAATTGTTCCTGCAACTGAATGTTGACTTTTTCCGACTTTTTCAGGCCCGTAATGTCTTTGATGACTTCGACGGCTCCGGTAGGTAAACCGGATCGATCGTAGAGCGGGGCGGCAACACCCCAAAGATAGGCGCCTTCACCATTGTTTAAGGTCTGAATAAAGGTTTCAGCGTAAATCTTGTCACCCAATCGCTTGATGCTGGAATAGGAGCTCTCCCTCTCTTTCTCTGAGATGTTGAGGAAATCAATGAGGATGGGACGGGGTTCTCCGTAAAAGGGAACAGCGTAGGCGTAGTTGCCTTTGCCGAGTAACTCCTCCCTGTTAACACCGGTTATCGCCTCAGCAGCCCTGTTCCAAATAACGACGCGCGAATCAGTATCGATGATAAAGGTGGCATCCGGCAGAGAGTCAATGATGTCTGTCAAATACTGACGTTCAGCCAGGAGATCCGCTTCAGCCTGCTTACGTTCGGTGTTGTTTCGGAATATTCCCTCGATGCCCAGTATTTGCCCATCCTGGTCGTGGTAGTAGCTTGAGGTTGTAGAAACAGGTACAGGTGAACCATCCTTACGAACGAGGACGACTTCAAAGTCGCGGACAGCTCCATCCCTCTCCAGTATTTCCAGCATCTTCAGTCTTTCTTCTGGCTTATTCCAAAAAGAGGCATTGGGTCGGCCGATCATTTCCCGTGGTGAATCATATCCTAGCAACCGTGGTCCGGAAGGACTGACAAATATGAGAAAGCCTTGGGCATCTGTTCTGTAGAAGGTGTCCTGAATGTTTTCGATCATGCCACGATAACGTGCCTCGCTTTGCTCAAGAGAGGCGGTTGCTTTTCGTAGTGCAAGGATCGCCAGTCTGCGCCGATGAATGTTAACGGCGAGAAAAACAAGTGCCGCCAGGAGCAGAGCCGAAAAAACGAGGATGGTTACGCCAACCGGTTTTTTGACTCGGTAAAATGGCTCAGGATGGTTGAAGTCGATGCTTTCGCCGGGAAAGATATCTTCGTTTATCCGATAGTGCTGCATCATCTTGTAATCATAAAGGTATTGGTTCGGGCTGTTGGTATCAACAGGGAGAGCCGAAACCCCTGTGCCGTCAAGAATTTGCAGGGCAATCTTTCCTGCCGCCGCTCCCTGGGCTATTCCCGTCACGCATTTCCCTCCGACCATGCCGCGATTCATCATCCACTCCGAACGGCCGAATACCGGGATTGCCGACTTCCTGAATATAGGGTCAAGCTGCCACGGCTCAATATTCCGACCGGTGCCATCCTTCCAGAAGCTCACGAAGAATGCCACCTGCTGGAGGTCTGCCGTTTGCAGTGTGGTGGAAAGCTCTTCGTAGCTCATGCGGTCTGTCAGAACTGTCTGGATGTCGGGCGCTAGGGAAGAAAGTGCGGCAAGCAGCTCCCGTGTATTGGTTTCCCCGGTTTCGGTGTGATCGCCGACAATATAAAGCTTTGTGGCATTTGGACGGGCCCTGAAGGCAATTTTCAGGGTGTCGGAAAAATCGCCGTATTCTACAACACCGGTTACTTCGGGGCGGGCGGCATGCAGAGCGGGCTTGTAGTCATTGATGCCGCAGAATACAACAGGAATGTCGGGCAAAAGAGTCTGGGCATTTTCTACCAGGAGATCGAGGGCGTTATTATCAACGCAGATAATAACGTCGATATGTGCTTTGGCATATTTTTCAGCATAAATTTTTCGCAGGGTTTCGAGATACTCCTTCGTTTTCAGACGTTTGGTGTCCATATATTCATAGAAGAAGTTTACTTCACGGTGGGGGACAAAAACTGACTCTATACCCTTCTGAACATTATCCGACCATTCGGCTCGGTGATATGAAAAGAGTACCAGAACGTGTTTGGCCGCGTTGAGCTGCGGCATTGTCGGTGCGGGAGGGAAACCAGGGCTAGAGGCGAAGGCAGATGAATCGAGAACTGCAATTGTCAGGATGAGCAGAAATATCCAGATCGCAAGACCTTTCCGGAAGAAAGGCTCAATGTGGAGGGGGAGTGACATGAGTTAATCCTTCCTCTTTGCGGGTGTCTTTGTGGAACGCGTAATAGTTTCCCATTTATGGAGATTAAATCATATTACCCATTCGAGAAAAGGGCCGCCAATCTAAATTCTCAAATTGTCCACTCAAAGCTTGAGCACCGATGTGTCTAACTGGAGAGTGGTCTGTCAAATATCTCACTACCATTGCCAAACATGAATTGTGGTTCAGAATTATTATGGCATACCTCCAATGAAGTTGTCAAACCACCCTTATGGTTTTTATCATCAGAAACCCACAATGAAGTCTTCCATCCTCTTTTTCATGTATTATTGTCGGAATAAGATAAAAGGAGGTGGCCTATGACGGCAAATAGAGCGTGCGGGGGTGGAGGAAAAACTATGCATCGAACAGGGCTTGGATTGTCTTTGATCGCTATCGTCGTCATCATTGGCGCAGGAGCTTTAACCATTCCTTTCGTTTATGAATCCCAGACCCTTTGGTACAAGATGGGAGCGGATAAGACGTTGTTACGAGCCGGACAGCTTGTTGGTCTTCTCGCTTTACTCTCCCTTCTTGTGCAGATTCTTCTCGGTACGCGGGGAAAATTGTTGGAAGAAACGTTTGGAGTTGCCTCTCTTGTGACTTGGCACAAAGCCAACGGGATACTTCTCTGCTGCTTTGCTGCTCTGCACATCATCCTTGTACTCGTGCCGGAAGGAGTAGCTAATCTGCCGACTGGTGCAAAAAACTGGCCTGAAATGGTTGGGGGTGTCCTCTTTCTTATGGTTCTTGCTCAGGTGGTTTCTTCGCTCTTCAGGCAGAAATTTGCTTTCGACTACAAACGCTGGCGGGCGGCTCACCGGACGCTCGGATATCTTGCATTTTGTTCGGTTGCGGTACATGTGTTGTTCGTCGCCGATTCTTTTACAGAAGGTGTGCCGAGAATCGCACTATTGGTTGTGCTGGGGGGAGTGAATGTTATCGTTCTTGTCACTAAGATGAGGATAACATATAGAAAAGACAAATAAAAAATTAGTTTCGCGGCAAGCTTGCATTTTTGCTATGGCTCATTATTTTAAATTTGTGTTTACAGGGTCTTTGTAAACGCACCTAGCAATGTTCTTGGGAACTTGCATTATGCCTTTAACCTTCAGAAGGAGGGTAGTATGAAAAGATGGAATGTTGTTTCACTTGCCTTGTTTCTTTTCATTGTTAGCGCACAACCTCTGCTAGCGGCAGTTCGAAGCTGGGAGTTGGATAAAGCACACAGCAACTTTTATTTTACCGTCGATCACATTTATTCTAAGATTCGCGGCCATTTCAATGAATATAGTGGAGAGGTTAAATTTGATCCCAAGAACCTTGCCGAGAGTAAATTTGTTTTCAAGATAGAGACAGCGTCGATTGACACGTATATTGCCAAACGCGACAAGCATCTCCAGTCGGCTGACTTTTTCGATGCCGGCAAGTATCCTCAGATAATTTTCGAGTCCACGAAAATAACCGACGCTGGGAATGGGCTGTATGAGGTCCTCGGTAAATTCACCGTCAAGGGTGTGGAGTATGAATTGCCCCTGCCCTTGACCCTTGCCGGAATAAAAGAGCACCCGGCAGTCAAGGGTAAAGACGTTGT
>JAABQY010000080.1 GCA_011391225.1 Desulfobulbaceae bacterium | reverse complement strand
AGTTAATATAGCAAGTTCAGGCAGTCTCTTCAATTTTCAGAGGCCCCAGAGATTGTATTACCTCGGTAAACCTAGTTGCCACTTCAGCAAATTTGGTACCTTCAGCCGAAGATATCCACTCCAGACGCAGCCGTTCCGGCTCAATGCCCAGGATATCGACAAGCTCTTCGGTCGTTTTGAACATTTTTTCAGCCTTTACATTACCTTCCAGGTAATGACAGTCGCCGATGTGTCAGCCGGCGACAAGGACGCCATCGGCACCATTCTGAAATCCCTTTAAAATGAAATTCGGATTAATCCGCCCGGAACACATCACCCGTATGATACGAAGATTTGGGGGATACTGAAACCTGCTGACGCCGGCCAGATCTGCCGCAGAATAGGCGCACCAGTTACAGGCAAATGCAATTATTTTCGGTTTGAATTCCCCTGACATTTTCTCTTCCTTAAAAAGTAGATTCTTACAGCGCTGATCTCTGAAGCCAGCGCTCAGATTGATACCCGATTGCAGCAATGAATTTCAAAACAGCTCAAGAACATTATATTTAATACTCAAAGGCGGTCTCGACCATTGTCAACACTTCTCTATCATCAAAATGATGGACCGAAGCGGCTCCCGTGGGGCAGGCCACGGCACACATTCCACAGCCCTTGCAGAGAGCTTCCTTGACAACGGCTGCCAGCATGGCCTTATCTGTTTCCTGAACCGAAATGGCATTAAAGGGACAAGCCCTTTCACACTCGCCGCAACCCCTGCACATAAACTCCTTAACATACGACACAACACCCTCAACCGTAATACGGTCTTTCGACAGCGTCACGGCAGCCCTGGAGGCAGCGGCTGCAGCCTGAGCTATACTCTCCTCGATGGGCTTAGGGTAATGGGCCATTCCGGCGAGGAAAATCCCAGCAGTGGCAAATTCCACAGGGCGCAGTTTGGCATGGGCCTCGTTAAAGAAATTGTCACTGTTACATGACAGTTTGAACATCTGGGCGAGCACCTCATTATCCCGGGGTACAATTGCCGCGGCGAGAATCAGCAAATCGGCATGTATCTCTATATCCCTGCCGAGAATATGGTCCTTAACGGTTATGGCTAACCTGTCCCCGTCATTTTTCACTTCCGGTTTTCTTTCTAGATCGTATCGAATAAAAATAACGCCTTTTTCCCTTGCCTCCCTATAGAGCAGTTCGCGCTGCCCATAGGTGCGGATATCCCGATAGATGACGAAAACCTGCGCCTCAGGATTGATTTTCTTGAAACGAACAGCCGACTTGATGGAATGGGTACAGCACACCTTCGAGCAATAGGGTCTCTTCGATTCTCTTGAACCAACACACTGGATAAAGGCCACAGCATCAGCCGCCGGCAGTCTCGGATCATCGCTGCTTATGGCGCGATCTAGTTCAAGATGGGTAAGAACCCGGTTATTTTGTCCATACAGGTATTCCTGCGGCACATGCTCCTGGGCACCGGTTGCGACAATTACCGCCCCGTGTTTCAGGAGGCGATCCGAACCCTTGACCGAGAGAGTCGTCTCAAAATTACCGATAAAACCGGTGGAAGCCTTAACCGTCGCTCCAGTGTACACATTGATCAGGGAGTGAGTTGTCACCCTTTTGGTCATTTCGGCTAATTTTTCCGGTACATTATCTCCCTTCCAGGTGTTCAGAAGTCCCAGGGCGATACCGCCGAGCCGCTCTTGCTTTTCTACCAGATGTACGGCATAGCCCTGGTCTGCAAGGCCTAGAGCAGATGTCATGCCGGCGATGCCACCACCAATAACCAGTGCACTTGGCTCAACCGAGATTGTTGGTTGCCCGAGGGAAGTGATCAACCGCGTTCGGGCAACAGCCATGCGCACAAGATCCTTGGCCTTGGCCGTGGCTTCATCCTTTTCCTTGCTATGCACCCAGGAACACTGGTTGCGAATATTGGCCATTTCGAAAAGGTATTTATTGAGCCCGGCGTCCCGCAAGGTTTCTTGAAAAAGTGCTTCATGGGTTCGCGGCGTGCAGGCGGCAACGACAACTCGGTTCAAACCCTTTTTCAGTATAATGTCCTTTATTTTATCCTGACTGTCCTGGCTGCAAGTAAAGAGATTTTCCTCGACGTAGGTGACACCGGGAAGCGTTCTTGCCATCTCGGCGACGGCGGGAACATTGACAATACCGCCGATATTAGTCCCGCAGTTACAGACAAAGACACCAATCCGGGCTTCTTCGTCAGTAATGTTTTTTTCCACCGGGAAAGTCTTGGTTTTGGTAAGAGTACCACGTGATGTCGCAAGATCAGCTTCCGCCCAGCAGGCGGCGGCGCTCGCTTCCATGACTGAATAGGGAATATCTTTCGGTTCCTGGAAGGCACCGCAGACATATATGCCGTCCCTGGAGGTCTTGACCGGTGAGAAACAATCGGTTTTGGCAAAATTATCGGCGTTCAGTTCAATCTCCAGCCTACCGGCAAAGGCAGCCAGTTCCTTTGAGGTCTCCATGCCCACCGACAACACCACAAGATCAAAGGTCTCTTCCAGAGCCTTGCCATTCTCATCGACATATCTCAGAGAGAGGTCTTTGGTCTCCCGGTTCTCAACAATGGTATGGACCCTGGTGCGGATAAACCTGACGCCCTTTTCATCCTTGGCCCGTTGGTAATAGCTTTCAAACTCTTTGCCATAGGTGCGCATATCCATATAAAAAATGGCGGTATCAAGGGCGACAGGCGAATGCTCCTTGGCAATGACCGCTTCCTTGACCGCATACATGCAGCACACCGAAGAACAGTAGCCATGGTCGCATCGGTTAATATCGCGTGACCCGATACACTGCAACCATGCTATTTTCGACGGTTCTTTTTTATCGGAAGGTCGCACCAGATGCCCATGATATGGCCCGGTGGCACTGAGAATCCGCTCCATCTCAAGGGAGGTGATAACATTCTGGTACTGGCTGTATTGGTAAGTATCGAGTTTTTGCGGATCGAATGCGGAAAATCCAGGTGCGAGGATAACCGACCCGACCTGCAATCGCACGGTTTTTTCCTTCTGCTCGAAATCAATCGCCTGGGCCGGACAAACTTTGGCGCAAAAACCGCACTTGCCATTTTTGAGATAGATGCAATTTGGAGCATCGATGGCGTATTTTAACGGTACTGCCTGGGGATATTCAACATATATGGCCTTTCTCTTGGCAAGACCAGCATTAAAAGTATCCGTCACTTTCTTCGGACACTTCTCGGCGCATTCACCGCAGGCAATACATTTATCCATGTCCACGTACCTGGGATGTTGAAGCAGTTCAACTTCAAAGTTCCCAGCCGTACCGGAAATGGATTTTACTTCAGATAATGTTTTAAGCTCAATATTCAGATGACGGCCGACCTCGACCAGTTTTGGTGAGATAACTCACATCGCACAGTCATTAGTCGGGAAAGTCTTGTCCAATTGGGCCATTACGCCGCCAATAGACGGTGACTTCTCGACGAGATAGACGTAAAAACCCGAGTCCGCCAAGTCAAGTGCCGTCTGCATTCCTGCAATGCCGCTACCAACAACCATGACCGAGCCCTGAACATTTTGAGGATTTTCTGCATTCATCAAATTTCTCCGATACTAATTAGTTATACGATTTAGCGACAATCTGAAGATGGAGCATCAATATCAAAGTTGTTCTGCTAGATATGCATAGAGATCTTTTACTTCCACATCAATATCCGTATTCGACTTTGCACAGGTCAGATGTATCTGACATTTCGGACATGCAGTAATAATCGTCTGAGCCCCGATCTGTTTCGCCTCCATCAGCCTCTTGGTCTGCATAGTTTTAGAACATGATGAGCATTCCATCCAGGCGGTCGTTCCGCAGCACACTGCATTTTGCCGGTTATTATCCATCTCTTTGAAGACGGTATCGGGAACCATATTGATGAGTTGCCGTGGTTGCTCATACATGCCCATTCTTCTTCCAAGCCGACAGGGATCATGAAAAGTTACCGTGCCATTTACCGATTTTTTCAGGGTAATTTCTGACGCCGGCAATTTCTCTACGAGAAATTCCGAAATATGTCGTATCTCAAAGGGAAGGTCGCCTACAATCGCCGGATAATGCTCTTTGAAGGTAGCATAGCCTTCGGGACAGCCAAAGATCACAGTTTTGGCGCCGGATGCGACAATCGTTTCAACATTTTTCCTGGCAAGTTTTGCAAACAATTCTTCGTTGCCACCCCAATACGAATCGTGGCCGCAACATCGCTCGTCATTGCTGATTACCGGTTCAATGCCAAGGGCATTGAGAATTTTTAGAATGTTTTTCGGGATATCAATGACATTCAAATCGAGATACTTAAAGACCGGGTTATGGAAAGGGGCACATCCGACAAAATAGAAATACTCTCCCTTTTCCTTTATGGTACCAGCGCCGGCGGTCCATGCTGTTCTGTTCTGATGGAGGGTGCCGGACTGGATGGTGGTAATTGTCTGAAAGATTCCGTGGTGACTCTCTTTTGGCAGGTTGGCAAGTACTTTTGCTTTTTGCCGATAGGATCGTATGAATTCTGGGAAATCAATGCCCACTGGACAGCGGTCACTGCACCGCGAACAACTCAGGCACGCCCAAACATCATCGGACTGCAAAATATTCCCGTCAGGTTCAACCAGGGTGCGCTTTATCATCTGCCGTGGCGAGAAACCGGGACGTTCTTGGCTTATGGGACAGCTACCGGTGCATACCCCGCACTCCATGCAATAATCTATTTGCTGTTTTGTGAGCTGCATAGTCAAACCTACTTATTTAGAAGAAAGTCATACACAGTTATATTGCTGTTTCCGGGTGAAACACATTCACATCCTTCAAGTCATCACCTAAGTATACACGTTCATTTGGCCCAAGTATGCCAAGAGAGAGGGCAAGTATGGTCCAAAAATGCACAACGTTGTAATGCCCGCCAAAATGATGAGAAAGCTCGTGGATCTGGGCATGGCAGTTATGACACCCGGCTATGCAATAGGTTGCGCCGCTTGCTTTGATCTGTTCGTCTTTTATTCTGCCATATTCCAGTCGCTGATCCTTAAAACCCGACTGGAGAAATCCGCCGCCGCCGCCACAACAGTAGTTGTTGGATTTGTTGGGCGACATCTCTAGCAAGTTCTCTTCGCCGATTGCCTGTTTTATGGCGTATCTGAAATCTTCGGCGATCGCGTCGCCAAAGCTTTTACGAACTATCTGGCAGGGATCCTGAACGGTAAACTTGATTTTCAAATCCTTGTTCCAGTCGGTGTTTGGTTTCAGCTTTCCTTCCCGTATCCACTTGGCATAGTATTCGTAGATATTTTTTGTTTCGAACTTGTGGGCTATATTGAATTTTTTCAGTCCAGACCGGACTGCGAAGGTGATGTGGCCTCACTCCGTGTTGAGGTATGTCTTTACCCCCAGAGCATCAGCCTGTGCCGCCTTCCTGCGCACCAGGGTTTCCCAGTTTTCGTTATCGGCGAGAAACAGGCAGTAGTTTTCGGCAGCCCATGCCTTGCTGCTATAGGTCCAGTCGACTCCGGCAAGATGAAGGATTTTCCAAAGGGGCACCATCTCATCGGGCTCAGTCATCGGTTCTCGGGAGTTCTGATTGACAAAGAACTCGGCTCCTACCTTGTCGATTGGTGCAACCATATCGGCAAACTCTGGCTGTGCTGCCCGGTACTCCTCGAGAACATCGTTGACAACAAATATAAAATCCTCAACCGGAGTTCCCATGGCACTGCAGGATTCGCTGTTAACCGCCGCATCGCAGGAACCGCGAATCCCTTTAGGTCGCTGGTCTCTCGGTCTGGCTGCCCGAACGTTGAAGACAAGCTGGGGAATATCAATTTTCATGGGGCAGACATAAACACAACGCTGACACATTGTGCACGTCCACGGCCAGTCGGACTTCATCACTTCTTCATCCATACCCAGAACAAGCATACGGAGAAATTTGCGGGGATCCATGTCAAAAAGGCCGGTTGCGGGACACCCTGAAGAACAGAGTCCGCAGGTGAGGCAAAGACTGAGGTTTCCAGCCGGCACAATCTCTTTGATGTCATCCAAAAATGATCTTTTGGACTTTCCTTCAAGCTTTATTGCCACTTCAGCCATAATCATTTTTCCTTCTAAAAAGTATATGTATACGGTGATACGCCGCTCAATGGGCTTTTCGACGAAAAGCAGAACCATACCTTAAAAAGTAGATGCAGATTCTCCGAGTGCCGCTATGTCCAAAGCCAGATAAACCTAGCCCATATTGATGCTGTTATCAAGGTTTATTGCATAGCAACAAACCTTCTCGATTGTTGAATGAACTGGCAAAAACCCGACCACATATGGCCTGACCTGAAGTCAATTCTTCGTCGCCGAGCAAACGCCACAGACAATTTGTGCGCTATAAGGTCGTTGCACAATATAGTCGCTTCTAATATTTGCGTGAACGGGCACTTCAGACAAAATCTATCGGCTACACCCTCTTTGTTCGCACACTATAACTGTGCAAACAGTGCAAAAAAGCAACTAACCAACTTTGCAACACTTGTTTCGTCTGTCTGGAGTCTGGCTGATAAGGAAATGGAGGGGACTTTATAGGAAGAGGCCCAGCGGGCAATAGCGTTTATTGTCTACAGGGCCCCATGTCGGCAAATAAAACCAAAAAATCAATTAACCTTGCAGGTCTTTGCATCAAAGCTGGCTTTACATGCAGAACACTTGACTTTTTTTTCTAACTCATCGGAGAAAACCGCCCATTCCTTTCCGCACTCCGGGCATTTGACTTTCACTTCACTCAAGGTTTTATTGCTTTCAAATCCCGGACAATGTTGATCTGCCATAGTTAATCTCCTTTTTCCTGAATTTTTAAACTCCTTCTCCGTGGGCCTGACGCCATCATTTGCAGAATGCATCGAGGACTCCACTAATCTGTAACCGAAACAATAAGCAAAAAACCATGAAAATCAAACTGAGGATTAACTGGTAATAAACTTTTTCATCTTTACCGGGGAAGTTAAGAAGTACCGGAATCCTTCAATTCTCCATAGATCACCAGGTCATTACTGAGAACCGGAAGTGTATCAAACGGGCAGGTAAGCATACAAATAGTTTCGGCAATCTCTTCAATTAATTCGCTGTACCTTCTTAGCAATTGTTCTCTTGCCACATTCGTCACCCTTTCTATGCTGTCGATTCTATAAGCAGATCAGCCAGCGCTTGTTGAATCATCTTCACTTCAGCTTCGCGAGCCTGACGCTTTTCCGTACGATAAAAAAAACCCTTGCCCATTTTTCCGGTACGAGTGAAGAGGATAACATCATAGCGGTCCCTTTCGGTAAGGAGATCTTCAACCCAGAGGACACGATCAATATCCAGGGCAAAGTCATTGCAAATGCGTTTGGCAAATTTTTCAGGACTAGCGGAGATAGACTGGCCTTCACCAGTTCGGGCGTACAGGCAAATGGTCGTTTTGAAGTGCTTCACCTTGCCCTCTTTGCCGCAACGGTCGAGTATTTTCACATCATAGGAGCCGGGATACCAGGCAATTGGCTCGAGATCATCCTTCTTCGTCCCATCCCACCGGTATATGCCGTTAAATATAGCCATGTTTTTCCCTCTTCATTCCATTCATGCCAGCAATAATACCAAAAGGGAGACAGCGTTTGCAAGGCAATGTCTCCCTTCTTTTTTACTTAGGAGCCGTCAGGAAATAACTAGATTATTTATAACCATTTCCTTACGGCTCCTTATGCCGTTCCAAGCATGCTTTCGGTCATGTTATTTTTTTTACAATGGCTTAGGCTGATGCGTCCAGTCCACGCCTGTCTGCCATATCCGACAAAACTCTCTCCCGCGTTTTATCGATGCCAAGTTGTCGGCGTTTTTTATCAATATGGGCAATCATCAGTCTGGCCATTTCTCTTGGATCATCGGCAAAAGCCCACTTGCCGAACCCTTGTTTTTCAAGATCTTCAAAGAGATGCTTTTCAAACTTGGTCCCTTTGGTCATAGGAAAAGTATGGCCGAATACAACATATATCCCAGAGGCTACGAAATAATGGCCAATGGCAATGGCCTTTTCGCTCATCCATTCCGGGGCACAGCCAGCCGCCGGCAGATCGGCAAGGCAGTCGCCAAGCCCACCGACCTTGACCATCTCTGAAGCGGCAGTAAGAATCCTGCTGTTATCAACGCAAGAGCCCAAGCCGAGGATTGGAGGCATCCCAACAGTTTCACAGACTTCAGCCAGGCCGGGTCCGGCAAGAGCAGCGGCTCCAGGTCCGGTCAGTCCTGCTTTTGCAAGGGCCATTTGCGAGCAACCGGTCTGCAAAACCAGTACATCATTTTTGATCAACTCTTTTACCAGCTCCACATGCGAGTAATCTTGTTTTGACCGTGGATTGGTGCACCCAACAACACCGGCAACGCCACGAATCCTCCCGTTGATGATGTTGTCGTTGAGTGGCGTAAAACTGCCACGAAATGATCCACCCAGCATATAATTAATGTATTCGAAAGAAAAGCCATGTACTCCCTTTGCCTTATTTCTTGGAATCTGGATTGGCCTTTTGCGATTTTTAAACCTGGTGATTGCCTTTATGACGATCTCGTCGGTGCACACGCGCGGATCGTGTTCATCAAGTTGAATATGCAGAGCACCTTCAATTTTCGCTCTATAGTTTGTCGTGATAAATGGAGTATCATAAAAATCAGCCACCTTCTTCATATCCTGCTTTATACATTGGATATCGACGGTCATGGCATCAATAGCACCCGTTACCAACACGGCCTCGGTACTGGAAAAATTTCCTGCATGCGGCAGACCACGGCGAGACAGCGCTTCAAGGCCGGAGCAACACATTCCGACCAGATTAATTCCTTTAGCCCCACCTTTCTTGGCCGCCTCTATCAATGTCGGATCAGCAACCGAGACAACCAAAGATTCAAGAAGATTAGGCTCATGCCCGTGAACGATTATATTAACCTGATCTTCTTTCAGCACACCCATGTCAACCTCGACCTCAACCGGTGACGGCGTGCCAAACAGGATATCCGAGATATCTGTTGAAACCATTGAACCGCCCCATCCATCAGCTAGTGCCGTACGCGAGATTTGTTTAGTAATATTTTCGTAATCCTGATCGACACCCATGGCGGTACGGTGCATCATCTCCATTATTTCCCGCATTGCTCCACGCGGCACAATGCCGGCTGCTCGCCAAAGCTCCAGGGTTTTCGGTGGAACCCTTTTCATCATCGGAATCTCACCTTCGACTTGAGTATAGGTTCTCTCAAGTTCTTCATAAAGATCCAGGGCGACAGCCTTCAAGTCCCGTCCTTCTGTGGGAATGTCGAGAGACGCGGCAATCTCCAGGAGCTTGATCGGATCTTTGATGGAATAATCTTTTACCTTGCCATTGATAACATCGCGGAACAGTTCAAGCATCGCCATGCCGTGATCGGTATGGGCAGCCGTTCCCGCTGCGACCATTCGCCCAAAATTTCTGGCGACAATGGTGTCGATCGTTGCCCCACACACCCCAACTCGGTCGTAGGGGCTGTTGACGTTCATCCTGCAAGGCCCCATGGAGCAATGTTTGCAGCAGGCCGACTGCTCGCCGATCGGGCACGGTTTCATAGCTTGGGCCCTGTCAAATAAGAGTTCTACCCCATCCTGCCTGGCCTTGGTGATCATCTGGGCGGTTGAATCGCAGATCGTCAAATCCTCAACCTTGATAAGTTCTAGTGGTTTAGCCATAATACCTCCTGACGCATAAGGTTACAAAAAAGTTGCAGCAGCTGGTCTCTTGGCACGCAACCGACCAGACAGCGACCGATGATGAACCTCTCCTGACAGGGCACTCCACAGATATTTTCCCCAAGACCCGCAAACCATAAAGACCTATAACGAAAACTTCTCCGCATAGAATGCGCGAATAATTTTTCAATAAGGCTCATGCCCGAAAGGTTCCAATTTTGAGAACAATTCCCAATTTTAGGATAAATTATGCCACACCGTGGCATTGTCAATGCATTAATTTTCCGGGCACCGGAAAAATTCTCGATGAATTTCCTTGACGCCTGAACTGCTAAGCCGTTGTAAAAAAATAACATGGCCGATGTAACACCCGGAACGGCATAAGGAGCCGTAAGAAAATGGTTCGAAATGGCCAGGTTATTTTCTAACGGCTCCTAAGCTGAAACTGCCAGCTCACATGCGCATCCAGGCACTGCAAGGCAGATTTAAATGGTGATGGTGATAGGTGATGTCGTAACGATACTTGAATTCATCAAAGTGATTATCAAAGAGTTGCCACAACGGCGATTCCCGAGGCTTTCAGCCCCGATATGCTTCCGCTTCGTCGCTCCAATCCATTGCAGTCCCTTTGTGCTGTTGACAAAGGCTGCAATGTAACTGGCAGCACTGACATTTTCCTTCCTGATGAACTCTCCTTGCCCGCCCCTAGAAAAGCTGTTTAGCGTGGAGTACGAATATCGAAACGGGGAGAAGAAATCATCTGATTAATCTGTTCTTTCAAATCGACGCGATCAGGGTTAACCATTTCCTGCTCCATCAATTTATTAAAAATATCCTTCTGTTCCAGTGGATGCAGGTATTCATCCGACGTGGAATCTTTCAATTGAATATGGGCAGCCCAAGGTACAAAATAAGTAGTTGACGGAAAAGTTAAATAGGTTGAAATATCAACATTAAGACCGGCAATATACAGGAGGTTTTTATTCTTATATTCTGGCCCCCGACGGATTGATTCGACTGTCCGGGCGAATTCCATCTGGATATTGACCTTGGCGGCCTTCATCGGTGGACTCTTGTGAGTGACAATGATCGGCATAAATTCGATGAGATTGCGCTCCAGCAAAATCGATTCGTCGGTTTCATGGAGATCTTCCCGAAAACAAAAAAGATCGGCAGTTAAAAGCTCCTCCATTGCCGAACCGCTGCCTCCTGTCCAGACATAATTCTGCTTCGCCAAACGTTCGCAAAAACTATCGGAAACTTCATACGAATGCGAAGTGCTATGAGTGGCAACCGGCAATATCCTCCCGTCATCGGCAATCTTAACAATTTCCTTTAGGTTCAGGACCAGCCCGTCAGTCACTGGTTTTGAGGCAAAATCAATAAAGGAATCCTTGGCGGTGATGAGATGCCTGCCCTCGGCATCGAGATGGAGAAAAATGCGCTTTTGGGCAAACCTGTATTGATCAAGATAGGGTTCAATGGCGTGAGTGATCTTGCCACATGAGGCGGTGAGACGGTTGCCTTCAGTTTTCGGACGTTCACAGGTTCCATAAACACCGGTCTTCGGATCATAGCCAACATGACTGGCCTGAACAATAACCAAGTCCTCACCATGGCTTGCATGCGGGGCATGCCGATCAATCGCGACGATTCCACCAACACGACCATGGTTAAAGGGAAAGGTACCAAAATTTTTGGTCAGGAGAATGATGGGAAAGCCCTGATTTTCATCGGAACAGAAGGCCCTGGAAGGCATGATGAAACCTCTTTTGAAACCAAGCGACAAGCAAAGATTATACAATCTGGGAACAAATTCCGGATAGGGAATAGCCAGGCCCTGAATCGCAAAATTGCCAATATCACGGACTATACCGGAGTCTCTCGATAAAAACATAGGGTTCACTCCCATTCGTTTGGTTGAGGTGATGTCGCTTTCTTCGGGCTTCGTAAAAAAATCCTTTCCAACGAAGGGGCATCCGATCCAATGCGTCAAAACTACCTTTTACTTAGAGCTTTTGCAATTATTTTCACGCTGTAACCAACAAACAGACATTGGGCCAAGATAGCCAAGACCTTTACCGTCAAAAAAGGGCAATTTTCACTGAAATTCGGCAACAGTATCCCGCAGCAGACGATTATAATGCCTGCACATCTATAAAAGTCTCCTTCCTTCGTTCGGAAATTGCTTATGACAATTCCCTCATTATTCTCCGCTTTTGTTTTCTCCAGCTCCTCCTGTAATAGCTCGGCTCTTTGGCGGTCGCCTCGCATTCTGTTGAGATAACCGTACCAGGTCTTTTCGATATAACTCAACTTGGCCAGTGAAAAGGAATTGCGGATGATGTACTGGGCAACACTCTCCATACCCTTGACGTCTCCTGCCTGAAGCCACGCCTCGTTATGGATACTGTCCCGCAAATACATCAGGATAAGCACCTTCACCAAAGTCATTTTCAAAAAGAAGACATGAATTTCTAAGGTACTCAATCCCCGAGTTGTGCCGCCAGGTGAAGATCTTCTTTATCAAGATGTCATCACGATTTGACACAAAAATCTATTTTGTCAAATGACAACAGACACTTGATATATGGTGGATTTTTGTGTGACGGGAATTTTCAAGATTT
>JAABQY010000079.1 GCA_011391225.1 Desulfobulbaceae bacterium | reverse complement strand
CGATAGTCGGGGCAATAGCCGATACGGAGGCAAACGATGAACGTCTGGCTACCCATAACAGCTCAGCCTCCGCATCATTCTTTGCTATCGTCACGGATCGTGCCTTAAGTGCTTTACATATTTCAGAAATCTTGGTTATCTGCTTATCAAGAACTTCCTCGTCGCCGTCAACTTCTATAAGCATTACGGCTTCTGCGTCTTTAGGCAGGCCGACATGTGCATAGTCCTCTATGCAATTGATAAAGATGTTATCGAGCAACTCCATCGTCGTGGGAACGACACCGGCTTGAAATACTTTGGCTACTGTTTCGCAGGCTTTTGCCAGATCATCGTAGACTACAAGCATGGTTTTCTTGGCTTCCGGCAGAGGTATCAATTTGACGATGATTTTTGTGATAACGGCCAAGGCGCCTTCAGAACCGGTGATCAACCTGGTCAAATCAAAGCCGGCTACCGACTTCATGGTTCTGGCACCGGTGCGGATAATTTCACCGGTAGGCAGGACAACTTCAAGTCCAAGTACATAGTCGCGGGTAACGCCGTATTTAGCCCCGCGTGGACCGCCGGCGCATTCGGCGACATTGCCGCCCATGGTGGAAAACCCTTTGCTGGCAGGGTCCGGCGGATAAAACAACTTCAATTTTTCCACTTCCGTCTGGAGGTCGGCAGTGATCACACCCGGTTCTACTTCAGCTACCAAGTTGTTCTGATCAATTCTGAGAATTTTGTTCATTCTCGTCATGACCATTATCACCGAACCAACACTGGGAATAGTGCCACCGGTAACGTTACTGCCAAGTCCTCGGGGAATGATCGGCGTCTTCTCGATATTTGCCAAACGAAGAATCTTTGAAACTTCTTCGGCAGTTGCCGGAAAGAGCACCAGCGGCGGAATTTCCTTTTTGGTGACGGAGATTGCCGAGGCATCGTAGGTGTAGCAGGCGCAGTCCTCAACTTTATCCAGGACATGTTCGGAACCTACAATGCTTTTGAATGTATCTTTTAATTCCTGCCGCATTATTTGCCTCTAATCAATAGTTTTGAATTACAGCACCCGGGTCAGCCACAGGGAGACATTGGGAACATAGGTGACCAGCATCAATCCGACTAGGAGCAGGCCGAGGAAAGGCAAAACCGCCCTCCCGACCTCGGTCAGCGACTTGCCGGTAATCCCCATGGCCACAAACAGGTTGAGGCCGAAGGGAAAGGTCAGGAAACCGAATTCGATGTTGACGATCATCATGATGCCGAAGTGGATCAGGTCGATATCGTATTTTTCCAGTGCGATCAGCAGGATTGGCGAGATGATGACCACCGCCGAGACGATGTCCATAACGCAGCCGACCAATATGAGAAAGATGTTAACAACCAGAAGAAACACATACTTGTTGTTGATATGGGCAATTATAAAATCGGCCGCCATGACCGGCAGTCTCTCACGGGTTAAGAGCCAGATAAATGTCATGGCGCAGGCGATGATAAAGAGCAGGGCCGAGGAAAGGATGACAGATTCCTTGAGAACCTGATTGAGCTTCTCCAGGTTCATGTCTTTATAAATAAAGAACTCAACAAAAAGGGCATAAACTACTGATACCGCCGCCGCCTCGGTGGGGGTGAAAATGCCTGAATAGATACCACCGAGGATGATCACCGGCATGGCGATCCCCCAGGAAGCACTTTTTATATACTGCCATTTTTCGCCGGGAGCATAGTTAGTGACCGCTTTCCAATTATGCCTTTTAGCGAGAATGAATGAATAGATGATGAGAATGGTGCCGATCATGATGCCTGGCATGATGCCGGCCATAAAGAGCTTGCCCACTGAAACGTTCATAACCAGGGCATACAGGACCATGGGAATGGACGGCGGAATAAGAATGCCGAGCGATCCGGTGGAGGTCAGCAGGCCGATACTGAAATCCTCGTCATAGCCTTGTTTGATCAGAGCCGGGATCATGATCGAACCGATGGCAATAACAGTTGCCGGGCTCGAGCCGGAGATAGCTGCAAAAAAAATACAAGCAAGGATCGAGGCGATGGCCATGCCGCCGGGCAGATTGCCGACGAGGATCTGCATGCATCCCACCAGTTTGCCGGAGATTGAACCTCGGGCCATGATATTGCCCGAAAGGATAAAAAAGGGTATGGACAGGAGTACAAAATTGTCCATACCGTTAAAAAGTTGCTGAACCAGGGCCTGCAGAGGAACGGGAATATAAAAGTGTACGGTGGCGGCCGTTACCCCGAGCATAACAATGGCGACAGGGGTGGAAATAAGTAGCAGGACGATAAAGAGGACGGGCATGAAAATCAGCATTTGCGTCCACCCTCCTTGATGTCAATTTCTTGGGTTTCCTCGTTGGCCATGGCCAATGCGCCAAGGTGCTTGCAGCCTTGTAGGAAAAAGCGTAGGGCGATAATGACGGTAAAAATACCGATGGGCATATAAGGGACATACATCGGCAGCTGGAGTACCGGAGTGGTGGCACCGAACTTATGCAGTTTGGCGATCTGAATCCAGCTGTAGTAGCAAACGACTGCCATAACAAAGGAGGAAATAAACATCGCCAGGGCCCGCAGAAGATGCTGGTATCGTGGCTTTACATACTGCACCAAAGCGTCCATGCCAAAATGTGCGTTGTAACGAATACATACGCCAGCCCCAACAAAGGTGATAAGAACGGTCATATAGCGTGAACCCTCGTCTACCCAATCGAAAGAGATGCTGAAGGCGTAGCGAAGCACGACCTGGAGCGTGGTGATAAAGGCGATCAGCAGCAGAGCGTAGCCGATAAGTACCTCTTCTGCCTTGTTGAAATAATTAATAATTTTTTTCATTTCCTGTCTCGCTGTCAAATTCACTTAAAAATAGCCTGTCAAGGTTTGTCTCGTGCGAATAAATAAAACGCACGAACCGGCTGGATTTCGACGCAGTTATGACAAATCACAGCCGGTTCTCTTTCTCGTTGTTATTCGTATTGTTTAATTTTCTCCTGCATCATCTTAAGGTAGCTCATGCCTGCAAAACGTCCATATTCCGGTTTATTCGGAATGTTGCCCACTTGCTTATCGAATGTGGCATAGACAGGCTGGACAGCTTGGTAGAAGGCGTTGCGCTCCTCTTTGGTCAAGTGAGTGATTTTCACTTTTTTCTCAGCCTCAAGCTTGGCCATAATATCGACAATCATCTTCTTGCTGCCTTCCCGGTTCATCTTGATCTTTATCTCCGCACCGTCACGAAAGATCTGCTGTTGCTCCTTGGTGAGTTTGTTCCATAGATCGATATTGATCAAATGGAACATTTCTGTTAGCGAGTAGTTGGTAACGGTGGCATAGGGACAAACTTCGGTAAACTTCATCAGGGACGAAGTGAGGATGGGATTTTCTTGGGCGTCGATTACCCCTTGCTGTAAAGCATTGTATACCTCGGGGAACGGCATGGGCACTGGACTTGCCCCCAACTGTTTCCAGGTTTCCAGGTAGACCGGCGCTTCCATGACTCTGATTTTCATGCCCTTGAGGTCCGCCGGTGTTTTGACTTCCTTTTTCGTATTGGTTAGGTCGCGCATCTCGTTCTCGCCATAACCAATGGCTACCATGCCTTTCGCCGGAAAGATGTCGGCAAAGATCTTAAAGAATTCCGGATCAGCCAGCACCGAGTACGCGACTTCGCGGGTAGGCCAGAGGAACGGCAGGTCAAAGAGAGCGACCTGGGGGACGAAGTTGGAGAGTACTGCGGTGGTGCAGTGCATCATGTCCAGTGTACCGCCTTGGATCTGTTCGACCATGGAACGTTCACCGCCCAACTGGCCGAGGGGGAAGATATCAATGGTGATCTCGCCATTGGTTTTCTCCTTGACGTAGTCGGCAAATGCCTTGCCGGCAATGACCTCGGGATGGGTGGGCGGGGCAATAAAGCCGTATTTGAGGTTCATCTTGGCTTCGGCCGCACCACCGGCACCAAAAAGGACACAACAGGTCATAACGATTGAAGCGAGTTTCTTCATTATCCTTCCTCCTAAAAAAGGGTTTTCCCGGGGTACCGGGGTAATTTCTCTCCAGCGTTCATGAGGAAATAACCTGGAGAATTACAATATATACCGCAAGGGCATACGTTTCGTTTGAGCAGGCAAGCTGCTCAACAGAGCTACATCTCCCGGCTGCGACCAGCAGTTGTTCCGTGAGAAACTGTTCGCCGCCATCTCAACCATACAGCGGTGAATTTTCGTTAATAACCGGCAGGATAACACCACCCGCCGGAACGATATTGACCGTTGGTTTGGCATGGTCTTTTGCTGCGAGCAGAAGACCGTTGTGCATATTCGCCGCATGTTTAAAGCCAAGACGGGAAACTTGACTTGGCCCTATGTCGTCTGTTACCAGAATGATGTTAAAGTCATTTTGAGCGAGCATTGCCTGGGCCATTGACATGTTGAGTTCCGGAGGGGCACTTGCCATGATTGGCCGGTTGTCGGCGAAACAATCAAGTACAGCCCGACGCAGGTCCGCACCATGTTGACTCCTGAAGATTTGGCAGGCGGAAAAATAGCTCTCAGGCAGCGGAGAACTGCAGTCAGCGTAGAGGATGATTGTGCCCCCCGGCCGGGTGATGATCGTCGCCGGCGCCAGCGGTTTCATGATCTGCGGTCCTTGGGAATACGGGAAGGCCGAGATGATGGTGATATCGGCCTGGGCCTGAAAATGTCTTGAGGTGATGTTCCGGCAGATCGCCGCCCCGGCCCGGTGTGCAAGGATAGGGTCGCCGGCAACCACTTGATGCAACTGGTCGTTGTGGTTGAGGACGCTGTTGACGATAAAGTTCAGCCGACCAGCCAGGGCGAGAGCGGTTACCTCGTCATGAAATTCGTTGCCTTCGAGATGACCTAAGGCGGAATGACCACGAAAGCTGTGGCGCAGGTGATGCTCGAAGATCGAATTGAAGTCGGCAATTCCCGGAAAGAGAATCTTGCCGCCACCACCGAAACCGTTCAAAGGGTGGGGGAAGATCGAGCCGATGCCGATGCGGAAGTCGGCCTCGATGGCAAGTTTATTGATTTTTACGATCGTACCGCTTGTTAAGCGACCGATGGGCGCAAGGTCTGCTGCAAGGCAATCGTGGTTGACAAAGGTATATGTAGCAACCGTTTCTTCTCCAAATGCCACTGCAAGTTCGAGGCGGGACAGCGGCCGGTGGGTGCCGAGGGCGATGACGATGGAAATGTTGGCAACAGGGATGCCCTTTTGTCGGAGAAGATCGAGGACAGCTCCCAGAATGATTTTCTTTGGTGAGGTTCGGGTGAGATCCTCAATAAGGATACAGACGGTGTTGTGCGGCGCAAGGAGGCTGTCGAGGGTGGCAGTACCGTGTGGTGTTCGCAGGGCTTCCAGGGCCAGGGCGTAGGCATCGATTGGCTTGGGGCTTTCGGGAAAATCAGCGAGAGTGAGGAGCTGCCAGTCGGCGGGAAGGATTATTGGAAGAAAACCCGCCAGAGAGCGGACAAAGGTCTTCCTCGCTGTCGGCTGTATCCTTTCTTGAACCATGATAGTATAAACCCTCGAGGTCTGTAGTGGTACACATGTATAGCCAATTTATGAAACGACAATCTCATAAAATTAATATATATGCAACACATTTTTATTACGTGTAAAATATTAAAAAAATTGTTAGAAAATTCGGTTGAATAAGTGCTATGTTGTATTTTTACAGGATAAGTGGTAATACCACTTAGATATCGATAATTTCAGGCTGCTCGTGGTGGTTGGTAGAAGCGGGCTAACCGTTAAAAATAATGTATAGGGAGAGACAGATGATTAAACCGGTAAAGCATCGCAATATTGCCGATCAGGTGTTTGAGCAGCTGCGCGACATGATCTATCGTGGCGAGATCGGAGCCGGCGAACGGATGATGTCGGAACGTGACATGTCGGTGAGTTTTAAAGTCGGTCGGCCGACCATCCGCAGCGCAGTGCAGCGTTTGACGGACCAGGGCTTGGTTGAAAGCCGCCGCGGCGTGGGCTTATTCGTCCTCGACCAGGAACGGGCGATGGAAAAACGGCCGCTGTTGCA
>JAABQY010000078.1 GCA_011391225.1 Desulfobulbaceae bacterium | reverse complement strand
GAGACCTACACCATCGCCGATATCCAGGAAATCCGCATGGCTCTCGAGATGAAGAGTGCTGAACTGGCGGCGAAAAGAGCAACGGACGAGGATCTTCGGTTGATTAAAAAGGGTATCGAACGCATGAAGAAGGAACGCATCGAACATGAGATCCGCATCAACACCGATATCAGCTTTCACATGAACATCGCCTATGCCAGCAAAAACGTGGTGCAGATCCATCTTATGAAAAGTTTCTATGAGGTCCAAACTTATGCAATGTCCTATTCCTATAGCAAGGTTTTGGAGTCATTGCGTATCGATAAGCTGATCGACGGCCAGCACGAAGAGATCTTTGCGGCCATCGTCAACCACGACCCGAACCGGGCGCGTCAGGCTATGGAGACGCATATCGGCACCATCCTGGAGATCTGTTTGGAGCACGAATTATAACCCTATCTCTTGGTACAGGGGTTACTGTTTTTTGAAAAAGTCGTAAGCCTGGTTGATTTCCTTCATCTTTTCTTCGGCAACCGCTTGGAATTCGTCGCCCAGGTGACGCACCTTGTCGGGATGATACTCCATGCTGAGCTTCCGATAAGCCTTTTTTATCTCCTCCATGTCGGCGCCTTTTTCCAAACCAAGGGTGGCGTAATGCTGAGCGGCCATATCCCCGCCGGTTGCCCCGCCTTGGCTGCCATGATAACGGTATTTGGCCTCCATGGTCCGTTGAGTGTAGACGGGAATGTCAAGGAATGCCGCGATCCGTCTGGCGATCTCCAATTCGTTTTCTGGAACGCTTGGTTTTGCAAAGAGCAGCTGGTAAATCAGCTCAAGGAGGATGAGGCGCGGTTCATAGGCAAAGGTCGATTTGAATTCCTGCAATAACGCGTCGAGGGACTGTGCGGAATTTGTTGCCTCCTTGATCAGCTCTTTTACCCAGAGCATCTGGGTTTGGTTGTAGTGCAGGCTGTACTGAAAGAAGCGATGAATGGTCTGGATTTCCTCGCGGCTGATCCGGCCATCGATTTTAGCAATATGGATGAGGATCTGGACGAGAAGCGAGACAAAACGATTGTGGCTGTCGGTTTGTGAGTGTTCGTAGGTGGCGACCCTTTTCTGTACCCAGTAGGTGAAGCCCCAGAAGAGGGCGATAAAAAGCAGGACGCCGGCAAGACCTGTGTAGACGATGGTTCCGAGAAAAGAAATAAGGGCCGGGGCACCACCGGAGACGAAAACGATGAGAAGGACAATAAGAAAACATCCTCCACAGCCGGGTTGTTTATGGCGTTGATAATACATTTTGCTTATGCGTGGTCTTTTCGGCTTTGAAAGAGTGCGTCGGCAAATTCACCGGCGTCAAAATCGCGGAGATCGTCAATATGTTCACCGATACCGATAAAACGTATGGGGATCTTCATGCGGCGGCAGATGTTGACGACAATCCCACCTTTGGAAGTGCCGTCCAGCTTGGTAAGGGTAAGGCCGGTTACCCCGACTCCCTCATTAAAGAGATTGGCTTGGGATATACCGTTTTGTCCGGTTGTGGCATCGATGACCAGCATCACTTCATGCGGGGCACCGGCCATTTTTTTATCCATTACCCGTTTGATTTTTTTCAGTTCTTCCATGAGGTTGCTGTTGGTATGGAGACGGCCGGCAGTATCGACAAGAACAACATCGATTTTTTTCGACTGGGCGATGCCGAGGGCGTCGAAAACCACCGATGATGGGTCAGCTCCTTCTTTGTGAGCCACAACCTGGACATTGTTTCTTTCGCCCCAGATTTGCAACTGGGCAACAGCTGCTGCCCGAAAGGTATCGGCGGCAACGAGGAGGATGGAATGGCCGGCTTGCTGGAATTTATGGGCGATTTTGCCAATGGTGGTGGTTTTTCCGACGCCGTTGACGCCAATGACCATTATAACAAAAGGACCGTTGTCGGGCATGACCAGACAGGCATCTTTTTCGTTTTCGGTTATGAAGGACTTGATTTTTTCCTTGAGGAGCTCTTTCAGGGAATTCGGATCGGAGAGCTCCTTGCGGCCAACCTTGCGGCGCACGTATTCCAGGAGTTCCATGGTGGTTTCGACGCCGAGATCGGCAGTTATGAGAATTTCCTCAAGATTGTCGAGCATTTCAGCATCGATTTCTTTCTTGCCGAGGAACAGGGCGTCGATCTGGTAGGTGAACGATTCCCGGGTTTTGCTGAGTTTTTCCGCTAGTCGGGAAAAAAGCGATTTTTTCTTTGTTTCTGTGATCACCGGCAGCGCAGATGCCTTAATGAGCTTCAACTTTGGTTCGGCAATGGGGGGAATCGACTCAGCGGAAGGTGCAGCAGGTTCGTTCCTCTCCTCCGGTTTAATAATTTTTTTCTTAAACCATCCTAGCATTGTATGTTCCTGGAGTTTTGTTAGATTCTTGCAACGTGAGGCAAATGAGGGTATCGAACCTCCCATTTTACGAAGAGAAGGGAAAGAAAGCAACAAAAAGTCTCCGGCCATGCCGGACGCTTGCAGCCAGAGACTCCTTAGCCCAAGCCGGCACCTGCACCCCATTCAGGAAAGTGATTGCAATTCCGGGCAACGGCATTACTGTAGTGGGTGTCGTTTTTTCGGACATTATGAGTGCATGACTGGCAAACAGTCTGTTCGAATATTATTGAATATTTTTGTAGAATTTAAGGAGGATTGAAAATGGCCGGATCATGTGGTGGCTCCTGTGGAACAACCACCAAGGAATCCCAGCAGGCTGCTGCTGCGCAAAAAGAACTTGCGATTAGCAGGTCTCTTGGAAAGATTAAGAATAAAATTTTGGTAATGAGCGGGAAGGGCGGAGTAGGCAAGTCTACCGTCTCTGTCAACCTGGCCCTCGGCTTAGCCCAGAAAGGCTATCAGGTCGGCCTTATGGATGTTGATCTTCATGGTCCCGATGTCGTGCGCATGCTCAACATGACTGGAACTCTTGAGCCAACGGAGTCACCGGACGCTCTGGTTCCGCCCCTGAAATATAACGATAACCTAAAGGTAGTTTCCCTTGAATATATGATGCGCGACAGGGACGAGGCCATTATCTGGCGTGGTCCTCTGAAGATTCAGGCAATCAGGCAGTTTGTTTCCGACATGGATTGGGGCGAGTTGGATTATCTGATAATCGACGCCCCTCCGGGCACCGGCGATGAACCGCTGTCCGTTGCTCAGACTATCCCTCATGTTAAAGCCATTGTCGTTACTACACCCCAGAAGGTGGCATTGGCAGATGTCCGTAAATCTATCAATTTCTGTAAAACACTGAAGGTGGAAATTGCCGGAGTTATTGAAAATATGTCAGGTTTTGTCTGTCCGCATTGCAGCGAAACCGTCGATATTTTCAGCACCGGGGGCGGCGAAGCCCTGGCCCGCGAGCTGGATTTGCCTTTTCTTGGGAAAATCCCTATGGATCCAAAAGTCGTCATGGCTGGAGATGAAGGCGCACCATATCTGACTGTCAATAATGATAGCCCGGCAAGCCTGGCTTTTGCCAAGGTGGTAAACGCTATTGAGCTGCGATTACCGGCCGTTGCTGCTGCACCCGTATCTTTAAAGGTTGTGGCACCAAGTGACGGTGGTTGTGCCTGTGGCGGCAGTTGTCCTTCCCACGCGAAAAAGTAATCATCGAAGCCCTGTATGGCTGATGTGCTTGGAGTAGTGAGGAAAAACCAAAAGTCAAGATAGGCCCTGTTTATCGGCATAAGCACAAGGGGGTTGGCGGCGTCGGCCGAGCAACCCCTTTTCAATAGAAAGAGAATAAGACTATGATAATAAAACAGATAATAGTCGGATCGATGGCAGTCTGCTGTTACATCGTTGCCTGTGAAAAAACCGGCAAGGCGGCTGTTGTTGATCCGGGTGGCGATGAAAAGAAAATTCTTGCTGAAATCAAGAACAAGGGCTATGCGGTTGATTATATAATTGCCACCCATGGTCATCCTGATCATGTCTGCGGCAACCGTATCATTCAGGAGGCGACCGGCGCGAAAATCGTCATGCACCGATTGGACTCACTTTTTTTCAACAAACCCGAGGTGCTCAACTATTTTTCCATGCTCGGCCTCGAACCGTCGCCACCAACAGACCTCGAGGTTGAGGAGGGGGACGTCATCGTCATCGGTGCCACTTCTCTCAAGGTTCTTCATACCCCCGGCCACACGCCCGGCGGCATGTGTCTGTATAATGCCCCCGACCTGATAACCGGAGACACACTTTTTGTCGGTGGGCTGGGGCGTACCGATTTCCCCGGCGGCTCTCATGAAGAACTCCTTGAATCGATTCGCACTAAGTTGCTGATACTTCCTGCGGAAACGGTGGTATGGCCCGGCCATGGGTACGGGGGCAGCCAATCGACTATCGGTGAAGAAAAGCGCTCTAATCCATTTTTTTAAGTCGGTCAAGCGAGTTCATGCTGCTTTTTTTACGCTCTATTTCCCTCTTTCTGATGTATTGACATATGCGCGAAATTGTTCTTGGTACCGCCGGCCATGTTGACCATGGGAAAACCAGTTTTATCCGTGCCCTGACAGGTTTTGAGACCGATCGCCTGAAGGAGGAAATTCAGCGCGGCATTACCATTGAGCTGGGCTTTGCCTACCTCGACCTGCCCTGCGGTCATCGCATTGGCATTGTCGATGTGCCTGGACATGAAAAGTTCGTAAAAACAATGGTATCTGGGGTTTCAGGTATCGATATTCTTGCTTTTATTGTTGCTGCCGACGAAGGGATAATGCCCCAGACCATCGAGCATTTTGAGATTTGCCGCCTGATGGGAGTGAAGCAGGGCGTTGTCATAATCACCAAAAAAGATCTGGTCGAACCCGAATGGCTGGAGATGGTGACCGAGGAGATTGGCGAATTTTGTGCTGGCAGTTTCCTTGAAGGAGCCCCGGTCATACATGTTTCGTCAACCACCGGTGAAGGCGTTGATCTGGTGCGCACAACCCTTGATGGAATTGTGAAAAAGCATGATTTTCATGAGGTGTTCGGGCCATTCAGATTGTCGGTCGACAGGGTGTTTGCTATGAAGGGCTTCGGTGCGGTAGTCACCGGCACTTCGATCTCCGGGCGAACTGCGGTGGGTGAGGATCTGCGAATTTATCCGACTGAACAAGTGGCGAAAATCCGCGGCATTCAGGTGCATTCCCAGGCGGTCAGCGAGGTCGAAGCCGGACACCGGACGGCAATTAATCTCCAGGGCGTTGACTTGGCGGATATTGAACGGGGCATGGTTCTCGCCCCACCGGGGAGTCTCCAGGCCCACTACATCCTCGACTGCCATTTCCTTTACCTGGCGGCAAATGCCAAGCCGCTAAAACACCGAACGAGGATTCGCGTTCATCTGGGAACATCGGAGATACTGGGCCGAGTGTCGCTGCTTGACCGGGATGAGTTGCAGCCTGGCGATGAAGCCGCGATCCAGCTGCTGTTGGAAAACACTGCTTCAGTATGGCCCGGCGACCGTTATGTGGTGCGCAGTTATTCGCCGGTTGCCACCATCGGCGGCGGCATGGTGCTCGGTAATGTCTCACCGCGCAAGCGCAAAAGACTTTTGGAACATGACCGAACCTATAACCGGCAGATACTACCAATCCTCAAGGACGGCACGCTGGAGGATCGTGCGCTTTTCTTCCTGCGTGAGAGTGGAGAGCAGGGACTGACTGCCGATGACCTGGCGATTCGCCTCGGATTGTTCGGAAAACACCTGAAAAAAGCCCTCAATGAACCTCTTTCCACGAAGAAAATGGTCGTAGTCGATTCGGCCTCGCAGCGCTATGTTTCGCTTGAAATTGCTGAAAAAATGAAAGACATGCTGGTCGCTCACCTCGTGGCATACCATAAGAACAACCCCTTGCAGCAGGGCATAGCCAAGGAAGAATTGCGCACCGGACTTGGCAGAAAAGTCGATCCCAAGGTCTTTCAGTATTGCCTTAACGAGTTGATTCGTAAGGTGGTTGCGGTCCAGGAGGAATCCTTTGTTCGCATGTCGGAACATCAAGTCGCCCTGAAGGCCGATGAAGAGCAATTGCGCCAAGATCTCAGTCAGTGGTACAGGTCAAAAGGCCTCTCGACGCCAACCATAAAGGAAACCATGGAGCAGTTTGCGGAATATCCGCCGCAACTCGTAAGGGAGATGCTTGATTTACAACTGCGTGACGGACAGTTGTTCAAAATAAGTGAGACCCTTTACTACACCAGGGAGTTGATCGAGCCGGTCATTGCTTCAGTTCTGCAGTATATGGAGAAAAACGGTGAAATTGACGCCCCCGCCTTCAAAGAATTGATCGGTTTAACCCGGAAATTTTCCATCCC
>JAABQY010000077.1 GCA_011391225.1 Desulfobulbaceae bacterium | reverse complement strand
GGTGCAGGACTTGCCAATCGTTCCCGCATCAAGTATGCGATGAAGGCCAATCGCTTTGCCCCGCTCCTCACTCATCTGCAAGGGACGGGGCTGGTCGGTATCGATGCCTGTTCGCCAAACGAGGTCGAACATGCCATCGGTTGTGGCTTTTCGGCGGAAGATATTTCCTTTACTGCCACCAGCCTGTCGAACCAAGATCTTGCGCGGTTATCGCGCATTCAAGGTTTGTCGATGAACTGCGACTCGATCAGCGCCATCCGCCGCTGGGGTGAGCTCGGCCCCGGCCGGAGCATCGGCATCCGCGTCAATCCAGCACTTGGCATCAGCCGCGCCCAGAATGAAAAGCTCCAGTATAGCGGGGTCAACACCACCAAATTCGGTATCTACCGCGAGCAATTTGCCGAAGCGATGGCGGTGGCGAAAGACTTTGGTCTGACCATCAAGAAAATCCATTTCCATGCGGGCTGCGGCTACCTCACCGCCCAGCTGGGGATTTGGGATGCAATCATTGACAGCTGTTTATGGTTTGTCGACCAGCTGGATACCGTTGAAATAGTAAACGTCGGCGGTGGCTTGGGAGTTCCTCACGTTGCCGAAGATGCTCCCCTTGACCTTAACCGCTGGGCAGCGATCCTCGCCGGCCACTTTAAAAACCGGCCGCAATCCATAGAGATTGAGCCGGGTGACTTTCTCGCAAAAGATACCGGCATACTCCTGCTGACCGTCAATACCGTGGAAAAAAAGATGGAAACGACCTTTGTCGGAGTCGATGCGGGTTTCAACCTCGCTGTCGAACCCGCCGTTTACGGTCTGCCTTTTCATCCGCTGCCGGCCCGGCGGTTTCCCGGAGATTGCCGGACCGTGACCATTGTCGGCAATATTAACGAGGCCCTTGATGTCTGGTATGCCAATATCACCATGCCGCCACTTGAGGAAGGCCAAACCCTGGCCCTAATCAATGCCGGTGCCTACTCCTCGGCCATGGCCTCGAACCATTGCCTGCGGGGCGAATTCAAGGAATTTCTCCTTACCTGATAGTGCCAAGAAAACAAATCCTTATGAACGTAAGATACCATGCAGTAAGACAAGCTTTGCACCAAACGTGTTCGCCATCAAGACGGCATGTTTGAAAGCGACTCTATCGGCCGTGGAAAGGTTTGACGTGAACAGGATCGTCTTGTATTCATTCAATATAATATGTATTAACTCCTATTTCTCGCGACTATCCCCATGACCGAATAGACCAGCTGGGCGGCGGCAAAATCCGATTGATGATCGCCGGCACGCGGGGCCAGTTCGACCAGATCAAAACCCAGCACCCTACGCCCGGTCACCACCTGTTCAATAAAGATCAGGGTCTCATACCAGCCGGGCCCGCCCGGCACCGGGGTGCCGGTAGCAGGGATGACCGAAGGATCGAGGCCGTCAACGTCAATCGTAAGGTAGATGTTTTTCGGAAAATTTCCCGGCAGGGCAAAAGACTTGAGACTCAAGCCAGCAATGGCCCGGCCGTCGAGATGCTGTACCCGCCGCTCCTGCCGGTACTGAACTTCCTCCAAACATAGTGCCCGCACCCCGAACTGCATGAGAGTACAGCTGCATTCCTCAAGCGCCCGGCGCATAACGCAGGCGTGGCTATAGGGCGAACCCTCGAAACTTTCCCGCAGGTCGGCATGGGCGTCGATCTGGATAATGCCGATGGGCTCGGGGCAATTCCGGGCGAGAACACGGATTGCTGCAAGACTAACGGTATGCTCGCCGCCGAGGACAACGGGAATTGCCTTGCGGTCAACGACCGCCTGTACCGATTTTTCAATTCTCCCGAGGATCGTGGCAATTTTGCCGCTGCAGTTAACGGCCGGATAGGTGGCGATCCCCGCATTGATCGGCTCGGACAGTCCGTCCCAGGCTTCAAGCTGCTGCGAGGCAGCGAGAATCGCTGCAGGGCCGCCGCCGGTGCCGCCGCCGTAGGACACACTCTGTTCAAGCGGCACAGGGATCACCGCAAAAAGTGGTTCGAGTTCCTCCCTTCCCTCCGACTCGGATTCTAAAAATCCGGCACTCCTTTTCGTAAGCACTGGCTACCTCACTTATGATAATCTGCTTTTAAAATCCTCGTAGCCAAAGGACCGAATGCATTCATAGCTGTCGTCACCAGGTTCGTAGAGGTACATGGTCGGCAAGCCGACCCCGTTAAAGGTGTTATTCTTAACCATGGTGTAAATGGCCATGTCACTAAAGATTAACTTGTTGCCGATCGCAAGCGGCCGATCAAAGGCGTAGATGCCGGCGACATCCCCGGCAAGACACGACAGGCCGCCGATCCGATAACTATGAGGCTTCTCGCCTTTCTGGCCTGTCCCGACAATATGCGGTCGATAGGGCATTTCCAGGACATCGGGCATATGCGCGGGCACCGAGCTATCGATAATGGCAACAGGCATATCGGCCCGGGCGATATCGAGAACCATGCTTACCAAATAACCGCAATTGAGGGCCACCGCCTCGCCCGGTTCGAGATAGACCTGCACGCCCCATTTGTCCTTGAAGGTGTTGACAATGCGGATCAGTCGCTCAAGGTCATAACCCGGCCGGGTGATATGATGACCACCGCCGAAATTGACGTAACGCATCCGGCCGATGATGTCACCGAAATGGCCCTCCACCGCCGCCACCGTCCGTTCCAGGCAGTCGGCGTCCTGTTCGCAGAGGTTATGCCAGTGCAGGCCGGTCACCCCAGCAAGGCGCTCTTCGCGCAAATCGGCGCGGCGGACGCCGAGACGTGAGCCTGGGGCACAGGGGTCGTACATCTCAACCGCCCCTTCGCTATGCTGTGGATTGATGCGGATGCCGATGTCAATTGCTTTGCCCGATCTTACCTCGTGTTCTTTAATGACCGGCCGAAAACGTTCGAGCTGGCTCATGGAGTTAAAAAGAATATGATCCGAGGTTTGGCACAATTCGGCCATATCCTCATCCGAATAGGCCGCCCCAAAAGTATGGACCTCTTTGCCGAATTCCTCAAACCCCAATCGCGCCTCGTGCGGCGAGCTGGCACAGACCCCGTCGAGGGTTCGGGCTATAAGCGGAAAAACCCGAAACATGGAAAAACATTTGAGGGCAAGAAGAATCCGGCAACCGGTGCGGGCCTTAACCCCAGCAAGGATTTCCAGGTTGTCGCGCAGCAGGCCTGCATCGACCAGGTAACAGGGCGTGTTTACTTTGTCTGGGTCAAAACGGTATTCGAGGCGACCGTTCATGGCAAGAGAATCACGGTCCACGGCAGGCCATAGCGGTTCAGGTCGGCCATAAAAGGATCGGGATCCATCTGCTCCATGTGCCAGACGCCAGGCCTGCGCCAGGTCTTTTCAAGGATCAGCTTGGCGCCGATCATCGCCGGTACGCCGGTCGTATAGCTGATCGCCTGCGACCCCACTTCACGGTACGATTCTTCATGGCTGCAGATGTTGTAGATGAAGATTTTCTTGGCGCGGCCGTCTTTTATCCCCTTCATGAGACAGCCGATGCAGGTCTTGCCTTTAGTCAGCGGCCCAAGGGACGAAGGCTCGGGTAACACCTTTTTCAAAAACTGGATGGGGACGATCTGCTGCCCGCCGAACTCCACCGGATCGATACGGGTCATGCCGACGTTTTCCAACACCCGCAGATGGGTGAGATACTGCTCGCCGAAGGTCATCCAGAAACGCGCCCGCCTCAGGCCCTTCAGATGCAGGACCAGCGACTCCAGCTCCTCATGGTACATGAGAAAACATTTCTTCGCGCCGATGCCCTCCGGAAAATCATACATCATCGACCAGGACAGCGGATCGGTCTCCACCCACTCGCCATGCTCCCAGTAGCGACCACGCTGGGTGATCTCGCGGATATTGATCTCCGGATTGAAATTGGTGGCAAAATGCTGGCCATGGTCACCGGCATTGCAGTCGATAATATCCAGTTCGTGGATCTCGTCAAAATGGTGCTTCTGGGCCCAGGCGCAGAAAACGTTGGTAACGCCTGGATCAAAGCCCGAGCCAAGGAGTGCCATAAGCCCGGCCTTTTCAAAACGCTCGCGGTAGGCCCATTGCCATTTGTACTCAAACTTGGCCTCATCCAACGGCTCGTAGTTTGCGGTATCAAGATAATCGACCCCGGTAGCCAGGCAGGCGTCCATCAGGGCCAGATCCTGGTATGGCAGGGCCAGATTAACCAGCAGATCGGGCCGCACTTCTTTAATCAGGACCACCATCTCGGCGACGTTATCGGCATCGACCTGTCGAACATCAATGGATCTGCCGGTACGTTCCTTGATGCTTGCGGCGATTACCCGGCATTTGGCAAGCGTCCGACTAGCCAAAACTATCTCCGAAAAACTCTTCGTCAAAAAAGCACATTTATGGGCAGTTACTCCAGCAACCCCACCAGCACCAATGATCAATACCTTTGCCATCTTCACCTCCACCAATTGATTAACCCCTACCCCCTCCGCTCCTAACGCCCCACCCCCAGGCTACCGCTCAAAATAGGTGTAGCCGCGCAGGCCAGCCTCATACACCTGCATGACCGTCTTCCGTTCAAGGGGCGAGATGAGACCCTCTTTCACCGCCATTTCAGCGGTTTTGCGAAACTTCATCAGCAGCCGTTTCGGATCATATTCGACATAGGACAGGATATCGGCCACCGTGTCACCTTCCAGTTCGCCGGAAAAATCGTACTTACCATCCTCATGCAGGCTGACCGTCACTACATTGGTGTCGCCTAAGAGGTTATGCAGATCGCCAAGCGTCTCCTGATAGGCACCGACGAGAAAAACCCCGAGGTAGTATTCTTCCAATTCTTTCAATTCATGCAGCGGCAAGAAACGCTTGGATCCGAAACGATCAACAAAACTGTCGATCTTGCCGTCGCAGTCGCAGGTTATGTCGGCGATTATAGCGTTTCGCGTCGGTTTTTCGTTGAGGCGATGGATGGGCATGACCGGGAACAGCTGATCGATGGCCCAGCTGTCCGGCAGCGACTGAAACAGGCTGAAATTGCAGTAGTAGATATCGGAAAGCAGTCGCTCGATTTCGGAGATCTCGGCCGGGGCATTTTTCAACTGCTTGGCGGTCTGGAGAATGCGATTAAGCGTTGTCCAAAAGATGTTTTCAGCAAGCGACCGCTCCCGAAGGGTTATCTTGCCATGGTTGAACAGCTGCCGGACCTCGTCACGATAATAGATGGTATCGTTGAGGGTTTCCTGGATATTGCGAATCGACAGGCCATTCAACGACTCAAGCATATTAGTGAGCTGCGGATGGCAATCCTTCGGCATTTCCGCCGGCAGGGGATCGGGCTCGAAAACTGTGCGGTCAAGGACATTAAAGAGCAACACCGAATAGTAGGCGACGAGCGCCCGGCCGGTCTCAGTGATGATGATCGGGTGGTCGATGCCCTGCTCATCAAGAGTCGTCATGACCGCTTCGCAGATATCGGTGCAGTATTCGTTCAGCGAATAGTTGCGACTGCTGAGAAAATTCGACTGCGAGCCGTCGTAGTCGACCGCCAGGCCGCCACCGAGGTCGAGGTATTTCATCGCCGCCCCTTCCTTGACAAGGCCGGCGTAAACACGGCAGGCCTCGTTGACGGCGGTGCGGATTTCGCGGATGTTGGAGATCTGCGAACCGAGGTGGTAATGCACCATCTGCAGACAGTGCAGCAGGCCTTCTTCCACCAGGAGGTCGACGGCGTCGATGAGCTGAGTGGTGTTCAGACCGAAGATGGAGCGCTCGCCGCCCGATTCCGCCCAATGGCCGCCGGCCTGGCTGGCCAGCTTGATCCGTACGCCAAGCACCGGGGTGGCTCCAAGCGCCCGCGACCGCTCGATGATGAGCGGCAGTTCGCTTGGCATCTCTACCACCAGGATGCAGCGGAAACCCAGTTTCACAGCGGTAAGCGCCAGATCGACAAATTCTTCGTCCTTATAGCCGTTACAGACCAGCGGCGCCTCTTTATCGATCATCATCCCCATGGCGGCGATGAGTTCGGCCTTGCTGCCGGCCTCAAGCCCATGATGATAAGGTCCACCGTAGTGGACCATGGCATCGATGACCTGCTTCTGCTGATTGACCTTGATCGGATAGGCGCCGAGAAAACTGCCGCGATAGCCGAGGTTTTTCATGGCGGCGATAAAGGTTTCGTTGAGCTGAGAAATCTGCGCGTCAAGGATGTTCTCGATCCGTAACAACACCGGCATATCAAGACCGCGCTCCTTCAAACCCTCAACGATTGCGGGAATCGACACAGCTCGGTCACTGGCACTCGGCGAAGGCTGAACCAGCATATCGCCCTTCTCCGAGACCCGGAAATAACCACCGCTCCATTCCGCCACCCGATACAGTTCGGACGACCTCTCAACACTCCAGCTCTCTAATAAATCCGACAAATTGCTCACCACCTTGGCAAAAATAACAATATAATCGGCCCCCAAAAAAATGGCGGAACCGCAAAATCATTATAGTAATAGAGGTTCTCGACTGAAAAACGCCTCTTTCTTTTGAAAAGACTTCTCAGACTACCGTACCCGGCTCAATGCCGTCAACACATTCCCGTAAACCTCTTTACTTTTAATGTGCCTCCAGGTAATCGACTGGAGCGTTTGCAAGGCGACCGGCAGAACCAATACAGTATCCGCAATAACCAACAATACAGAATTTGCTTTAAATGGGAGGAAGGCCATGCCTACGAGGACAAAAGGAGAAAGGCAAATGGAACAAAGGGGGTCGGATGGCATAATAACGCCGGTCAAGGCGGGTAATGCCGCTGGAGGGCAGGTTGCCACATAAATAGCATCGTTGTGATGATATATTGGCTATGCTCAGGAATAGCGAAACAGTTGAAACAAAACTACAAAGGCTTTGGCAATCTGCCCGGGTATGGACCTGAAGAGCGGGGCCTGGAAAGGGGCGAGATCCCCCACAAGATCCTGCCCCAGGCGTTGTGGCTCGAAGTTCTGGATCATGCAAAGGTCGAGGGTACCGTGGTTCGTGATTATTCGCCCTTCTTGATCCGGTTGAGTACCCGCATGGCCCGGGTGGTGTTGAACACGCCGCAGACGCAGAACTTCGCCATGCAGGAGGCGGCTGTTTCCGGGGCCATCCGGCCTTCCTTGACCCGGTCGATCATCTTTTTGGCAAAATTGGCCGAAACCATGCCGTGACCACACATGGTCGACAGCGACAGGGTGTCGCGATCCGGCAGGCGGCTGGTGTTGCCATGAAAACCGAGGGTGTATTCAACCGCATGGGGGGTGATGTCGACTTCGCCGCAGATACCCCGAACATCGTCAACCAGAGCGCTGATATTGATCGACACCCCGAGATCGAGTTGTTTAATCTCGCGCACGAACTGGGAGGCTTGGCCGCCGTCATCAAAGACCACTGCCGCCGAACCCGAGCTGGGGAGCTCGTCGATCAGCCGCTCGTAGGTGGTTTTCTCCTGGCGCCCGACGAAGTAGAGCTTGATGAAGGTCAGATCCTTTTCCGGCCGATACAGGGCATTGACCAGGGCGTTGCCCATATTGATCGGCCGGTACTTGATGGCAGTTCTTAGGAAGGTTTTGGCCTTGTCCAGAGCTCCTTCGTCGTTGAAGCCCTTGCCGGCCATGGCAAAGACGATGAAATCGTTATTCAGGGTTTCCGGCGTGCCGAAACGGTGCAGTGTATTGGTCATCGCGGGCCTCCCGCAGCGTTGATTGAGGCGTTGCTGGCCCGCCCCAGTCCGAGATTCACTTTCGCCCAGCCGATTTGATAGCCTTGTCGTTCAAGAATTTCCCTGATCGGGTCGTTGCCGGCTTCGTCGCAGACCGTCGAGACGCCGATGCTGATCACCGTCTCGGCTCTGCGGCAGATCTCCTTGACAACACCGAGGACCCGGACAGTATCGTCAAGCGGTACGGTCACCTCGACAATGCAGGAGAGGACCTTTTCGTCGAGGACATCTTCACGGATGGTGCCGGTCTTGCGGTCGGCCATCATCTGGGCGACCGGGTTGCCTTCTTCGAAGGTGACCCGGGCAGCTGCCATGGCCATGGTCGCTTTCTGTACCTCGCGAAAATACACGCCGATGCCGGGCCGGCCGAATTCGACGACGATGCCGACGTCGCCTTTCTTGATGCGGTGGCTGACGTCGTTGGTTTTGACCTCCTCGGTGCCGCGTCCATGTACTCCGGTCGATTCATGGGTAACCATCGGGTCGCTGAAGGCGCGCCGGACGATGCGCGGCCAGGACAGTTCATCCGGGATAAAAGCCTCAGTCGGGCAGACATCGGGATCCGGCTGGAAACGCAGGCCGAATTTTTTGAGCACCCGGCGGATGGTTCGGGTCAATCCCGGCTGGAGATGTTCAAAACTCAGGCCTCGAAAACAATTATGGCACTCGACGCAGGTTTCGGTATTGATCTCCGCCAGGCCGTCATCGCCGATATAAATGGCGCCGACGGAACAGACGGGGACGCAATTGGCACACCCAACGCATTTTTCCTTGGAAATGTTCATAGCCGCGGTATTCCTCTATAGGTGGAGTGATGATTGATGGTCGATTCCGGTGAACTGGCTATTATTGTATCCCAAAAAAGTGATAATAACAATAATTTCATCACACGGAGTAGCATATAATAACCGAGAGTTAATTTTTTTAATAGAAAAGAAAATGTAAAAATTTACAAAATCAATAAGCTATGATATAAACAGGAAATGTTTAACGTTAGAGATGTATCGGATGGGAAATGATCAAACAGCTATTATTGGATACAAAATGACCAATTCGCCTTCCCCAAACCGTTCCCGCTCAGTACGCGAGCAGACCTATCGCCTGTTGCGCCGACAATTGGTGACCGGACAGTTTCTCCCCGGACAGCGGCTCACCGAACACTTCCTGGCCAAGCGCCTCGAGGTGAGTCGTACGCCGATCCGAGAAGCGTTGCATAAGCTGGAGTTGGAAGGGCTGGTGATCACTGCCGGCGCCAGGGGCTACCAGGTGCCCTACGACTTGGTCGAGGACATGAACGAGTTGTTCGAAATTCGAGCAATCCTGGAGGGGCATGCGCTGGCCTGCCTGTCTACCGGGATTGCTGCCGCAGCGCTTGATGAGTTGCGACTGCTGGTGGAGCGGGCGGAGCAGGCCTGTGGGGATGGAGACCTGGAGCAGGTCTTTAACTTAAATACCAAGTTCCATGATATGCTGTCCAGCCTGATCGCCGAGTCCCGTCCCCGGCTGTACGGCCTGATTGAGGACATGCGGCATTATGTACTGCGCTATCGGGAAAACACCCTGATCCATCTCGCGAGCGCCCGGCGCAGCATCGCCGGGCATAAAAAGATTCTCTTATCGATCGAACTTGGCGATGCCCAATTGTGCGAACGGATCATGCGGGCACATGTTCGCGAGGCCCGGGAGGACACACCGGATCCTCCTGTACCTGCGGCCAATTGATCGACACCATCACTCACCACCTAACACTTGAGGAGAAGCGTCATGCACTATCGTTATCTTGGTTCGACCGGCATCCAGATTTCGCAACTCTGCATGGGAACCATGACCTTCGGCAACGAGGCAGATATCCGCGAGTCGGGTGCCTTATTCCGTCGCTGCCGTGATGCCGGTATCAACATCTTCGATTGTGCCAACGTCTACAACAATGGACTGGCTGAGGAGATTCTCGGCCAGTTGATCGCCAGCTGCCGCGATGAGTTGATCGTCACCAGTAAGGGCTGGGGCCAGATGAGCGGCGATATCAACGCCCGGGGTTCGTCGCGGCGCAATCTCATCGCGTCGGTGGAAGCAAGTCTGAAACGCTTGCGCACCTCCTGGATCGATATCTACTTCCTGCATCGTTTTGATCCGCACACCTCGCTTGAAGAGACGCTTTGCGCCTTGGACGATCTGGTCAGCCAGGGCAAGATCCGCTATATCGGTGCTAGTAATTTCGCGGCCTGGCAGTTGGCGACGGCCCTCGGGGTGTCGGCCCTGCACGACTGGGCCAGGTTGGTATGCATCCAACCGATGTACAACCTGGTCAAGCGGCAGGCCGAAGTGGAGATCCTGCCGCATGCCCAGGCAGCCGGTCTTGGCGTCCTCAGTTACAATCCGCTGGGTGGCGGGCTCCTCACCGGCAAATATGGGCAGCGTATCGAACCGTCCGAGCATCGTCTCGGCCGGGTGGTCACTTACAGCAGGCGCTACGGAGATGAATGGATGCTTGCCGCAGCGGTCAAATATGTAGATTTCGCCCGCACTAACGGGTACAATCCGGTGAGTCTGGCCGTGGCCTGGGCGGCAGCCCACCCGGCGGTTACTGCACCGATCATCGGTGCGCGCAACACCGCGCAATTGGAAGATTCGCTTAATGCGTTGGAAATCGAAATGACTTCCGAGCTCTATGACCGGCTGGCCGCCTTGACGCCGACGCCGCCACCGGCCACCGATCGGACCGAAGATCTCAAGCCGTAACCGCTGTCCAATAGCTGCGGTTCACGAAAACAAGAACAAAAAGAGGTAAATCATGGCAATTGCTCTGCGCAGTACCACCACCACGCAAGGACGGAGAATGGCTGGTGCCCGTTCCCTATGGCGGGCCAACGGGATGACCGAGGAACAATTCGGCAAACCGATTATCGCCGTCGTCAATTCCTTTACCCAACTGGTTCCGGGGCATATGCACCTGCACCAGGTCGGACAGATGGTCAAACAGCGGATCGAAGAGCTTGGCTGCTTCGCCGCGGAATTCGACACCATCGCCATTGATGACGGCATCGCCATGGGCCATTCCGGAATGCTCTACTCCCTGCCGTCACGGGAGTTGATCGCCGATTCCATCGAATATATGTGTAACGCCCATCAGGTCGATGCGATGGTGCTCATCGCCAATTGCGACAAAATCGTGCCCGCCATGCTGATGGCGGCCATGCGTCTCAATATTCCGGCAATTTATGTCTCGGGTGGACCGATGGAGGCCGGGCAGGCACTCGGTCGCGGGCTGGACCTGGTCGATACTATGATCATGGCTGCCGATCAGTCGGTCAGCGATGAGGATATCGCGATCATCGAGCGGGCTTCCTGCCCGACCTGCGGTTCCTGTTCGGGGATGTTTACCGCCAATTCCATGAATTGTCTGGCCGAAGCGCTCGGCATGGCTCTGCCAGGCAACGGCACGGTGGTCGCCACCCACGCGCTACGACGACAGATGTTTACCGCTGCCGCCGAGCGGATCGTGGCGATGTGCGAGGCCTGGTATAGCAACGAGGACGCCTCGGTGCTGCCGCGTTCGATCTGCACCAAGGCGGCCTTTGAGAACGCGATGGCGCTCGATATCGCCATGGGCGGCTCGACCAACACCGTGCTGCATATTCTGGCCATTGCCCATGAAGCTCAGGCCGGTTTTACGATGGCCGACATCGACCGATTGTCGCACCAGACCCCGAACCTGTGCAAGGTATCGCCGAGTTCGTCCTATCATGTGCAGGATGTCAACCGGGCCGGCGGCATCCTCGGTATCATGGGTGAATTGGACCGTGGCGGACTGCTCGACACCCGTGTCGGTCGGGTAGACGGACTGAGCCTGGCCGAGGCCCTGGATGCCTACGATATCATGCGCTCATCGGCCGGCTCAGAGGCGATTCGCCTTTACCGGGCCGCTCCGGGCAACAGCGGTCGCAACCTGATCATGGGTTCCCAGGACAAGCAGTATCCGGAACTCGACCGGGATCGTCAGGGCGGCTGCATCCGCGATCGCGCCCATGCTTATTCGCCCGACGGTGGACTGGCCGTACTCTATGGCAATATTGCCGAAAAAGGCTGCATCGTAAAAACCGCCGGGGTCGACGCCTCGATTCTCAAATTCACCGGAAAGGCCAAGGTCTTCATGTCCCAGGAGGAGGCCAGCGAAGGAATTCTTGGCGGTCAGGTAAAGGCTGGAGACGTGGTATTTATCATTTATGAAGGACCGAAGGGTGGACCGGGCATGCAGGAGATGCTGTACCCGACTTCCTATATCAAATCGATGAAACTCGGCAAGCTGTGCGCCTTGGTCACTGACGGGCGCTTTTCCGGTGCGACGTCCGGACTGTCGATTGGTCATGTATCCCCGGAGGCGGCCAGCGGTGGTTTGATCGGCCTTGTTAAGGACGGCGACCAGGTGGTGATCGATATTCCGAACAGAAGTATTACGCTGCAGGTACCGGCCGAGGAACTCGGACATCGGCGACGCGAGGAAGAAGCCCGGGGCGACCTGGCCTTTCGGCCGCAACGCGATCGGGTGGCGCCCCAAGCCCTGCAGGTCTATGCCCGTTTTGCGACATCGGCCGATACCGGGGCGGTTCGCATCCTCTAACCTCTATGACTAAAGGTAACAAGGAGCAATGAACATCTTTGCCACAACCGGCAGGGCTGGGTGGTTGTTGCGGGGGCATTTGAGAGTGAGCGGTGGGCAGGTTAAACCCGTCCCGCCGTTGATGGAGTTTGGCGCACGGTAGGGAGTTTATGGCGGATATTCTGTTTATTTGCCCGT
>JAABQY010000076.1 GCA_011391225.1 Desulfobulbaceae bacterium | reverse complement strand
CAGACGAATAAATGAGAAGTTTGGCCTTTGCGAAAATGAACCACCAGTTGCGGCTTGCTGCCGCATTCGGGAGGACACCGGCGACAAAGGGGTTTTTCAGGGCGAATGGAGAAGGCATGGGCTCTGTCTCTGGTAACTGGCGACCGCCATTTTTTTTTGTAGTCCGATTACCTGTTGATGTATTGCCATTACGATGGTAAAAAGTCAAGAAGTGGGAGTGAAAATAGCTGTGATTTGCCTCAGTTAGTTCCCTGACTATTTTTGTATGGCCGAACCGTTCCTGATTTTTGATAATTTTCAGGGAAGGAGATGCTTATGGGAGCTCTGCTGAGAGTTGAAAAATATGGGGGAAAGAACGTGAAAATACTTATAGCAGAAGATGAATTTACAACGCGGATGATGGTCCAGGTATGTCTTGAAAACTGGGGCTACCGCGTTGTAAGCGTGACCAATGGCAATGATGCCTGGGCGGCGCTGCAAAAGCCCGATGCGCCGCATATCGCTATTCTCGACTGGGAAATGCCGGAGCTGGATGGAGTTGAGGTATGTCGGAGGGCAAAGGAAATAGAAAGCATGCCCGCGCCCTATATCCTCCTGCTGACGAGCCGGGATAGCAATACCGATATAGTTAAAGGCTTTGATGCCGGCGCCGATGATTACATGACCAAGCCCTTTAATGACAATGAGCTTCGGGCAAGGGTAAGGGTAGCCGAACGGTTGGTGCGCACCCAGTCATCTCTGTCGGAATCGGTGGTCGAGTTGAAGGCGGCACTTAATCAGGTGGAGATGCTCGAGAACGGCATTGAGGCTTGCCGCGAATGCCAGAAGGTTTTCAATCCTTTCGACGGGGAATGGCATGGGGTTCGCGATATCCTGGAAAATGGTGCTGATCCGCGGTTTATTGTCAACACCTGTCCCGCATGCGAAAAAAATAGCAAACCTTAGCCTCAACTCTAAGGCTGAATTGTGTAGGTGTTCCGAACCCCGATAGGCGGGTTTTTTATACCCCTTGAGGGGTGCAAATTGATCCAACACCGGATTGATGAGACGATTTTTACATCCCCACGGCAAACATCGATTCCAGATCATGCCGGGAATAGGCCTTGAAGGCCAGCATCGTTTCCGTTTTGAGGATTGCCGGTATGTTGTGCATTTTTTTGGTGACGAGGTCGGCCAGTTCATCGTTGGTGGCGACGCGGACGATGGCTACCAGGTCATACTTTCCGCTTACTGAATATACCTCGGAAATTCCGCCGAGGGCCTTGAGTTGCTCTGCAACTGCATTAATTTTTGTTCGTTCAACATTCATGAGAATAATCGAAGTAACCATATTTTCTCCTGTGATCTGTGCAGCTGTTGTTGAATTTTTGCGACAAGGAACGTTTGACTTGTGACAAGGAATGGTTGAAGCTAGATAGTAGCGCCTTTGCAGTGTTTTGACAATCAGCGGATGAGTTTTTGCCCTTAATGTCGTGTAAATGAATACACCCAACAAATTCAAAACAACTCAAGGTTAGAAGTATAAAATTTTAGGAGACCAAGATGTTAAATTTTCTCAAGGGTCTGTCTATCAGGACCAAAATTGCCGGGTTTGTCATCCCTTCGACTATCGCCTTCGGCGTTGCCATGACAATTTTGGCTTTATATCTTCTGGATGATTTTAAAAATTCTTCGCAAAAAGAGTTTGTGGATGTCATCCATAGCCTCCAGAAAGTTGAAAAAGCCGATGCAACCGGCAAAAATACTGATGAAGTTTTAAAAATCATTGCTGAAAAAGCCGATGAAAAAATGAACACCATCGGCATCATTTTCATATCGGTAGTCGTTGCAGTTAGCGTTATGGCGACAATTGGCGCGATGATCATTTCCAGCCTTATTGCCAGACCTGTGCAAAGAGTAGCCGCAGGACTCGAAAGTATGAGCTCTGGGCATGCCGATCTTACCCAAAGGCTGCCGGTGACAGCCAACGATGAAACCGGAAAGGTTTCGCGGTTTTTCAACACCTTTCTAGAAAACCTGCAGAAAATTATTAAAAAGCTTCAAGGGGACGCCGATCAATTGAGTAGTGCGGCAATGTCAATTCATACCACCCTCAAAATAATTGAAGAAAAAGCCACCTCGACCAAGACCGTTTCTCAAACTGTTTTCCGTTCTGCCGGACATATGAGCAAAGATATGAAGGAAATATCCTCCATTATGGAGGAATCAACAGGAAACATTAATGTTGTTTCCATTGCCATTGATGAGCTGACTTCGACGGTCAACGAGATTTCTGCAACATCGGCAAAAGCGCATACAAACACCGAAAAAACAAAGGAAAAAATGGACGAGCTGGAAGCTGAGGTAAATGTCCTTGGTCAGGCCGGTGAGGATATTAACAAAGTTACCGAGGCGATAACGGCAATCTCTGATCAGGTGAATCTTCTGGCATTGAATGCGACTATTGAAGCTGCGCGTGCCGGAGAGGCCGGAAAAGGTTTTGCGGTTGTAGCCCATGAAATAAAGGAACTGGCCAAACAGACCGCAAGTGCGGCAACGGAAATTCAAAGTCGTATCGATTATGTGCAGCAGGTAACGAAAACGACCATCGCCGGCATAAAAGAGGCTGCCGAAATTGTTTCCGAAAACAGTGGCATTGTCGCCACTATTGCCAGTGCCGTTGAGGAACAATCGGTTACTGTGAGTGAAATTTCCAAGGATCTTTCTGCCGCAACGGGAAAAATCGGCTATTCAAACGAAAAAGTTTCAAAAGCAGCTGTTTATGCAGAGGAAATGGCAGTAATGGCAAATAGTCTCACCGAGGCTGCAATGCAAGTCGACGAGGCCGTTACGGCAATTTCCAAGACATCGGAGTTGGTCGAAAAATTGGCTGAGAGTTCGGCAAAAACGACAAAGCAATTCCGGACCTGATGGTAGAGTTTTGATAAACAGGTCCGCGCCGCGATCTTTGATGCACGGACTAGAAAACTCATAGGGGGTGTAATGTATGCTTCCAGAATCATATGAAAAATTCCGCAAGAAGATTGCCGCAGTCATTTCCGGCAACAATATCATTACCGATCCTCTGAGGACGCTCACCTACGGCACCGATGCCAGTTTTTATAGGCTTATCCCGAAGATTGTTATCAATGTTGAAAACGAGAAGGAGGTGCAACTCATTCTCCGGGAGGCACATAAACAGAAATTACCGGTGACCTTTCGGGCTGCGGGCACCAGCCTCTCCGGTCAGGCCATCACCGACTCCATTCTTCTTCGGCTTGGTCAGGGGTGGCAAAAGTTCAGGGTGTTTGATCGTGCCTTGAAGATCCAGCTCGAACCGGGAATCATCGGTAGTAAGGCCAATGCCCTCCTGGCCGAGTTCGATCGCAAGATAGGGCCCGATCCGGCGTCGATAGACAGTGCCAAAATTGGTGGCATCCTTGCCAACAATGCCAGCGGTATGTGCTGCGGAGTCGAGCAGAACAGCTACAAAACCATCGACAGTATGCGGGTGGTGCTCGCTGACGGTACGGCGGTCGACACTGCCGAGGATAAAAGCCGGGCAGAATTTGTCAGAACACACGGCGATCTTCTCGAAAAACTTAAACGGTTGCGCGCTCGGGTGCTGGACGATGCGGTGCTCACCGAGCGTATTCGCTATAAATTTAAGATTAAGAATACCACCGGCTACAGCCTGAATGCCCTGGTCGATTTTGATGATCCCTTTGACATTATGATCCACCTGATGATTGGCAGTGAGGGTACGCTGGGATTCATTTCCGATGTCGTGTATCGGACCGTGGTCGAGCACCGCCACAAGGCGAGCGCCCTGATTTTTTATGACGATGTTCAGACCGCCTGCCGGGCCATCCCGATCCTGCGGAAACAGCCGGTTGCCGCTGCTGAGCTGATTGACCGGGCTGGATTGCGGTCAGTCGAAGACAAGCCGGGCATGCCCGACTATCTGCGTGAGCTCGGGGTCACGGTTACCGCGCTCTTGGTGGAAACCAGGGCCGAAGAGCCAGAGATTCTTGGTGCCCAGATAGCCCGAATTTTCGAGGCGTTAAAAGAGTTGCCGACGGTCCGCCCCATCACTTTCACCGATATTCCGGCCGAATACACTGCCCTGTGGAAGATCCGTAAAGGGCTGTTTCCAGCGGTCGGTGCGGTCCGCAGAACCGGAACCACGGTGATTATTGAGGATGTTGCCTTTCCCGGCGAATACCTGGCGGAGGCTGCGCTTGATCTGCAAAAACTCTTTAAAAAATATGGGTATAACGAGGCGATCATCTTCGGCCATGCTCTCGACGGCAACCTTCATTTTGTGTTCACTCAGGATTTCTCCATCCAGTCGGAAGTCGTACGTTACCGGGACTTCATGGACGAGGTGGTCAAGCTGGTGGTTGAAAAATATGACGGTTCACTCAAGGCGGAACACGGCACCGGCCGTAATATGGCACCCTTTGTCGAAAAAGAGTGGGGCGAAGCGGCCTTTCAGCTGATGCGTGACATCAAAACCATTTTCGATCCGTTTAATCTTCTTAATCCGGGCGTGATTCTCAACGATGACGCCTTGGCCCACATCAAAGATTTGAAACCGCTGCCGGCGACCCATGAAATAGTTGACAAGTGTATCGAATGTGGTTTCTGCGAGCCGGTCTGTCCCTCCAAGGATCTGACCTTTACTCCACGTCAACGCATTGTCGGGAGGCGGGAGATCAGCCGCCGAATGGCAGAAGGAATCGAACCGCAACAGGTCAAGGCCTTGGCCAAAGCTTATCAGTATCCGGGCAAAGATACCTGCGCCGCCGACAGTCTCTGTTCGACCCGTTGCCCGGTTGGGATCGATACCGGCAAGATGGTCAAGGCTCTGCGTGAAGAAGCGAACGGCAAGCTTGCCAATACCATTGCCGATTGGGTGGCCGACAATTTTGGCGGGGTTGCGAGGGCCATCGCAACGACTCTTAACAGCGTCGATACGATCCACCGCCAGGTCGGTACGCCTTTTATGGAGTCGGCTTCGCAGCTCGCAAGAAAAGCGGCTCTTGATAAATTGCCTCTCTGGAACCGGGAGATGCCCACAGCCGGCAAAAAGATCGAGCCGCCGCCGCTGCAGCCAGGCAACCCTTTGCAGGTGGTATATTTCCCGAGTTGTGCCAGTCGTTCCATGGGCGGTCCGGCACAAGCCGAGATGGAGCGGGTAGGACTGCCGGAGAAAACCGGTTCGTTACTCGCGAAGGCCGGATACGCGATCATCTATCCTGCGCAACTGGATCGACTCTGCTGCGGCCAAGCCTTTGAGAGTAAAGGCTTTATGATCCAGGCCGATTGGAAATCGCAGGAGCTCTCGGACGCTTTACTGGCGGTATCAGATAATGGTCGGATTCCCGTACTTTGCGACACCAGCCCCTGTTTGTACCGGATGCGAACAACACTCGATAAACGGTTGCAGCTTTTTGAGCCGATTGAATTTGTGCTCACTTTCCTCATGGACCGCTTGCGGTTCACCCAGATGGATGTCAAGGTGGCTGTGCACCCGACCTGTTCGACGAGGAAGATGGGGCTTGAAAACAAACTCCTGCAACTCGCCAGGGCCTGCGCCAAAGAGGTGGTGATGCCGGCGGATATTTACTGCTGCGGTTTTGCCGGCGATCGAGGCTTCAATTTCCCGGAGCTTAATGCCTCGGCGCTGAAGGATTTGCATGACAATATCTGCACCTGCGAGGCGGGTTACTCTACCAGCAAGACCTGCGAGATCGGCCTCTCCCTGCACGGCGGCATTCCCTATCGATCGATCCTCTATCTGGTTGATGCCGCCAGTGCGCCTATTGTCTAAGTTCGCAAAGAGAAGACGCCACCTGTTTTAGTATTCGGCACAGGAAGAGAGATCAAAATTACGTTTGAGTTGAGCGATTTGCATCCCGAGAGGAATGCAAGACTTTCCTTCCAGGCAGGTATTTGCCTCGTCTGTTTCGATAAATGTTCGCAAATGATGATGTCCATGGTGCAAATCCACTGACCATGCTTTGACGTTTTCATCATATTCTACATCAATATCAACACCGCAAACCCCCGCATTGGGGATTATTTCTTCTATTTTTTTGCAGAGTTCTTCTTTAGTTATTATCATTGCAGCCTCCATTTTAGAGATGATCGTACAGCAGCGGAGAAATCCCACTGATAGTATCACTATAAGAACCGGCGGAGGATAAACAAGATTTTCAGAGCAGAGGATAAATCACAGGTGTTTTGAGGATGTATATACCCGCCGCCAATGGTACAGAAACAATTGCAGCCATGGACAATGACATCAAAGCGCCCTTCAAGGGCAAAGGTGATGAGATCGCCCTTTTCTGTATCCATTACTTTCTCCGAATTGTATCGTTTAGCCCCTTTTACCGGCACCGTTCAGGCAGACCAATTGCTTGAGGCCATCTGCGAAATAGGCCTTGAAAGCTGCATGATGAAATGCATCTCCTTTTCCTTGGGTCATTGTCCACTTACCGAGTTCCTGGGCCAGCCTGCTGTTGTAGGTCATAACCCTTGCGCTGAAGGGGAGCTTGAGTTCATCGGCGGTGGCCTGCAGGTGGGCGATCATTCCTGCAATTTTTTCCGCTGTGGTCCGGAACAACTCGCCAAGGGATTGCCCATCTTCCGGGGTTTCAGGATACAAGAAGCCGTAACGTAATCGGTAGAAATGGCCTATATTTCGCAACGGCTCTTAGGCTTTTGCTAACCGCAGTCAGAAAAGGAGCGAATGGCACGCTCTCTCAAGCATTTTTTGCGTGTCGCGTCAAAAAATTGTCAAGCTGGTTGGCAAAATTTCTGTGATCGCTCCGGCTCTCTGCCGCTGGGCCGCCGGTATCTATGCCGCTTGCCCGTAGCGTATCCATGAAGTCGCGCATCTGCAGTCGAGCCTTGATAGTGTCGGCTGTGTAAAGCTCGCCGCGGGGATTGATGGCATGGCCGCCCTTGGCAAGGACCATCGCAGCCAGCGGAATATCTCCGGTAATGACCAGATCACCGGTGCTGAGGAGTTTGACAATCTCGTTGTCGGCAACATCAAAACCGGACGCTACCCGCAGAAATTTAATGCAGGGTAATGTCGGTACTCGTATGGTTTGGTTGGCAACAAGGGTCAACATCACACCGGTTCGTTTGGACACCCTGAATAAGATTTCCTTGATCGCCAATGGACAGGCATCGGCGTCGACCCATATTTTCATTTCATACCACATCTGGTAGCCCATGCCGTTACTGGTTGTACAGGTTTTGTCAGGAGTGCACTGGGTGTCGTCGGACAGTGCATGGTTGGTGCCGCGCCATCGGGAACTTACTTCACAGACACCTTCAATGATTTTCTTGCCTTGGCAGGTTGGGCAGGGGGCGCATTTTTTCAGTTATGTAATTCTCCTTGTGCGTCAGTGTGTAGGGGAAAATCTCGAAGGGTGTTCAAGGTTTTTCTTCGTTAAGATACTCTTTGAGTTTTTCTAGAAGCGAATCGGGGAGTTCTCGGCCGTACATAAAAGCCTCCGCCTCTTCGCCGGTTATCTGCTCTTTAACCTCTAGGGGCAGCGACCGCAAGACTGCCACTCTCTCAGGATTTGGTTTTTCATTTGGTAATTTTGCCATCGGTGTCACTCCTGCTTGGCTTGCTAACGTTCCTGCAATATGGCTACAAGATGGTTATAAAGTTGCTGTGATTGGTCCTTCTGTCAATGGTAAACAATGACATAAGCCTATCCATCACCAATAATAGCTGGCCAGTCCGCCCAGTTCCTGTTCGATTTCCAGCAGTCGGTTATACTTGGCAATCCTTTCGCTGCGTGAAGCTGATCCGGTTTTCAGCTGGCCGCCATCCATGGCCACTGCGAAATCGGCGAGGAAGGTGTCCTCGGTTTCGCCTGAACGGTGCGAGATGAAATAGCGCCAGCCGGCATCGCGGCACATCCGCACTGCATCGATGCTCTCGGAAACGGTGCCGATCTGGTTGAGCTTGATAAGTACGGAATTGGCGGTCTTTTCTTCGATACCTCTGGCGATATATTGGGTATTGGTAACAAAGATATCATCGCCGACGATATCGATTTTATTGCCGATCAGCGCCGTCAGCTGCCTAAAACCTTCCCAATCGTTTTCGGCGAGTGGGTCCTCCCAGGAGACGATGGGGTATTTTTCCACCCATTTCTCAGCCATTTCGATGAGGCCCTCCGAGGTCATCTTGCCGCCGCCCGACCATTTCAGGTCGTAGGCAGTGCTAAGGTCGGTGGAAAAAGAACTGGCGGCACTATCGAGAGAGATGGCGATATCCTGACCGGGTACATAGCCGGCCTTGTCAATTGCCTCCATAATGGTCTCCATAACTGCTTCGTTACTGGCAAGATTCGGGGCAAAGCCGCCTTCATCCCCGACACTTGTGGCCATGCCTTGCCCTTTTAATATTTTTTTCAGGACATGAAAGGTCTCGGCTATGTAGCGCAGGCCCTCGCTGAAATTCGGGGCCCCGACCGGCACGGCCATGAATTCCTGAATGTCGACGCTGTTGTCGGCGTGGGCGCCACCGTTGATGATATTCATTGCCGGTACCGGAATCCTTCTCGCCCCGGCACCGCCGAGGTAACGATACAGAGGCAGCCCGCAAGACATTGCCGCTGCCCTGGCGACGGCCATCGACACGCCAAGTATAGCATTGGCGCCGAGGTTCGATTTGTTGTCCGTGCCGTCCATTTCCAGCATTCTCGTGTCGACGGCCACCTGTTTTGCGGCCGACATGCCCAAAAGAGCCGGACCGATAATGGTGTTGACATTGTCGACTGCCTTAAGAACGCCTTTTCCAAGGTATCGGGCCTTGTCACCGTCTCGCAGCTCTATGGCCTCATTTTCGCCGGTACTGGCACCGGAAGGAACGGATGCAGAGGAAGTCGTCCCATCTGCAAGTTCAACAAAGACCCGAACTGTCGGGTTACCCCGTGAATCCAGTATTTCCATACCTCGAACAGCTGAAATTGTATCTTTCATGCGGCAATCCCCAGTTTTTCTAAGGTTAAATTCCCATTCCTGTTAGTCAGGTTATCACTGAAATATTTCTAAGCAATATATAGCGATACGGGGCGTCTGCCAATGGTTTTTACGGACCATTATTGGTCGGATCCGGTGGCCCCTGAATGTCGGGAAATAGTAGTTGCAATGGTCTGGGGGGTGGTGTAGTAAAGAAAGTTTATTCTCAGTGTGCCGTTGGGGCATCTGGCACCTTTTTTTGCTCAGCCCATGCGGGAATGCAACGAGCAAGAGAAGAAATCGCTAAAGGTTATCTTAACTAAACTATATGAGCGCTACTAAGGTTCGTCCAGAGCTGAAACGAGATAAGCGAAAGGCCAACCCTGTGAAGACGGGAGTTGGTGTTGTCACAGCAGCGTTTGTCGGGATCGTTCTCCTATTCTTGGGCGGTTGTGAAAGTCGCAGCCCCAGACAGCCGACTGCTGCCGACCTGGTCAGCAAGTGGAAATCGGCAGGAACGAGTTATAAGGATACACGCACCTATGAAGGGATATTTGATTTTTACGCCATCGGCAATCATACCTATGACATTCTCAACAGCGACGGTGTCTCCAAACAGGGAAAAGGAGTCTGGAGTCTGATGGAGGGAACGGGCACCCTGAAGGTAGAAAACGACACCGGTTCTGTGTATATTGGGACGTTTCAAGATCAAACCTTTACAACAATTACTATGATTACCACCAACAAGCAATGGGGGTTGGTTTTAACAAAAAAAGATGTCGGAGACGTAATTCCCGCAGCAAAGTAGGAATGTCAGGAAAAATAAATCATGAGTGCTGTGGGGAGCATTTCTTTTAAAATGATTCTTCCCATAGATTTTTTTTGCAATCCATCATCATCGGGAGCACTTCGTGAGTATTGAAAACAAACAAACACCAGAGCCGGATACAGTGAGAAATCGATTGATGAAAACGCTGTTTACAGTTTTTTCATGCCTTCTGGCCTGTGCTCTCTACTACAATTTCTTTGTCAATACCGCTTCAGTCGAGATTGAACTGACAGTTGCCCAAAAGACTGATTTCAAAATCTATTGGGCAGGAGCAGGTCAGCTGTATTCCGAAAAGAATGTGGCAGCAGTTATTGCCACTCCGGAACGTAAGCATTACAGCATGTTCCTTCCTGATATCGGCAAGATTGCCAAGCTGCGCATTGACACCCACAGCTATGCGGGTGAGGCTACCTTAAAGGAATTCGTGATTCGCCAGGAGGGTTTGGGGCCGATTACTTTGTCGACCGCGGAGCAATTTGGCAGGTTGGTACCCTTGCAGGAGATCGCGGAATCCAGGGTGGATAATGACGGCCTTTGGGTGCGGTCTTCCGGGAATGATGGTAATTTCGAGCTATTGCTTGCCCCGGAAAGGCAGGGTTTGGATCTTGGCTGGTTGCTGCTGCGGCTGGCGGTGATATCCGCCATAGTCTTTTGCGTATTGTATTGCACTTCGCCCCTGGCGGTCAATTTGCGGTTTGTCCCGGTGCTGCTGTTCGGGGTCTGGGTGCTAATAATTACTCTGGCAGGTATAAGTAAAGACAACAGCCATCCGGACGAATATGTGCACATGTCGGCAATCGCCTATTATCATGACCACTGGTTACCTCCGGTCATTGATGATCAGACGATCCGCAATACCTTTAGCGTCTACGGGGTATCGCGGCTGAATAATGGTGAGATTTATTACCTGTTTGCCGGCAAGTTCCACAAGTTTATGCAGACCTTCAGCATCCCGGAATACTTTTCTCTGAGGTTGTTTAACGTCTTTCTGTTCGGGCTGATTGTTCTGTACACGATACGCAACCGGTACGCGCGAATGGTGGCACTGCCTTTTCTTGTCTCGTCGCAGATCTGGTATATCTTCAGCTACTGTGCATCGGACGCCTTCGCCCTGTTTTTTGCCTTTTTAGCCGCTGTCGAACTGATAAACCCCAACAGTCTGCTGCATCGCTATCTCAAGGGTGACGGCTGGGGTGTCAAACTGCTCGGGTTTGTGGTGCTTGGATTTCTCCTCGGTATTGTTTTTTTATTGAAGATTGTTTACCTGCCCTTTGTCGTCTTTTTTTATCTTGTTTTGCTGGTCAAGTTTTTTCTCGCCGATGAATTTTTCTGGGAGAAAAAGGCGGCGATCATACGATTGATATTGATCACCTGTGTCGGCTTGAGCATTTTCGGGTTGCGGCACGGCGCCGATTACCTCGTAAACGGTTCTGACCGCCAAGAGAAAATTGGCCGTCTCCAGGAGGAGATGGCACACGCCTGGTATAAGCCATCGACGGAACTACACAAAAAGCATGTCTCGCTTTACCGTAAAGCGCGTGGCGCAACCCTGGAGGGGATCGTTCTAGTCGATCGTTGGTTTGAGAAGACATTTCGCAGCAGTTTTGGGGTATTCGGCTATTTCACTATCTCTGGAACACCGGTCTATTATGACCTGGTGCGCTGGTCCGGGGCGCTGCTGCTGGCACTGGTATTAGCCGCCATCTTCCGTGGCGGAGGATGGATCGGCAGTGGACTGGCGATTGCCGCCATCGGCATTTCTGCGGGCTTAATCGGGATTGCTCTGTATCATTCATGGACAACAGATTTTCAGCCCCAGGGGCGGTATCTTTTTCCCATTCTACCGATATTCGGTATCCTTTATGGGTGGAACTATACAGCAATAAATCACCGGTTGCTGATTCTCGGTCTGACCCCGGTGTTTCTCCTGGCAATGTACGGTTTCATCTTTGAGGCATTGCTGCGGATCCCCCGAGTCGTTTTCTTGTAAACAATGACAGATAACATAACGAAAGTAGATAAGATTCCACTAGTTGATCAACTTCACAACGGAGTCGAGTCAGCTTTTACCAAATATAAAAAGAAGGCGGCCGGCGACCTCTCTTTTTTCCGCTTTTGCCTGTATGAGTGCTTTGCTCTCCTGTTTGCCAACCTCGGTGGAGCCCTTGGTTATGTCGTGCGCCAGGTGGCGGCAAAGCATCTTTTTCGATCGGTTGGCCCTGGCCTCATTCTCGGCCGTGGTCTGGTGATTAGGCATCCCGCGCGTATGGCCTTTGGTGCCAATGTGGCGATTGATGATTGCACCTTTATTGATGCCAGTGGCAGCGGCGATATCGGGGTGCAGTTGCGGGACGGAGTGGTTTTATCACGAAATTGCATTGTTCTTGGAAAAACCGGCCATGTCGTACTTATGGAGCGGGTCGATGTTGGTTTCAACTGTGTTTTTGCCTCGGTTACCGGCATCACCATTGGCGCCTCGACGATCATCGCCGGCAACTGTTATATCGGTGGGGGGCGGTATCACCACGACCGGCTTGACATGCCGATCATGGACCAGGGGTGCTATTCTCGGGGCGAGCTC
>JAABQY010000075.1 GCA_011391225.1 Desulfobulbaceae bacterium | reverse complement strand
TGGTGCCGGGGCGGTTATTCTTGATGGTGTTAAGCTTGGCAAAGGGGTTATTGTCGGCGCAGGGTCGGTGGTGATCAAAGATGCCCCTGACTACGCCGTGCTGGTTGGTGCCCCGGCGCGGATTCTGCACATTCGCGGGGAAGAAAAAAACAATAATAGTGCGGGGCAGAATGCAACTTAATAAAGGATTGTCGACGCTATATGCGATGCTGCTCCTGTGCGCTTTCCACCCGAATCTTTGCTTTGGAGTTGAGCCAGACCGCATCGGCACATGGACCGGCAGCCATACTCGGCTGGCGTGGCTTCAGGACCAGGGC
>JAABQY010000074.1 GCA_011391225.1 Desulfobulbaceae bacterium | reverse complement strand
GAACCGAGCAGGAGCTGCTTCTTGCCCCGCACGATATCGCCATCCTGGTGCGCAGTCACAGGCAAGCCGAGGCATACCGGCAGGCGCTGACCGCGGCTGGCATCCCGGCGGTGGTCGCCAGCCGCGCCTCGGTCTTTCACACCGGCGAGTGCCGCCACCTGCTTTTGCTGCTGCAGGCCATCGCCAACCCCGGCGATATGGTGAAGCTGCGCACATCACTGACTATTCCCTGGTTTGGCTTTACCGGCAATGACCTTTACGAGCTATGGCGCGACGAGGAACGGCTCAACCAGCTGCATAGCCGGTTTATTGATTACCACCAGCGCTGGCGTGAGCAGGGCTTTCTGGCAATGATAAGCCGGTTGCTGGTATCCGAGGAGGTGCTGGTTACCCTTGCGGCTGGCCGGTTTGCAGAGCGGGTTATTGCCAATATCAACCATCTGCTCGAACTGGTTCAGGAAGAGGAGAGCACTGAAAACCTCGGAATGAGCCAGGTTGTGCAATGGCTGTTGCAGATGACTAGCGATGATTCCGCCACGGACAACACCGAACTGTTGCTTGAAAGCGATGAAGAGGCGGTGCGCATTGTCACCATGCATGGTGCCAAGGGCTTGGAATACCCGGTGGTGTTCTGCCCCTTTCTCTGGTATCGCAGCGACCGCCTCAGCGGCGAAAAGCATCAAATATCCGGCCATGACGACGATCACCGGATGGTGGTCGATCTTGGCTCGCCGCGGTTTTTACAGCGGCGCGACAAAGCAGTCGGCGAACAGATGGCCGAAGACCTGCGCTTGCTTTATGTCGCAATTACCCGCGCTAAAATTCGCTGTTATGTCATGTGGGCGGATGTCAAACCGCATATTCCTGTAGCTGATTCTTTCCAGTCGGCTCTCGGCTATCTGCTTTTTCCGGGTGGGGCGCTGCCGTATCAGGAGCAGCAGGAACACCTCCAGGAAGTTTTGCAATACAATCCTGTGCAGCTGCTGACCATAGCAGCTTTTGATACCCCGGTAACCCCAATCGCTGGGGCAATATCCCTGGAACTCCATTCGCTTGTTGCTTCGGGCCGGTCGCTGTACACCGACTGGCAGATGTCAAGTTACTCGGCAATGGCCATGCTCAGCGAATACGAACAGGAAGCCGAAGTTGCCGCAAGCTCGGCCGGTCGCCTGGTTTTGGTCCCGGGTTTGCCGATGGGGGCAAGTTTTGGCAACGTCATCCACGACCTGCTCGACGAACTAGTGTTTGCAATGATCGCCCAGGGGAAGCAGGATAATACCACGCTGCTGCGGCAGAAATGTCTACATTACGGGGTAGTGGCCGAGCCCGAGGGAATCGGGAAGCTGCTGGAGCAGGTGGCGACGACGCTGCTCCTGCCGGCAAGCAGCACCGACAATTTCAGCCTGGCCATGGTCGATGAACGTCGGTGTCTGAAAGAAATGGGTTTCTATTTTCACCTCGGACTTCTGGCAACCGAGCGGATCAATGAAATTCTTAGGGGTGAGCCAACGGTCGTGCCCCTTGCGCACAGAACCATGCGAGGCTACCTGACCGGCTTTATCGATCTGGTATGCGAATTCGCCGGCAAATATTATATTCTTGATTATAAAACAAATTTCTTGGGTGACGCCCTGGCCGATTACCAGGCCGATAAGCTCGTTGCCGCCATGCAATCCCACAATTACGGCCTGCAATACTGGATTTATACCCTTGTCCTGCATCGCCATCTGCAGAATCGCATTGATGATTATCGCTATGACGACCATTTTGGCGGCGTCATGTACCTCTTTGTCCGCGGTATGGCCCCGGATATCCCCGGCAGCGGCGTCTTTGCCACCCTTCCCGACCACGAAAAAGTTTTGGCGCTTGACCGGGCAATAGGGGGGCATGAAGATGAATGACTTGAATATTTCCTCCCTTGACCAATATTTTGCTGAGTTTCTCGCTGGTCGTTCGGGTCTTACGGGGGCGGCGAAGGAGCGCTTTCAGCAACTGGTTGCCAGGGTTTCAAGAGCCCTCGAGGAGGGTCACAGCTGCCTGCCGGTAAGCGAGGGAGATGAGCGGTTTTTCTCTGCCAATTTCTTAGTTTCAAATGGCGGACAAACCCCCTTGGTCATCCACAACCACCGACTGTATCTGCATCGTTACTTCCACTACGAGACCCGCCTGGCCGAGCAGATCAGGATCATGGCGGCCATAACCCTAACCCCGGATCTGGATGAACATCTGATAGACGCATATTTCGACGATCCCGGACCGGGCACCGACTGGCAGAAGGAGGCGGCGAAGGTCACTCTCCATCGGGCCTTGACGATCATCTGCGGCGGGCCGGGAACCGGCAAAACAACGACGGTAGTGAAGATCCTTGCCCTGCTGCTTCAGACGGCTGATGGTCGGCGGGCTCCGGCGGTAGCCCTTGCCGCGCCTACCGGCAAGGCGGCGATGCGTTTGAGCGAGGCGGTCGGTAAGAACCTTAGCCATCTGCAGCTTCCCGAAAAAGTGAAGAGTGTCTTGCCAACCAGCGCCTCTACCCTGCACCGACTTCTTGGAGTTCGTCGGGGCTCGCCGCAATTCAGGCATAACCGGGACAATCCATTGGCCTGGGATGTGGTTGTGGTTGACGAGGCATCAATGGTTGATCTGGCGATGATGAGTAAACTTGTCGATGCCATCAAGCCCGGCGCACGTCTCATTCTTCTTGGCGATAAGGACCAGCTCGCTTCGGTCGAATCCGGGGCAGTGCTCGGCGATTTTATAAGGGGTCTACCGCAAAACGTAGTCGAGCTGCAAAAAAACTATCGATTTGAGGTAGGGATCAAGCAGTTGGCCGAGGTGATCAACGGCGCCGACAGCGCCACTGCCTGGAACCTCCTCGAGGATTCAAGGGCAAAAAATGTGTCTCTTTTGCATGAGGATTTAATCGGATATATCAGCGACCGATATGCCCCCTTCATTGAGGCGATGCTTCGATCAGGGACGGCTGATCTACAGGAATATTTTGCCCTGTTCAACAGTTTTCGCGTCCTTTGTGCCCTGCATTACGGCAACAGGGGCGTAGACCCGATCAACCGCCAGGTGGAACTGGCCCTTATGCAGCGCGGTTTCCCCTGTCGGCCGGACACCTGGTACCCCGGCCGGCCGATATTGATCACCAGAAACGATTATACTCTCGATCTGTATAACGGCGATATCGGCATCTGCCTGCCCGACTCTGAAAAAGGCGAACTGCAGGTCTGGTTCGAACGGACAGGAGGCGGATGGCGCAGCTATCCGCCCTCGCGCCTGCCAAGCTGCAAGACGGTTTTCGCCATGACCATCCATAAAAGCCAAGGCTCCGAGTTTGACGAGGTAGTGGTCGTCCTGCCTGAAGAAGATAACCGCATTCTCAGCCGCGAGTTGGTCTACACCGCAGTTACTCGGGCGAAAAAAGCCGTGCGGCTTGTTGCCGAAAAAGAGATTTTACGGTTGGCGCTTTCAAGGAATATCGAGCGGACCAGTGGTCTGGCCGATTTGCTGATTGCAAAGCCGGAGAAGGCGTGGAAGGAGAGTCGGTGACCAAACAACCAAATTCATGCCGGACGGAATTCGCGAAAAGACTCTTTATCACCGATCTGGACGGCACATTGCTGGATGGCCTGGAGATAATCAGGAATTTTTTGCAATTCTCTGTACAATTATCATGTTAATTCCAAAATATTAACCCTATATAAAGATCCTTTGTCGATGACTTTTCTTAATAAAATCTTGAAAAAACATGGAAAAATTGCACGACACTGAAATTGCCTGAAAAATGTGATATAATAGAAGCATGTTACAGCCATTGGTGCAGCACTCTATTTGTGGTGATAGCAGGAGGAATGTCGTGGCAGTGAGGGTAAAAATATTTTTTCTTGCGGAAACACTCACCTTCGGGCAGGACGGTAATCGCCAGGTATTTACCGTCACTCAGCTGATGCCTGCCGGAGCAATGCTTGTTGCTCTTGAAGGCGGGAGTCAAGGATCGTCTGGGAAGGCCTATGGTGCAAAAAGTGATATCGAACTGATTCCCGGCGAAAACGTGGAGTTTTCCGCCGACAAGAGGGCTTTACTAGCAAAAACAGTTGGTTATCCACAAATGGCGAGATTCAAAGAGGCTGCGGGTGAAAAAATCATCGTCGATCTCGAACCGCTTTTTTTTGTGAGTGCCGATAACTGGACGGTGAAAATGAATCTTTACCCGCCGGTTACCGGCCATTCTTTACCCGGTTCTGCGGAAATCGCAGCAATGCTTGAAAAAGCCGGTATTCGCTCAGGCTTCCGGGAAAATAACATAGCTGCCTGCATCGCAGCGGTGAAAACCGAGATGCAACCCCTTAAAAAGCAGGTAATAGCCCGCGGTCGCTTGCCGGTGAATGGCGAAAATGCCTGGCTGCGAATCGATATTGCGGTCGGCGCGCAGGCAGGGAAGGAGCTTGGCGATGGCCGCATGGATTTTCGCGAACGGCATCTGTTCACCGGAGTTGATAAAGGCCAGCTTTTGGCCACCAAGGTTTCGGCAACCGCCGGCCTCGGCGGCGTCAATGTGTATGGCCATGAGGTGCCGCAGATCCCGGGCAAAGACCTGATTATAAAAACGACCGAAGATGTCCTCTACGATGAGGCTACCGGGGAGATTCATGCCGCTATTGCCGGAGTGCTGTCGGCGGTCACCGACACCAGTGTCCGGGTAACCGCCAAGCTGGTTATTCCCGGCGATGTTGATCATCAGACCGGCAATGTAGAATCACGGGATGCGGTTGAAATCGGTGGGTCGGTCAAGCCCGGCTTCAAGGTTACCACCGGCGGTGATGTGGTTATCGGTGGTAGCGTCGAATCGGCGCATATCAGCAGCCGCGGCAACGTAGTAATTCGCGGCGCGATCATGGGGGAAGAGGCTAGCGTCGAGGCCGATGGCGATGTTGATATCCCGGTTATCGGCAATGGATCGATTTCCTGTAAAGGATCGGTGCGTGTTGGTCGAGAGGCGTATTATGCCGAGATCAGATGTCATAAAGATATAGAACTCACCGGTCAAGCGAGGGTGGTGAGTTCCGATCTGTTTGCCGGCGGCAGCATAAGGGCCGTCGAGGTCGATACCGAAACCAGTCCCAATTCCCTGCTTGCCGCTGCAACCATGCCGGAAAGATATGCCAGGCATTTTAAATTATTGGAGGCTTTTCACCAGGCGCAGGCAGCGGTGGATGGATGGCATAGGCGGTTTGGCTCGGCGGTTGCGGGAGACGAGTTGGACGAGTTGCATGAAGAGCTCGCCGATGCCAAAGCCTCTCTCTATTCGTATAACCTTGTTCCCGGTGTGGGGGAGTACGATAAGTCAAGCGGCTTACGTTACGCTTGTAGACAAAAGATAACTATCAAAGGGATAATTCGTTGCGGCGCCGTTATTCGCATCGGTAATACTGAGGCAACTCTAAAAAAAACGTATGCAGGGGGCCACTTTGCCCTTAACGGCGATAGCGGTAAACTCGAATTTCACTCGGACAGTAAGTCCCCGAAGGCAGCGGCGGTTGAAGAGGTTTAACTAGGCCGAAAGAGAAGGAGAACACAGCAATGTTTGTGAAACAGTGGATGGTGACCGAAGTCGTGACAGTTTCGCCCGACGAGACCATCGCCTCAGCCGAAAAGATGATCAAAGGCCACAAGATCAGGCGCCTTCCAGTAGTTGAAGACGGTATGCTGGTTGGTATAATTAGCCCCCGCGACCTAGAAAAAGTGATGCCGTCAATGCTTGATGCAGAAGGTGCATCGGAAGAGGATTATATTGCCGCAAACACGGCCATACGGATGGTTATGACTTCTTCGCCGATAACAGTCGGACCTGACGACACTCTGGTTGAGGCGACCAGGAAGATGCGTCGCAATAAGATTGACGGCCTTCCCGTGGTTCTAGACAAGAAGGTTGTAGGTATTCTCAGTATTCTCGATATTCTCGACGCCTTTTTGGAGAGCATGACCGGCGGGCAGGCGGGCACTCGGTTCGACCTGAAAATCGATCAAAATCCCGAGGCCTTTTATAGGATGATCAAGGTCTTCCAAAAACAGAACAAAGAGATTCTGGCTATTTCTCAGCACTATGGTTACAGCACGGAACATCATCTTGTGACGATCCAGATAAGGGAGAACGATAACGATGAGCTCATTGACTTGCTGTGGAAGAGTGAGGTAACGGTTGAAAGGATTACCCCGGTGTTCTAAATATCAGTGATGATCGTAGCAAGTGTACACCGCCGTTATCGGAAAACATGCCTGGCTTGTACAGTGCTTTTGACTGCATTTAGTGTTCGAGAGTTTTTTCCAATTAGAGTAAGATGAAAATCTTTCCCGGAAAGTGAACCTGTGTCAGATAAAATATCAATGTGGGTCATATGATGAATGAAAAAGAACTGCAAAAGCAATTACAGGCCAAGGTAAAGAAAAAACTCGAATCGTTGTTCAACCGTTATAAAATGGACTTTGGCGGTATCGATGCTGCCTTGAAATGGAAGCCGATTGTCCTCATTATCGGCAACTATTCGTCTGGCAAGTCAACCCTGATCAATGAATTGGTCGGCCAGGATATTCAGCGAACGGGGCAGGCACCGACCGATGATTCCTTTACCATCATTACCTGTGATCCAGGGATATCCAGTGCGGAAACGCCCGGCTCGACCTTGGTGAATGATGAAAGACTGCCTTTCGGCCATTTCAAACAGTTCGGCGAAAAATTCATCTCGCATATTTGCATGAAACAGATCGTCACCCCGTTCCTCGAGAATATGGCGATCATCGACAGTCCGGGCATGCTCGACGCCACCAGCGAAAACGACCGGGGCTATGATTATATGAAAGTTCTTGGTGAATTTGCCAAGATGGCCGACCTCATTGTTCTCATGTTCGACCCGCATAAAGCGGGGACCATCAAGGAATCCTACGACGCGATCCGTAACACCCTGCCGGAAAAATCGGGGGAACATCGGATCATTTTCGTTATGAGCCGAATAGACGAATGTGACAATCTCAGCGATTTTACCCGCTCCTACGGCACCCTGTGCTGGAATATGTCGCAAATGACCGGTCGCAAGGATATTCCACATATTTATCTCACCTATTCGCCCCATGTCGCCAATCTCAAGGCTGTGGCCAAAGACTGGCCTCAGGAACGGGACCAGCTTGTTGAGAAGATTAAAAAAGCACCGAGTTTTCGCATCAATCATATCCTCGAAGATATCGATCGGCAGGTGAACGAGCTACAAATCGTTGCCCAGGCGGTCGGAGAATTTCTCCGTCGTGCTAACACCTTGTTCTGGAAATTTGCCAACTTCTCTTTTGGCCTGGCGGTTGTCCTGTTTCTTTTCGGCGACGTATTTCTCTCCACCTTTTTCTCTTTTCCGGATACCACCCTCATTGCTTCGTTAAAAAATGGCAGCGTTGCCCTGTCTACCCTGGTTATCCCAGTGGTTCTGGTCCTGGTGACACTGCTCCTTGGCTCCTTCGGCTACAGCAAGATCGCTTTTCGCCGGCTGTTGAAGAAGTCCATTGCCAACGCCTCCGGTCTCGTTGTCCTCGACAATGATTACCGCCGAAATCTCTGGCACAAGATGGAGTTCAAAATCAGACAAAATCTCATCGGCTTGACAGTCAACGACTTATGGAGTGGCTATGGCAGGGGTCTCACGAAAATCGACCATTTTCTTAACTACGATCTTAAAATGTATTACGATAAGCTTGGTGGTTAAGAAATCTAAGTACCTTAGGAATTCATTTCTTGTTTTTGAATGAAATTCGTGAAGGTACTTATTCCCCATTGTGTGGGGAGCGTAAGTATCTCGTCGTGGGCCGAAGGATGGTTTGTCATCTTTCGGCCCTTTTCTGTTGGTGGTAGTGGATAATGCGATTCGTCTTTGCCGAATGACCGCCCTGTCGAATATTTTTCGGTTTCAAATGTGGCGATCAGCGAGACTCGGATGCTGAATAGTTATATTTCTAACCGACTAACTAATAAAACAACCGTTTTGAGATTTCTGCGGCGGTTTTCTTTAAAGGCGCGACAATTTCATTCAAGAATTGAGGTGTCAGTCTAAATGCCGGTCCTGCAACGACGACGGCAGCAATGGGGAGGCCCTCATGGTTGAAGATCGGGGTTGCAATGGCATGGGAGTCTTCGTAGCGCTCTCCGTTATCGTAAGCGATACCGGTAAGTTTCACTTCCTCAAGAGCTTCCTTATATTTTTTCTTTGAAATTATTGTGTTGGCAGTGAAGCGATTGAATTTCTTTTTGATACAGAGGTCAACAAAATCAGGTTCGCAGTAGGCTAGAATAGCTTTTGCACCGGCAGCTACATTTATCGGGACCTGTTCTCCCGGTTGGAATGAGAAGCGAATATGGGTTTGACCCTCCACATGGCCGGAGAGGATGACATTGGTGCCCGAGAGTACTTCCATGGCAACACTCTCACAGACAAGGTTGCTTAGCTCGTTGAGGTAAGGTTGGGCTATGCGAACAATTGCGGTGTTAAGTGATTTTATCACAACATTGCCCATCTCTGCTATGGCCCGACCCAGCATGTATTTTTTTGTCTCCGGATTTTGGTAAAGAAAATCGCTAGCGGTAAGCAAATGGAGGAGCCGGCTGACCGTGGATTTATGAATGCCGAGTTTTTTGCTGATTTCCAATGTACCCATCTCGTAATTATGTGGGGTAAAGGCCATCAATATTCTTAAAGCCTTCTCTGTTGACGACAGGTTGTTTGGCTTTTGTTCTAGGGGCATAAAGAGTCCTTGATGAATTTTCGATGGATCGGAAAGAGAATTGGCAATTATCCTCGCTGTACCTCAAACGTGCGCAAAGACATCCTCTGTATGTTGCATATATTGGGACTAGATTCCAATATATTGGCTTTGATAATTAAATCTTCAGATGCTGTCAAGGGAATAATACGCAATCTTCAATTCTATGAGAAAACAAGCTATTGATCCAGAATAACGGAACATGATTGAGTAATACGGGACATTATGCATGGGGGGAAATTCGTCAATAATTATTTGTTAGCTTTATCTAATGTACTCAGAATCGATTGTTGCAATTGGCTGAGTGGATTTCAATGAAGTTTTTGCCGCGTCAAATCATCTTGACAATTATGTTTTGGTTTGATATTTTCATGCCGTAAGCGTTGCATTTCGCAAGACGTGATTCAATATTGTGCAACACATGAGTAGCGATTTTGTCGGAATTGGCTCGGACAAAAGACGAGACATGGACGCCAATGATCGCAAAAGTCCCTGGAGTGCAGGCTTTTGTAGTCATCCCAGGATTACTCTACAAGGGCTGTTAACTTTTTGTTTTTAAGAACAGATTTTTCGCGATGCCTAGAAAAATGGCAAGCTAAGATCGCCCCAAAATCAATTCAATACCAGGAGGGCATGTAAATGTCAGATCTCTTTAGACTCGACGGGAAGGTGGCGCTGGTTATTGGCGGTGCCGGCGGCATCGGCAGTGCCTTGGCATTGGGAATGGCTGAAAATGGCGCTAAAGTAGTTGTCGCCACCATGCACAGCATGGAAAGTTTGAATAAATTTGCTGAAGAAATCACAGCAAAAACCGGAATGGAATCCATGGCTCACCAGGTCGACGTCACCAGCGAAGCGAGTATGGCCGGTCTGGTCAAGGATGTTCTTGCAAGATTCGGCGCTATTGACATTCTTGTCAATGCCTTCGGTTTGAACATGAAACGACCGGCGCTGGAGTATCCTATGGACGACTGGGAAAAAATATTTGCCGTTAACGTCAAGGGTGTCATGATTGCCTGTAAACACGTGGCCAATGCCATGAGAGAAAATAAGAAAGGCAGCATTATCAATCTGTCTTCTGTCCGGGGTATTAGAGGGTACGGTGGTGGTAATTCAGCTTATTGCGGTACCAAAGGCGCGGTGGAAATGATTACTAAGACGTTAGCCATCGAACTGGCTCCGTTTAACATTCGCGTAAACGCCCTTGGCCCTGCTCTGATCATCACCCAGGGGACTATTCATATTCAGCAAAGCCCAGAGTTGGCTGATAAATATAAGGCTCTGATTCCCTTGGGGAGATTAGGTTTGCCTGAAGATTTGGTTGGGCCTGCAGTTTACCTCGCGTCCGATGCCTCCGGTTTCCATACCGGCCAAACCCTGTTCATTGATGGTGGTGCAACGGCTTCCTGATTGTGTACTCCGCAGGTACAACGCTTACTAACTTTGAAAAAGAGAGGTTATTATGACAGTAGTTACAGACTCCTATACAGGATTGCAATTGGTGGAGCTCAGTCATAACTGGGGCCATGGGGTACCATCTTATCCCGGACAGGCCGATGTGAAGATGTTCCGCGCCGTCAAACACAGCCAGCATGGTGTTTTGGCTTGGAAAATCAATACGGTTATGCACACCGGCACACACTTGAATGCTCCCATCCATATGATTCAGCGAGGTGCAGATCTGGCCGCCATTTCTGAAGATCGCTATTTCGGCAATGGGGTGGTTTTGAGCATCCCCAAGGGCAGTTATGAAGTCATTACCGCAGCCGATCTCGAAGCCGCCAAACCCGGGGTTAAACAGGGTGACATCGTTGTCATTGTTACCGGTTGGCATCATAAATATTCGGAATCTTTTGAATATTATGGTGAGTCCCCAGGTTTGTCAAAAGATGCCGCACAATGGTTGGTCGACAAAGAATGTAAAATGGTGGCCGTTGATACGCAGCAAATCGATCACCCATTGGCGACCTCACTTGGGCCGCATCGCGGCGGACCGACCATGCGGCGACTCGCTGGGGAATACACCAAAGCTACCGGCAAAGATCCCAAAAAGGAACATGGCGAATGGAATGTTGCGCATAAAGCTCTTTTGGGTGCCGGCATTCCGACCATCGAGCAAGTCGGTGGTGATGTTGATCTCCTGTTAGGGAAAAGGGCCACCTTTGTCGCTACACCGTGGAAATTTCAATATGGTGACGCTTGTCCGGTAAGGTTTGTGGCCATGACCGATCCAAGCGGCAATCTCAGAATTCCCTCCGGCAAATAATTAACTAAAAAGCAATAGGAGTATACTTATGAGTCTTGAAATATATAATTTAAGTCATCCGTTTCATCAGCATATGCCAGAGTGGCCCTCGACTCCGAGTGTCAATGTCACCGTAAATAAATTCCATGCCAAGGACGGTGTTTACGAGGTGAACTGGGAAGGTATCATGCACCGCTGCACACATATGGACGCACCGATACATGTTACCGAAAACACTCCGGGTATTTCCGAATACCCGTTGTGGCGCTTGTGCGGTACCGGGGTTGCGGTATCTATTCCTAAAGGCAAATGGGGCATCATTACTGCCGAGGATCTTGAAAATGCAACTCCCAAGATTCAAGAGGGAGATATTGTCATGATCAACACCGGCTTCCATCGAAAATGGGCCGATACCGATGAGTATTTTGCCTATGGTTGCGGCATCTACCGCGATGGCGCCCAATGGCTGGTTGATAAAAAAGTCAAACTGGTCGGATATGGCCATCAAGCCAATGACCATCCGATCGCTACCAAATTAGTTGATCACGGCCTCGGACCGACTCAGCCGCATCTTATTGAAGAATACAAGGCCTTTACCGGCCGTGATGCCAAAACGGATTTCCCGGATTGGGAAGCAGGTCATAAAACCCTTATGGTGCAAGGCGGCATTCCAGGCATTGAAAATGTCGGCGGCGACCTTGATAAGGTGACCGGCAAAAGATGCTTCTTTATGGCCTTCCCCTGGCGTTGGCCAGGTGGTGACGGTTGCGTTGTGCGAGTTCTTGCGATCGTCGATCCTGATCAGAACTTCCGCTTTGAAACGGGCAAGTAAGCTTCGGAGTACTGAGTAAAAGGGCAGTGAGGATGCCCGGCAACCATTTCTTGTATGCGCTGTTAAAAAGAGCGGCACAAGTTACGATGTAAATTGTCGGTCATCCTTGGCCTTTTTTTAAGGCTCGAAAAAGGTCATTCGTGTTTTTTCCAATTCGTCCAGATTCCTTCTTATGGCGACGATACGGAGCTGTCTTTCCCTCTCGTTTCCAATCTTTAAGATCTCATCGATTTCTTTGGCGATAACTCTGTCTGCTTCAACTCTGCAGCGCTCGTAGTGGGCCTCGGGAGCACTGAAAAACCCATATCGTTCTCTTTGGTCGATGGTAAACTCCATGGATTGAAAAATCAATTCGACAATGGTGTTTTTATCCAACAGCTTCGTCTCATAGTTCAGCCAATGATTCCATACCGGTTGTGACAAGCCGTGCACATACTCTTCCAGGTTTTTATAAAGGAGAGTGTATCCATATTTATCGGGATCGTCAAAGGCCGGTGACCCGGGATCTATGACAATCGGGCCCAGAACCTGCCCGCCAATGGGAACTGTGTTGTCGATGTCACCGAAATGCCCTCGTGCCTGTGCCTCTGCATTCATGGCATCAAGCTCAGCCCAGAGGTTCCACGTTTCCTCTACCTGTTCTACAGTCTCCCCGGCTAAACCGACCGAGAAAAAGTTAGTCACAGGTATGCGGTATTTATGGCAAAGATTAATGGTGTCGAGGAGCGCTTTATTGGTGTAGGGTCGGCCCAGCACCTTGCGCACGGCGTCGGAACCGGTGTCCGGGCAAAGATGCAAGATTACTTGCCTGCCAATCTTTGCAATTTCACGAATAAAGTCTTC
>JAABQY010000073.1 GCA_011391225.1 Desulfobulbaceae bacterium | reverse complement strand
ACCCGGTCGGAAATGTTCGTCTTTGTCAAAGATCAGTGGCGCCTTTTTTCTTTGCGGGACTTCAACAGGCACGATCTCGTCGGCAAAGGAACCATCCTGGGTCGCGCGTTCCACCTGATTATGGCTTCTCAGCGCCACCTTATCCATTTCTTCCCGGGTGATGCCCATATGTTGAGCGATGAATTCGGCGGTGTGGCCCATGACATACGGCTTGCCGACGAACAAGCTGAGCGGCGGTTTGCCTGCGTCCACCGGGCCGTCTTCGGGGTGGGGAATGAGGTGTGAGCCGCAATGCAGGGCATGGATCATATTGTCGACAAAGGTTTGATCCTGGAGGCGGCAGCCCCAACGTGCACTGGGTACGGAGTAGGGGACGCTGGACATATGTTCGGTTCCACCGGCGAGAATGATGTCAGCCATCCCGGCCTGGATCATCGCCATCCCGGAGATGACAGCCTCCATGCCCGAAATGCAGACACGGTTGATGGTGACCGCCGTGACGCTTTCGGGGATTCCGGCCATGAGCGATGCGACCCTCGTGACGTTTAAGGTGTCGGCGGATTCCATGCAGCAGCCATAGCGAATATCATCGATCAAAACCGGATCGATACCGGCCCGACGCACCGCTTCTTTCATGGTAATGCTCGCAAGAGTTGCCCCATTCAGTTCGCGGAGGCTTCCTCCGAAGGCACCTATTGCCGTCCTGCATCCGGATACGATGACAACGTCTTTCATGGTTTGATCCTTTTAGTATTTCCACATCCCTGTCAATACACTCTCTTCTGGACGAGCCTTGTGACTTTTAAGGGGGGAGTGTTGAGGTATCTGTTTTTGGCGAATTTTGCAGGTCTGAACTGAGAAATGGTTGCGAGCACCGTAAACAAGGTTACCCGAAGAGCGTGAAAATCTGGTATGGTGAAAAGCAAAGCAGACGCGGACATCATCATACCCGACAACATTTATCACAGGAAACACTTTTGAACAATAACGATATACTCCGCAGCATCCGTTACACCCTCGATCTGGATGATTCGAAAATGATGGCGATCTTCAGGTCGGTTGATTATCACGTCACCCGGGAGCAGGTCTGTAATTGGTTGAAAAAAGATAACGATCCTGATCGGCTGAAGTGCATCGATGGAGAGCTGGCAAATTTCCTTAATGGTTTGATCAATGAGAAGAGGGGTAAAAAAGAAGGGCCGCCGGCAGAGGCAGAAAATCGCATCAATAACAATGTCATTTTACGGAAGCTGAAGATCGCCTTCGACCTGACAAGTGAGGCAATGTTGAAAATCATTGAGTCGGGTGGTCTTCGCATGAGTCAGCATGAACTCAGTGCCCTGTTTCGGAGGTCGGACCATAAACATTATCGCCCCTGTAAAGATCAGGTTTTGCGAAATTTTCTCAGGGGCTTGCGCATACAACACCGGCAGGAAGGGACAGACTTGCCATAACAGCAGGAGCCCTCACGGTCGGCAGATTCACCACAATCGCCGTTTCCCCAGAGGGAATGTTGACGACTTCACACGGAAAAAACCGTAGATTGCCGACAGGCAATGCCTAAGACATTGCCTGTCTATGCAAATTAACCACATCTCTGAGAGAAAGATGAAGAATTTCGGAAAACGCCCAGCCCCCGGCAAGAAGAAAATTGATACCTTCACAACTGATAAAGAAGATACCTTGCTTACCTTTCTCCTTGCAAAGTTACCCAATAAGAGCCGCACCATGGTCAAAGCAGTGCTCAAAGGCAAACAGATTTTTGTTGAAGGAAAGCCGGTTACCCAATTTGATCATCCGCTTCGTTCTGGTCAACATGTCGAGGTTCGGTGGGACCCGACAGCTGCGCATAAGCCGGGGCAAGAATTGAAGATTATTCATGAAGACGAGGATTTGGTTGTCATCGATAAGCCATCCGGCCTCTTGACGGTGGCCACCGACAAGGAAAAGCGTAAAACCGCCTACGCCATGCTGAGCGATTACGTCAAAACCCAGGATCCAGCGAATAAGATCTTCATTATCCACCGCCTTGACCGTGAGACCTCCGGCCTGCTGCTCTTTGCCAAAAATGAAAAGATCAAACACCAGATTCAAGAAACCTGGGAGACAACCATCGCCGAGCGAACGTACATTGCCGTCGTTGAGGGGCAGGTCGAACCGCCGGAAGGCACCATCACCTCCTGGTTGAAGGAAAGTTCAGCCCTCATAGTGTATTCCCACCAAAGCTCCCAGCTCGGCAAGAAGGCCATCACCCATTATAAGAAAATCCGTGACAACGGCACGTTTTCATTGCTTAAGCTCAATCTGGAGACCGGTAGAAAACACCAGATTCGCGTACATATGCAGGATATCAAGCACCCGATTATCGGTGACGATAAATACGGCGCAAGCCAGAATCCCCTTCGTCGTATGGGACTGCACGCCCAGGTCCTTGCCTTCACCCATCCGAAAACCGGCAAACTCTGTCGCTTCGAGACCGCCATTCCCGGTAAATTTCTCAGGCTGTTCACAGCCGGGAAGACTCCCTGATAATTGCTCCTGCCATCACTGTTTGCTGCTGGCCGGAGGATAATTTCCAACCCCGATTTCTTCCGGTTTGTGACTGGATTTTATAAGCTTTTCCAAAGCCATCAACACCTGCCACAGGGTGGAACCGGCTTGTGCCTTTGGTCAGGGAAAAGATTGCCCGGAACTTTTCTATCTGGTATTGTTTTCTCTGGCCTTACTCTATAAAATTGTAATTTGAGGTGATTGAAGAACTTTCTGACCCCCGATAAACGGGGTAGGGCACGTATCAAAAAATCTTCGCAAAAGCCGTGCGAATAATTTTTGTAAGTGACTAAAATCATTTTATGTCATCTAGTGTTAAGGAGAGCCCTGTGAAAAATCCCTTTCCCAAGTTTTTTCCCGTCCGATCCATTGCCCGAATGCCTCTCTTTTCATGCAGCAGCCTGCTTTGCCGGAAAAAGTACCTGATCACCACCCTGGCGACATTGTTGCTTTGCCTTCCGGCTGCAAGCCGTGCTTTCAACTTCAGCTCCGTGGTCGATGATGTCGGCAATGCCGTGAAAAGTGGGGCGACAGCCATAGAGGACGGTGTTAAACAGGTATTTCCAGGAGATGATAAAAACAAGAAAAATCAGAACGAGGGTGCTTCGCCCCAGCAGGATCCTGAGAAGCCTGCACCGGCAGCACCTGCGAAATCGGTGACGAAGGCGAAGAAGACAGGCAGTACGCCAACAACTCCGTCAACACTACCCCCGCCGATGGACCCTCCGAGCACGGCTGCTGTCACGAGTACGGCTGTTGCCGCAGCAAAACCCGGCAGTGGAAGTACGGTTTTCTCCAAAGAACCGATCAATCCCACCGCCCCTCCGACCTCGTCGCCATCCTTTGCCGCCGGCGACAAGATCTACGGTATGCTGAAGGCGACAAAACCTTGGAAAGAGCTGCTTGGCAGCAGCGACTATCTGATAGTGTATGTGTCTATCGATGGAACGCAAAAGATCTCGAAGACCATTAGTCTGAAAAGACCCGACTTGCTGACGCGAAATTATTTCATTATCGATATAGCCCCCGATCCTTCCGGGATGACCAACTATTCCGACCGCGATATCGTCTTTCCGGAGAAGGACGGTTTTAAATTTGGGCCTGAGCTGTTTACCAAATATCTCAGCGAACTTACTCCTGGAAAACACTCGTTCCGTCTGGAGGTCAAAGCCTATAATGAAGTCTTTGCTGCTGGGGAATTCTCCATTTCCGGCAGTGACTATAGTTCCTACGCCGCCCTCCTCGCCGATATTAAAAACAGCAGTGGCAAACAGCAAAAGATGCCGAAACCCGGAATGACCAACATAACCCTGCAAAATGAAATGATTGCGCTGTTGAAAAATGCCGGCTGGCCGGAGATTCGCCGTCTGCTTATTGTCGACAAGGATTGGTGGATAGACCGCGTTTCCGGCGGCGACAGTCCGATACAATCGCGTCATATTGAGGCAGCTGCGGCGGCCAAGGATGCAGGTGGGGGCTATTATTACAGCCATGTCACCTTTCATCAGCCACTGCTCATAACCGGTGGCTGGGGCAAGATGGAACTGACCGATACAGGCAAAAAGAAAACAATTACCGAAGAGAATATCGATCAATAAATTGACTGTTGCAAGGGAAGATTCGACCACCGGTGCACCTGACAGCGTAAGGAATTGTCAATGAATATGAAAGTCTACGCACCTGCATGGCTTGGCTGGCTAATGTGGGGCCTTGTGGCAATTCTCTATCTCCTGGGTTTTTTTCAAAGGATGGCCCCAGCCGTCATGGTCGACGAACTGATGCGCGATTTCAATATCAGCGGTGCCATCATGGGTAATCTTTCGGCGACCTATTTTTATTCCTATGCGGCGATGCAGATTCCCAGCGGTTTGCTGGTCGACAAAATTGGCCCGCGTCGTCTCAGCAGTTATGCCTGCGGCGTTTTTGCTCTCGGTGTCTTCATCTTCGCCTGGGGGCCGAGTTTACACTTTGCCTACGCCGGCAGGTTTCTCGTCGGCGCTTCTGTGGCGGTTGCCTTTATCACTTGTATGAAACTTGCCGGACATTGGTTCCCAACCAATAAGTTTGCTACGGTTACCGGTGTCTCGCTTTTGTTCGGCAATATCGGTGGGGTTTTGGCAGGTGTGCCGCTATCGGAGGCTGTGGCAATTGTTGGCTGGCGGACGGCAATGGCCACCAGCGGCATCATAACCCTTTTTGCCGCATTGGTGATATGGCTGGTTGTCCGCGATGATCCAGGCGAATACGGCTATAGGAGCTATGCCCATACCTCGGTACAGAACAATGGAAGTTTGCCGCCATGGGCAGCTCTCAAATCTGTTGTTGGCCGGAGAGACACCTGGTTACTTTTCTTTGCCGGTGGATTTTCGACAGCACCAGTCCTGGTCTTTGCCGGTCTCTGGGGGGTGCCCTATCTCATGCAGGTACACGGCCTGGAAAGAACACAGGCGGCAACTATCACCTCAACCATGCTTATTGCATGGGCAATTGGCGGACCTATGCTCGGCGCTTTGTCCGACCGGACAGGACTACGCAGGCTGCCGTATCTTCTCAGTACGGTTTGCACCACCATGCTGTGGGCGGTGTTTCTCTTTTTCGAGATGTCTCGCACCCTTCTCTATCCCCTGCTGGCGGCGATCGGTTTTTTCTCCGGAGCGGTCATCATCGGTTTTGCCTTTGCCAGAGAGGTGAATCATCCGGGAGCCTCCGGTGCAACCGGTGGGGTTGTCAATATGTCGGTGTTGGGTGTTGCCGCTGTTCTGCAGCCGATATTGGGATTAATCCTCGATTATCACTGGCAAGGGGAATTGCAGAACGGCATGAGGATTTACAGCAGTGCGGCCTACACTGCTGCTTTTATCTGGTTTGTCGTCACTGCTGCCCTTGCGGTTGTCATGCTTTTTTTTACTCGGGAATCGCACTGTCGAATCCATGATGATGGTAAAAAATAAAAGACGGCAGCCGAACTGTTGCACCCTGTAATCATTCGGCGTGCTGTGGGTGGAGATATTTTTTAAGGAGAATTATACCTCGGCGAAAGTCTTCCTCCGGAGTAATCAGGCTCACGACAATCCTATTGTTTTCCATAAAATCGTAAAAAAATCCGGGGTGGACAATGAGCGAAGATTCTTTTAAAAGATCCAGGCAGCATTGTTCGTCAGTGATGGTGTCAGGCAGCTTGATGAGAGCGTACCAGCCGCCTTCACGGAGGCAAGGGTCGAGTCCCATCTGCGCTTGCAGCAAGATTTCATTCGTGCGGATACGAGCGAGAATCTCTTGTTGAATGTCTCCCTGGTAAGGAAAAAGTGCCGAAGCCGCGTGCTGGATCATGCCGTTCACCGATAAATAGGTGTCGGCAATAAACTCCAGTCGCTGTTTTGCCATTGCTTTTACCGTCCCTGGCCCCTGTATGTGGATCCAGCTCAGTTTCACCTGCGGCAGTGCCAGGATCTTGGAGAAGCCACTAAGTGTGAAGGTCAGGGCAGTTTTGCTTGTAATTGCCGAGCAGGGTTTTGCAGAATCGCCAAGATTTTCATAATCAAGAAACACTTCGTCAACGATGAGCGCCAGCTCATGGCGTTGGCAAAGCTCCGAGAGTTTTTGCAGTTCCTCGGCAGTCATATAGGATCCGGTCGGATTATTGGGATTGACCACGACAATCGCTCGGGTCTGCCGTGAAATCTCTTGTTCGAGGGATTTAAAGTCTATACGCCAATGGCCGGAATTGTCTTGGCGCAACATATAACGGCTTGGCCTGACATTTTCGAGCATGGCGAGAATATCAAAAAGCGGGTAACTGGGGGCAGGGATGAGAATCTCGTCGTCCGGATCGGTCAGCAGTTTGAGTATAAAACTGTAAGCCTCGCTGGTGCTCGCGGTGAGCAGGAGGTCGTCGCTGTCGACCAGGCCATAGTCGTTGTTCTGGTAATACCCTCTGACGGCATTCCGAGCCGCTTTCATGCCTAGGGCCGAAGGTTCGTAGTGGCTTGCTGTGACATTGCAGAGCGGTGTGGGGAGGGTGGTCGCAAAGGCAAAACCGGCAGTCGTTGGATTGGCATGGGTGAGGTCGAGGATCGTAGCTCCGGCAGCTTTTTTTTCTTCGAGAGTCTTAGTGAATTCGTTGGGATCGAGGCATTCCGGCAATCGGGAGGAAAAAAACATGTGCTGAGTCCTATCGGTTAAGGTGGGTGAGGGGCAGTGCCGGTCACATTATCGGGAGCTTTCCGTCTCGGCAAGCAAAATCGCAGAAATTTTGCCAGTGCCGTCTGGAATGATTTTCAAAAAATATATTGTTGAGGTTGCGACGGTCCTGCATCTGAAGGAAATGTCAGTGAGAACAATCGATAACACCAATCTTCCGGAATATCTTGAACACCTTCTCCAGCCGGAGAGTTATCCCCACCCGGTCGACAAGGTTCAGTTGGTGCAGACCCATATCTCCTTTGTGACACTTGCCGGCGACTATGTTTACAAGTGGAAGAAGCCGGTAAATTTTGGGTTTGTTGATTTTTCCAGCTTGGCAAAAAGGAAGTTTTATTGTCAACGGGAGGTGTTTCTCAATAGGCGTCTTTGTCCGGAGATATACTTGGAAACCCTCTGGTTGAGTCGGGAAGGGCAATCCTTTAAGTTAAAGGGGGATGGTGAAGTTGTCGAATACGGGGTGAAGATGGTACGCATGCCCGAGGAAGGCATGCTGAACAGGGTCATTGCCGCCGGTCGGCTGCGGCAGGAGCATCTTGCCGCAATTGTCGACATTCTTGTGCCGTTCTATCGTCAGGCGGTGCAGGGGGCTGAGGTTCGGGAAAACGGCAGAGCCGAGGCCGTAGCCCGGACGATCTCCAGTAATTTTGCCGAGACCAGGCCTTTTATAGGCAGTGCACCACTGCGTTCCGAGCGGTTTGCTCGGATCAAGTGGGGTACCGATGGGTTTCTCAGGCGGTCGGAGCTTTTCGCCGAACGTATTGCCGGCGGATATATCCGTGATTGCCATGGTGATTTGTATTCCAACAATATCTGCCTGGCGGATAATGGTAAAATCCTTATTTTTGATTGTCTTGAGTTCAACGACAAACTTCGCTTTATTGATATCTGTGCCGATGTGGCGTTTCTCGCCATGGACCTCGATTTTCATGGCCTTTGCACCCTGAGCGATTTTTTCATTCACAGTTTTATAAAGAAATCCGGTGATGAAGGGCTGCTGAAGGTTCTCGATTTTTATAAATGCTATCGAGCCTATGTTCGGGGAAAGGTAGGTTTGCTCACTGCCGCCGATCCGGCTATGGAAAAAAGTGTTGCCAAAGGGTGGGCGCGCACCGCTGGGCGATATTTTCAGCTTGCTGAAGTGTATGCCGGGAGACTATGAAAAATCAGGGTGCGGTGACAAAAAAGGTGGTGGTGTTCTTTGGTCTGATTGCCTCAGGGAAAAGTTTTATTGCCAAGGCCTGGGCGCAAAAGCATGGTTTTCCGTATTGCAATACCGATGTAGTCCGAAAACAATTGGCAGGGATAAAGCCGTGTGAACTCCGCCCGGAAGCGTTGGCCCAGGATATATATTCCCCGGCGTTCACCCGTGTCACCTATGACGCCCTGCTCAGTTTTGCCGAAAAGGCTCTGGATGACCCGGCGGTTTGCTGTGTGGTACTCGACGGGTCGTATCAGGCCCAGGCGGAACGGGAGAGATTGCGGAAGCGCTTTTTTCGTCGAGCGCGGGTGATTTTTGTTATGTGCAGCTGCCAGGAGAAAACTATAAAAGCCCGTCTGATGCAGCGGGCACTTGACCCAGCGGCCGTTTCGGACGGCAATTGGGAGATATATCTTCGCCAGAAAGGGTTGTTTGAATATCCAGAGGAATTATCGGTAGAAGAATTCAGACGGCTGGATACTGATAAGGCAATGGGTTTGCTGCTGCACAACCTTGACCTCACCCTGGTAAACGAGGTGCCAGAGCAAGATCCTAATAGCTGAAATCGAAAACCATAGCCACGTTGTTTGAAGCGGGCTGGCTCAGTGAAGAATCGTCCGTCGCCCTGAATGCCGTTGAGTGCCTGTCATGATTGCTGACAATGGAAAACTGCAAATTTTCGGTGAGGGCGACTCCCAGTTTAAGTGCCATATCCAGCGAGCTGAATTTGTTGTCTAGGCTTGTACTTGAAAGGCTGGTAAGACTCTCACCGTCAGTATAGCGCACGAGCATTGACAGGGACCAACGATTATCCAGGGAAGACATCTGGGTGTTCAGGCCGAGAGTTGTTTTGGGAACAATGGCGAATTGTTCGTTTTCTCTGAAATGCTCGAAATAGGTGACCGAGGGGGTGAAGCTCAGCCAGTCGCTGGGTCGGTAATCGCTGGATAGAGTGAGGCCATGGCGCCTTGATGTATATGAAGTATCATCAAGGCCATAACCATTGGATTGTATACCAGTTTCGATTCCCGGCCAAGCTGTGCTCGCGTCGAATTTTTCAGTGAAGGCACTCAGATTGATACCGAAACCATCGAAGAGAGTCTGGCTGTAGGCAATCTCATGGAAACTCTTGGCGGCGGTTGTGTCGCGGACTTCAAAGGGGTCGTAGGTGATTGTTCCGGGATCGTTTTGGGCAGGGGAGTTTGCATAGAATTTATCCCGGCTGTACATAGAAAGGACGCCGTTTTGATGAACAGACATTTCCAGATAGCTTTCAAAATGGAAATCATCGTTGTCGGCAGTAGAAGTGAGAGCCATATGGCGTTTAGAACCGACAAAGCGCTTTTTCCAGTAGGATTCACCGAGACTTGAAACAATGATACCTTCGCTGCTGCTGGCATGAATGAACTGCCCGTCCGAAAGGTAGACTCCGACATGATTGATGCGCTTCTTTTTCTTTCCTTGATTGGCAAAAAAGACCAGATCGCCGGTTTGTAATTCGCGGGTATTTATTTTCTGGAGTTCTGAAGATTGGAATTGATCCCCGGAGCTGTGGGGCAGGTCGAGGCCTAAAAAGCGGTCATAGATGGTTCTGGCGAAACCTGAACAATCAAAGCCTTTTTTTGATGTTCCCCCCCTTCGATAGGGAGCGCCAAGGTATTCTTTAACCCCATCTTCAAACTGTTGTCCGGAAAGACCGACAGATGATAGTGAGGAATCAGATGGACTCTCTACCGCCCAGGTCGGGGAAGTAGATATGGCGATAATTACGCAGCAAACAATACAAATGAGACTTTTAGAAAACGGACAGGGTCGGATTTGTCTTTGCATGGTCCTCTCGTCAGCGTTTTTGTAACTTGTGTTTTTTTGGAACGAGCATGGGACAGAATAATCAACTTTCCGCCACGCGGTTTCTCCTTGGGTGAAATTTGCAAGATTCCCCCGAAAATTCTTTTTGTTGTGCAAGATGTGCGATGTTTTACATAACTGAAGGTTCTTTTCAGTAAATGTTCCACAAGGAAATAGACTATTCTTCGGGGCTTGTCAACCTTCAACTCTCTTTGCCGGTATAAAAACCGCTATGAATCGGAGATTCTCAGCTGAAATTGGCGGTTATTAGCGGGCAGAAAAAAACCGATATCTCCGAGTTTTTCCGACAATTCGCGGGATAATCTTCACCTGGGAAAGCACGTGTTGCTTTTGAATCTTGCTGAGTCGGGTATTGACACCAGGGTGTGGGTCGGTCTAAGCTTTAAAACCACACAGGGATGATGCCAGAGCAAAATAACGGAATTGATGAATGATATTCCTGAAACCAAGAAAGGAGGAAAAACGCCATGGTAGACCGGAGAGCAACTGAGTTGTACGGCCAATATTCCCAAAAAAAAATCAGCCGGAGACAGTTTCTTGAAAAATTGGCCATTATTGTCGGAGGGGTGGCCGCAGCCTATGCGGTTCTGCCACTGCTTGAGAACAGTGTCGTGCAGGCGGAAATCATTCGCAAAGATGATGCCCGTTTGGTTGCGCAATTGGTGAAATTCCCAACCGGATCCGGGCAAATGTCCGGCTATCAGGCACAGCCAAAAAATCTTGCCAAGATGCCGGCCATCATCGTCGTTCATGAGAACAGGGGCTTAAACCCCCATGTTGAAGATGTTGCCAGACGGTTTGCCCTTGAGGGTTTTCTGGTCCTTGCCCCCGACGCCCTCTCGTCGATGGGTGGCTCACCCGCCGATTCTGAACAGGCGATCGGCATGATAAAAAATCTCAATATGGAAGAGACCATCAAAAATTTTGCAGCAGCCGCAGCCTATCTGAAAACCCATCCGCAATCGACCGGCAAAGTCGGCGTTGTTGGTTTCTGCTGGGGTGGTGCCGTGGCAAATAGCCTGGCGGTGCAGTCAACCGACATCAATGCCGCCGTTCCTTATTACGGCAAGCAGCCGCCGACCGAGGATGTGGTGAAAATCAAGGCCGCGCTGCTCCTCCATTATGCCGGTCTCGACGAACGCATCAATCAGGGCATCCCGGCATTGAAGGAAGCACTGGTGAAAAACGGTGTTGAGCACGAGTTGTATATGTATGAAGGAACGGAACACGCTTTCAATAATGATACCAACCCGGCACGTTACAACAAAGAGGCGGCGGAACTGGCCTGGAAACGGACAATCGATTTCTTGACGAGGAAATTGAAAATTTAGGGGCCGTTACGAAATATCGTTTTAATATGCTACTTTATTTATGAAGTTGATACGGGTTCAGTGCAGGGGACATACATGCTACTCACCATGAGAAGCGATATATCCGATCAGAGACAACCGTTTTCCCTCAAATTTCGCCGATAACTGTTCCGGTCATCGTCGCCTCGTAACCGGGCAATGAGGCGAGATCCCTGCGAAAGGCATGGGTCTGCAGGACATCAAGGAGGACTTGTACGGCAGGATGTTCTGTGAATTCGTGGCCGATGATGAGGTCGCAGCGAACGAACTGGATCGGGCAAAAATCCAGCCGATAGGCAACGGCCACCGCCCGCAGTCCGAGGGCGGCATCGGCCAGGCCGAAGGCGACCGCTTGCGCCCCCTCGATATGGCTGGTCGTCACCCTCTGATAGCCGTGTATAGTGTCGACGGAAATTCCGTGGTGCTGCAGTTGGTCATCTAAGAGAACACGGATCGCCGCACCATGTTCTCGATTGATGAAGCGCAAACCATTTTTGTTCAAATCAGCAACACTTCTCAGGTTAAAAGGATTCCCCGGCGTCAGCATGAGTCCCTCCTCAAAGAGAGAAAAACCGATGACCGTCGCCTTTGAATCTTTGAGAATCGATTTGGTCATGACGACGTTTGCTTCTGCATTTCCGGTATTATGCAGATGGGCCGCCGCCAGATGCGCCCTGCCGGCCTTAAGACCCTCCACAGCGCGTTTGCTTGATGCAAAACGGCAGAGGATTTCCGCCCCGCCGCCGTGCCGAGCAACATGGGCATGGAGGATGGAAAATGCCGGATCGCAGCCGAGGAGGAGGATTTTTTTTCCCAGTTTCGCTTCGTCCTGGAGCATGCGCACGCTGCCGCCCGCGGGTTCGAGCAGGCCATCGGCGGACTGAAAGCCCTCGCTCAATAACCACCTGCCGTCCTGCGGATAGGCGACGAGGCGGTCCTTGATACGTACAACCGATACCCTGGCACCCGGCTTGTCGATTTTTTCGGCCAGGGTGACCGTCTGTTCTGTGTCATCCAGAATGAGGAAGAGATCCTCTACCCGGCACTTGAGTTCCCTCGCCAGGCGCAGAGCTATCGCCGTGTTCGGTGTGTAGCGCCCCGATTCCATATCGTAGATAGCCTGCCGCCGTACGCCGACAAGGTCGGCCAACTCAGCCTGGGAAAGCTCTTTGGCTTTGCGGATTGCTTTCACATTGCAGATAACGCCGTCTTTTGCAGGCTTCATACTATAATCACCTGGGGTGGTGTCAATTTGTCGGAAGAAAATATATTTGTACAGAGATGACAAAAATGGCGACAAAACACAACAAAGTTTTTTTATAAATTACAAATTGACATGTATAAACATAGTACGTATACTCCGCCCTGTTTATCAATGTCTTCTGATAGTTTGGTTAACTATATAATATATAATATTAAAATTATGATCCGAATGACATTTGTCAGAAGAGCAATGCCTTCTGGCATTTGTTTTGCTGTTTCCGAGAGAGGCTACCCTCTATCTATTCCAGCAATTTCATTTAACCTTTACTGGAAAAAGACCATGTATACTATCAAAACCCTGTTCCTGACCTGTATCATCCTGCTGTGTTCTTCCATGGCCCATGCGGAAAAAATCACTATCGCGGCAGCTGCTGATTTAAAGTTTGCTATGGATGAACTCGTTTTTGCATTCAAAACAGCCAATCCGGCTGATGAAATCGAGGTAATCTATGGTTCGTCGGGCAAATTCCACACGCAAATCCAGCAGGCCGCACCCTATGATCTGTATTTCTCGGCGGATATTGCCTTCCCCAGGGAGTTGGCGAAAAAGGGTTTTGCCGCCTCCGATGTGCGGCCCTACGCCGTCGGCCGCATCGTCTTATGGAGCAGCAGCCTTAATGCCGAGAAGATGATCCTGGCCAGATCGGAAGAGCACACG
>JAABQY010000072.1 GCA_011391225.1 Desulfobulbaceae bacterium | reverse complement strand
TCGATGAAACCTTTGCCCTGCTCGAGGCACCAGAAGTTCAGGACACCTCTATGTATCGGGACAGGGCTATGCTCGAGCTCCTTTACTCAACGGGGATAAGGGTTTCCGAGCTGGTGTCGCGGGATCTTGCCGACCTTGATTTCGTTTTGGAAGTGCTTAGGGTACGGGGCAAAGGAAATAAGGAGCGTTTGGTTCCCGTCGGTCGTCTAGCCATTGAAGCGGTGAATGGCTGGCTGCCGCAGCGTTTGCAGTTGATTCGCGAGCGGGCCGGGCGGGGCAGGGCCGTTGAGCGAGGCGCAATGTTTCTTAACGGCAGAGGGAGTCGTCTGTCTGCCCGAAGTGTTGAGAGGATCGTTAAGGCTTACGGGGAACGGGCGGGAATCTCTCAGATTGTGACGCCGCACGCTCTGCGCCATTCTTTTGCTACCCATCTCCTGGAAATGGGGGCTGATCTAAGGTCGGTGCAGGAACTGTTGGGTCATGCCAGTCTTTCGACCACCCAACGGTATACCCATCTGACTCTGGATCATCTTGCCAATGTGTATGACAAAGCTCATCCCTTGTCGAACCCGGAAAAGAAAGAATAGTTTGTTGTTGCGGGAATCATTTCTCCCTTGGCAATGGTGGAAGTGCATGTTTTTTAACCTGGAATAGAACACCAATGAAAATACGATCTACAACAATTCTCGCTGTTCGCCACAATGGTCAGGTGGCTTTGGCTGGAGACGGCCAGGTATCTTTAGGCAATACCATCATGAAACACCAGGCCCGCAAGGTGCGACGGCTTTATCATGATCGAGTTATTACCGGCTTTGCTGGCGCTACTGCCGATGCCTTTACTTTGTATGACAAATTAGAGCAAAAACTTGAGCAGTATAGCGGCAACCTGCTCAGGGCGGCGGTTGAGTTGGCCAAGGAATGGCGCACCGACAAATTCCTGCGACGCCTGGAAGCGATGATGATCGCTGTCGATAAAGATCATTCCCTTCTTCTGTCCGGAACCGGGGATGTTATCGAGGCCGACAAGGGGATCTTGGCAATAGGTTCGGGTGGCCCCTACGCCCAGGCGGCGGCGCTTGCCCTGATCCAGCACAGTGATCTGGACGCCGAAGACATCTGTCGGGCATCCATGGAAATTGCTGCAAATATTTGTGTATTCACCAATACTTCAATCATTGTTGAGAAAATATGATTTCCGATCAATCGTTTACCCCGAAGGAAACACTGGCCGAGCTGGATAAATATATAGTCGGCCAGGCCGCGGCCAAACGCTCGGTGGCCATAGCTCTCCGTAACCGCTGGCGGCGGCGCCATGTGCCCATGCCGCTCAGGGAAGAGATAGCACCAAAGAATATCATCATGATCGGCCCGACGGGGGTAGGAAAGACTGAAATTGCCAGACGTCTTGCTACTCTCGCCCAATCGCCTTTTATCAAGGTCGAGGCATCAAAATATACCGAGGTCGGGTATGTTGGCCGGGATGTTGAATCGATGGTTCGCGATCTCGTCGATCTGGCGGTAAATATGGTCAAAGAGGAAGAGAAAACCCGTATTGAAGGCGTGGCTGCGGCCAATGCCGAAGACCGCATGCTCGATCTGCTTCTGCCTCCTGGGCCAGGATCGCTTGCGACCATGGGGCCTGATGGTGGTCATTCCTTTACCATCCAGAACCCCGATCTGCCGATTAAAAAAGAAAAAGATCTTTCAGGGGATAATACTACCCGTGAAAAGTTTAGAAAAATGCTGAGAGAAGGTAAACTCGACGACCGTGAGATTGAGGTTTTTCTCTCCGAATCGAAATCGATGCCGATGGTTGAGATCATGACTACCTCCGGCATGGAAGATATGCAGGCCAACCTTCAGGACGCCTTCAGCAAGATTTTCCCGAGAAAGAAGAAAAAGTGTAAAATGAAGGTGCCCGAGGCGATGGCGGCCACCAAGAAGGAGGAGATGGAAAAACTTGTCGATATGGACAAGGTTATCAAGGAGGCTCTCAGGCGAACGGAAGAGTCGGGGATCATTTTTCTCGACGAAATCGACAAGATCGCCTCGCGCGGCGGTGGCGGTTCCCATGGTCCGGAGGTATCGCGAGAGGGTGTTCAGCGCGACCTGTTGCCTATCGTTGAAGGGGCAACGGTTACAACAAAGCATGGCATGGTGAAGACTGATCATATCCTTTTCATTGCCAGCGGCGCATTTCATATGAGTAAGCCTTCTGATCTTATTCCGGAGCTGCAGGGCCGCTTTCCAATTCGGGTCGAACTGCAATCTCTTGGGAAAGAGGAGTTTATCCGGATTCTTACCGAACCTGAAAACGCCCTGATTAAACAATATGTTGCCCTTATGCAGACAGAAGGGGTTGAGCTGATTTTTGAGGATGATGCCATCGAAGAAATTGCTGCCATTGCCGTCGAGGTAAACGAAACCACTGAAGAGATCGGCGCTCGTCGCCTGCATACGGTTATGGAGCGGGTACTTGACTCCCTGTCGTTCGATGCCTCGGAGCTTGCCGTCACAAGGTTTGTGGTCACCGCCGAATATGTGCGTAAGCAGCTTTCAGATATCGTAAAAGACCAAGACCTCAGCCGCTTCATTCTTTAATCGGCCAGGTTTGGATAGTATCATGGATTACTATGTTCCTAAAATTCTTACGAAAGAAAGCGAAAAACAGTTGTGACGGCGGGTTGTTGCAGGAGAAGCAATCTCATGGCATCGACCCGGATATGTATTATTGCCTGTCTTGCGGATCAGAGTATCGTTTGGAGATTTCCATCTGTCCGATTTGTAGGATAGCGCTGGTCAGCGGTACTGAAAAACTGGCGGAGCTGGCACGGAAGCAGGAGTGTCGTGCCGGTCGTTCAATGGAGCTTACCCCAGGAGTAGAGTTGGTCGGTATTCGTAAAGGGCCGTTACTGGAAATGAAATATCTGCAGAAAATCCTGGAGCAGGGCTATATTCCAGGACTTATCAGTGGCGATGAAAGCGGTTGCGGCAAAGGCTGCTGCGGGCCGGAAATGTACCTGAAAATTCGCAAAGACGATGTTGATCAGGCCCTGGACATCCTGGCAAAGGAGTTTGTCAGAAGTACAGCCTTGGACGATCATGATCTCTGCAACGCCTCCGCAGTTTTTGATCCCACCGCCGCCGAGACTGTATGTCCGGCCTGCGGCTGCAATTTTTCTCCTTCGCTTGGTGCTTGTCCTGGGTGCGGCCTCTGTTTTGAATAAATTGACACCTCAGTTCGGTTTTGCCGGCTGATTATTATCCCAGCGCTTTTTCTTTTGGGTCAGGACAATCGGTTTTTTGCTGAAGGTTACCGCTTTATATTTGAGAATTTCTTCAACCATGTCGGTGAGCTGACGACATGGGTTTATGGTTAGATCCTTCAATACCTCGATATCGACCTCACCTCTGCCGGGGAAATGCAGGGTAATCATCACCGGACAGGAGCCGTGAAACTGATACAAGGCTTTCTTGATTTTTTCCATCTGCTGCCGGGAAAGTTTATCCGCCTCGAGTTTTATCCTCGCCGATTCGGTGTATTTTTCTCTGGCCGCAGCCAGTGAGTCTATGCTGTCGGCAATGATTTTCGGTCCCCGTTCGTCCTTTTTTACCGTACCTTGAATAATTACCGGATCGGTTGACGAGAGGATCTCTTCACAGCTGCTGTAAGCATCCGGGAAGACAATTACTTCAATAGATTCATAGATATCTTCAACGGTAAGAAAGGCCATCGGGTCGCCCCGTTTGCTTTTATGTTTCTTGCAGGTACGTATAAGGCCACCGATGCGTATCGGTTGGTCGTCGGTCATTTCAGCCAGATCCTGGATGGTGCAGTCGATGACGGTTTTGATGTCTTGCAGGGCGTCATCGAGCGGGTGGCCGGTGATATAGAAGCCGACCGTCTCTTTCTCGAAGGCAAGCTTCTTCCTGTCATCCCATTCCGCCATATCAGGCATGACCAATGCACCGATTTCCTGTTGTTGCTTTGCCTTTGGCGCGACCGAAAAGAGTGACATCTGCCCACTCAACTGGTCGCGTTGAACAGACTTAGCCTGTTCCATGGCCTTGTCGAGAACGGCGAAGTACTGGGAGCGTTTATGGCCGAGGGAGTCGAAGGAGCCGGATTTGATGAGACTCTCTATGACTCGACTGTTGACCCTGCGAGAGTCGATGCGGTTGCAGAAGTCGCCAAAAGAAGTGTATTTGCCGTTTTTCTCGCGTTCTTCGATAACCGAGTCGAGGGCTGATTCTCCGACGTTTTTCACCGCCGCAAGTCCGAAGCGAATTCGATCTTTGATGACACTGAAGTCTTTGACGCTTTCATTGATATCAGGAGGAAGCACCTCAATTGCGTGTTCCTTGCATTCGTTGATATACAGCACAACCTTGTCGGTGTTGGTCATGTCGCAGGAAAGGAGGGCGGCCATGAACTGGGGTATATAGTGGGCCTTGAGGTAGGCGGTCTGGTAGGCGATCAGAGCGTAGGCGGCGGAATGGGATTTATTGAAACCATATCCGGCAAATTTCGCCATGAGATCAAAAATAAACTCAGCCTTGTCCGCCGGGTGGCCATTCTTTACAGCTCCGGCCATGAACTTCGATTTTTCCGCATTCATTGCTTCGGGGATCTTTTTGCCCATTGCCCGACGCAGGAGATCTGCGTCTCCAAGGGAATAACTAGCCAGGATATTTGCTATTTTCATAACCTGTTCCTGGTAGACGATGACCCCGTAGGTTTCCTCCAGCACCGATTTGATGTCCGGTAACGGATAGTTGGCGGTTTTCCGGTGATGCTTCGTCTCGACGAAATCATCGACCATTCCTGAATCAAGCGGGCCGGGACGGTAGAGGGCGACCAAGGCGATAAGATCGCTGAACTGTTCCGGGGCGAGCTTGACCAAGAGTTCGCGCATCCCGGAACTCTCCAGTTGAAAGACTCCCTGGGCGTCACCTCGACAAAGGAGATCGTAGGTTTTGGCATCGTCCATGGGGATAACATCGATATTCAGTTCTGTACCAATATCTTTTTTAATATGCTTTAGGGCCTTGTCGATAACAGTAAGCGTCTTCAAACCGAGAAAATCGAACTTTATAAGTCCGGTCATTTCGGTATGTTTCATGTCGTACTGGGTGAGGGTCTCGTCGTTGCTGCCTCGGCAGGTCGGCAGATACTGGGTCATGGGGCCGGGCGATACCACCACTCCCGCAGCGTGGGTCGAGGTATGGCGAGCGAGACCTTCAAGGGTTTTCGACACCTCCAGAAGTTCGGCAATTCGTGGGTCATGGTCAGCGGCTTCCTGGAGTTTCGGTTCCTCAGCCATGGCCTTTTTGATGGTCATTTTCAGTTGATCAGGGATGAGCTTGGCTACCTTGTCGACTTCTCCATAAGGGATATCGAGTGCCCTGCCGACATCGCGGATAACACCGCGCGCCTTCATTGAACCGTAGGTGACTATTTGGGCAACATGTTCTGAGCCACCATACTTCTGGCGTACGTATTCAATTACTTCACCGCGCCTTTCCTGACAAAAATCTATGTCGAAGTCCGGCATTGATTTACGTTCAATATTTAGAAAACGTTCAAATATCAGGCCGTAAGGGATGGGATCGATATTGGTAATGCGCATGGCATAAGCTGCCAGACTTCCTGCACCTGACCCTCGGCCCGGCCCGACGGGAATATCCCGGTCTTTTGCCCAGTTTATGAAATCGGCGACGATGAGAAAGTAGGCGGGAAAGCCCATCGCATTGATGACATCGATTTCTGTTTTCAGCCGTTCGGTGTAGGTTTTCTCAATCTCTGGGTTAAAATTGCCGGTCTTGCGCATTTCGCCAAAACGGGCTTTGAGGCCGTCCCAGCAGGCCTGTTTGAACATCGATTCGAGAGTTTCACCTTCGGGTACTGGAAAATTTGGAAAATAGTAGTCGCCAAAATTGATTTCCAGATTGCAGCGAGCGGCGATCTCCTGGGTAGTGGTTATGGCTTCTGGGCAGTAAGCAAAGCTCTTCTTCATAGCTTCCGGTGACTTGAAGTAGAGCTCGTCAGTGGAAAACTTGAAGCGGTTTTGGTCATTGATGGTTTTACCGGTCTGAATGCACAGCAGCAGCTCATGGGCGTGCGCCTCATCCCGGTTGAGGTAATGACAATCGTTGGTTGCTACCAACTTGATGCCCATTTCGGCGCTGAGAGTACGCAGGCCTGCGTTAACCTTTTGCTGCTCGGTCAGGCCGTTTTCCTGGATCTCAAAATAGAGGCGGTCGCCAAAGATGTCGTATAACTCCTGAGCTTTGATCTTTGCACCCTTCATATCGCCTCTTCCGATCAAATAGGGCACGTTGCCATGCAAGCAGGCGGTCATAGCTATAATCCCTTCGCTGTGTTTCTCAAGGGCCTGCATGTCGATGCGCGGTTTGTAGTAGAATCCCTCGAACTGGGCAATGCTGGCAAGTTTCATGAGGTTTTGGTAGCCGGTATGGTTCATTGCCAAAAGGACGATATGATAAGCGATGTGACCGTCAACGGCCTTTTTTTCCCGCATGTCGCCCGGAGCAACATACAATTCGCAGCCGACGATCGGTTTGATTCCGGCTTTTTTTGCTTTAGAATAGAATTCAAGAGCTCCAAACATGGCCCCGTGATCGGTGACCGCAACACTGTCCATGCCGTATTCCTTGCATTTATCGAGGAGATCGGCTATACGAATGGCTCCATCGAGGAGGCTGTACTGGGTGTGAACATGAAGATGGGTGAAACCTGCGCTCATAAGTATCCTTTTTTCTAATACCAACCATATAAAAAGATTCGTGAGAAATATTCTCAGCCTTAACCGGTTTCGAGTAATAGCATAGAAAACCTATTTTTGCACAGGAATTTGGCAAGTTGCCAATGTGGTGAATAGTTCATTGAATACAATAAGATAAAATGACTCGACCGGCGAGGGTGAAGCGTTTGGAAGGCACCATCTCGCTGATTTACATGAAGAAATGGTGTATGGTCAATCGGCAGAAAGTGTAAGCAGAGTATGCCAATCTACCGTAAAATTTCTTGTTGTTTTGCGGGCGGTAGGGTAGCCTTTTTCATTTCATTCTCTATGACTTAAACAGCTAGAAAGGGAGAACGAACTGCAGATGAAATTAGACTCACGCCATAGTAGTGGTGTGTCCCTTCAGGGAAATATTGCCTCGATTGAGTTGAACAACATTTTTCAGTTCTTCGATTATGCCACTGTATCCGGAGAATTACGTGTTGTTGCCGATCATAACAACGCCAGTTTTTTCTTCCAGAAAGGGATATTGATTTTTGGTGCACTGAGCAAGAATCAGAAAAGGATTGGCGACATGCTCCTTGAATCTGGGCTTATAAACGCGGCGCAACTGGCGCAGTGTTTGAAAATCCATAACCAACACGGCATGCGGCGGCGATTGGGAGATATTATTGTACGGAAGGGGTTTCTCAAGTTTGAAATACTCGCTGAAACACTGAAGCTTCAGGCGCGAGAAGCCTTTTTTGAATCTTTGTCGTGGAAGAGAGGGATGTTTTTCTTTTATGCCAACCAGTACCCATCACAGGAAGAAATTCTCATCAACGAGCGTATTGATCATCTGCTGCTTGAAGGAATTGTCCGGATGGATAATTCCGATAAAAACGATAACCCCATGAAACTTTAGCGAAATTTCCCGTTTTCTTCTTTCCTCATTTCCCTTTGCGCATCATTTTTTAGTTGCCGTTCGATATTGAAACGTTCTCTAATCTTAGCGTAGGAAACATATTCTGTCTCTCTGGCTGACGGGGTAAGGAACGACTCGAGTTTGGTCTTAAGAATGACCGGATTCACCTCCGAGTTGATTGCTATAACCCCCTCCATGATAATTTTTTGCAGCAAGAGTTCCTGGTTAGTTTTTTCTCTTATGGTTGCGGCAAAAGGAAGGAAGAAAAAAGTTGAAAAGACTAAACCGTACAGGGTTGAAGCAAGAGCGACAGGAATAGCCTTGAGTATCATGGAAGTATCACCAATGCCCCCTATCATGGTTATGAGGCCCACCACGGATCCAATGAGGCCAAACGTCGGACAATAATTGGCGATTGTTCTGAGTGCTCGCTCGGAGTCTTCTCTTCTTAAACGAAAGAAATACATTTCTGTATTCAGGATATCGCGGATTTGCTCTATGTTATAGCGATCAACAAGGCAACCGAGGGCTCGCCTGAGAAAAAGTATGGTGGTTTCATTTTCATGATTTTGCAACGCCAGGATTCCCTCCACCCGTGAACGAATGGAAAGATCAATAAGGATAGTAATGATTTCTGTTTCTTTGGCCATTGGTTTGCGATATGCAGTAATCAGTACTCTAAAGACATTGCGTAACTGATCGAGTTTGTAGCTGAGAAGTGCTGCAGCAAGCGTTCCGAAGATGACGATCAACGCGGCGGAAAGACTGAAATACAGACCGATATTGCCATGGAGTGCAAAGCCAAGGAGAAAGAGAATGACGCTTAAGAAAAAGCCGATGAGGTTTTTGTATTTCATGAAAATCTTCTTGTAGTTATTGCAGGTTTTCGGTGGTAGCCGGTATTGGCTCGGGCAGTCGTTTTGAAATTATAATCTCCACTCTCCGGTTTTTGACCCGGTTTTCGTCCGTGGTATTAGGTTCAACCGGTCGATAAGAGGAATATCCGCTTACGACGAACTGATTCGGATCCATTCCCGCCTCCTCAATGAGGTAACGGGCAACTGTACTTGCCCTTGCGACTGAGAGTTCCCAGTTGCTGCGGAATTTGGTGGAGCGCATAGGAATATTGTCCGTGTGGCCGACCACATTTATCATATAGGGCGTCAAACGGATTGCCGCAGTGACTTTTTGCAGTGATTCTCTTGCGTTTACAGATAATTCACTTTCCCCGATATTAAAAAGCAGATCACCAGTGAGGACGATACGCACTGTCTTGTCGGGAACGATGTTAATGGCCGCGAATTTATTGAGGTGATCCTTTTCTAAAGCGCCTTTGCTGAGCCTATAAATCTCTTGAAACTTGTCAACTGGCGGAGAAGCCAGCTCGGCTGGAATAATCGGATTGGGGCCAAAAACATCCTCATTCGGGAGCGGAACGGGAGGGACAGCGAGAGGTTCCACGACTTTGTCATCTTTGACAATCAGAGCTATTTGTTTCGCTTCTATTGAGATTTTTTCGAATTCTTCTGCATTCTTTTTGATTTCCTCCTTCATATTTTGAGGAGTTTTCGGGGTGCTCGTCAAAGTATCATCTTTCTGTATGAGTGACCCTTTATCGATTTGCTCAACCTGTTTGATTTTTCCTGCGGCAATCAATGGCAAGCCGGGACGTATAGGTGAAAAGGGCAGGGTCGCTTTACTTGAGTCGAGGGTTTGGAGAGCTTCCGTGGTATCTCCACCTATGATCTCCTTGTTCCCTTTACTCAGAAACTCCTGGTTTGCCACTTGATAGGCATATAAGGCGAGAAACAGTACGAACATTATCATCATCAGATCTGCCCATCCAACTGACCAGTGTGTTGGAGATGGCATGTCTGTTGCGTAAGAGATCTCATGAACGACAAAAACAGTGTTACTCCGGGTGCTTTTTTCGATGGTGGCAGGAGGGTGCGATTTGTTGCTTTGAATGTTCTCGGAAGGTATCTCGGAAATATCGGGAGAAACCTGAGAGGATGAGTTCGCAGTTGTCTGTGTCACAGTTTGATGAGTGTCTGCCATAAGTCCTTTTTGTAATAGGACATGCTTATCTGCAAATATAGTTAGTTATGAAAAATCTGGTTTCTTTACAGCCTTATGATCCTCTCTCGTCTTATCGGCAAACAGGACGAACGCAATAGGAATATCATTAGAAAACCGGCTTAAAGTCAAAAAAGTGACGTGTTTCAAGTTTTCTGTAGGTTCGGGTTTCCCCTCGCGCAACAAAAGAACTGGTTATCGCACCGTTTGCGGTGAAACGTACCCCCTCGAGAAATTCACCATCGGTTATGCCGGTTGCGGCAATGGCGACCTCTTTGCTTCGTATAAGATCCTGCACGCGGAAAATTTTTTCATAATCACTGAGACCATGTTTTAAGGCTTCCTCTTTATCTCGCTCATTATCGTAAATAATTTTCCCTTCGAAGTACCCTCCAAGGCAAGATATTGCGGCGGTGACCAAAACAGCCTCTGGAGCAAAGCCATATCCTATATATATATCGGCTTTTTCACCGGTAATTGCCGCGAGGCAGCCAGAGACCTCACCTTCTTCAATAAGTTTGATACGGGCTCCACAGCCCCTGATCTCGCTAATCAGGTTTTTGTGCTGGACTTTATTGAGGATACAGACGGTTACGTTCTCGGTATATTTCCTTAAAGCCCTTGCAACTCTTTTGACATTGATAATCGGCGGCTGGTTGATATCGATAACCTCGCCAACCTGCGGGCCGACAACAATTTTGTACATTATAAGGTTTGGTACCGATTGTATTGATCCAGCCTTGGCTATTACTGCGTAGGAGGTAGAGTTGTTTTTGCCATCGGCAGCGCTGCGATATGCTTCCAGGGCAATGGTCATGAGGTCGGTCTTTTCTCCACCTTTGCCTAAAATGTCGGGAAGTTGATAGACCTCTGGGCGATCGATGAAACGATCATTAATGAGAACCCCCTCTATGCTCAGGCGATTGAGGGTTTTGGTGATCGCCTTCCGGGTTTGGTTTAAAATGTCTCTATGATCTCCCAGTCCTTGCAAACGTGCGGCCGTCAATGCGGCTATTTCCGTTGCCCGAACAATTTCCATTCCATAGTTGGTATCCATAAGAGTTCAATCGTGCAGAATTAAAGAGGTGTTGAATGCCAGCCGTTTTGTTCAGCACATTGCACCAGGCGTTGCATGATTTCATCCCGTTCCTGCCTGAGTTTTTTTCCGGCAATGGTGTCTTTCATTTTCATAGGCCGTTGGAATTCATCTATAAGTTCTATATCCAAGGGTGCTGATTCGAGTCTTTTTTCGGCTTGCATAATTTCGTTTGGGGTGGGAAGAATGATGCCGTAAAGTTGGTGGGGGGTGTGGACCAGGGCGTGTCCTCGATTATAGTATGCAGCGGCAAACCCGCCGTCAACATTGATTGCTACCCCGTCTTCGCTGGCCATCTGCAGGCCTTTCTTGTAATTTACTGGGGTATGTCCGAAGATAACCCGTTGTACGCCGAATTCCACTTGCATCTTTCGCTTGAAGGCTTTGGTTTGCATGTTGTCTTTCCAAAAGAGACTCTTCTCGGTGTGTGTTGCAGTGTCCACAAGGAAATATCTTTCAAAAGTTTTCATTGCGTGTTTACCAAAGAAAGGCGATTTCGGACCGCACCAAAGGTAGAAGAAGAGTGCCTGATCCTCAGGTTTTTGCTCCATACCTGCGAGATAGTTTTCGCCAACCTGTGCGATGGTCTCCTGGATGAAGATGAGCAGGTTTTTGCCGGAGCGGCCAAGAAATTCTTCGAATTCTCCCTCGGCTGTTGAAGGCACCAAGGCGTGGATATTGAGGAAGTTGTTCTGTATGTGATAGGTCTTACCTTTTGTGAAGAGGAATTTGAGGAGACGTCTAAGGTGCCTATTACCAGTGAACTGTATGGTTAAATCTTCGATGAGACGTTGTTCCTCATCAGTTAATTTGCCGGGTTCGTTATAATTCAAGGTTGGAAAATGGGCGTCATTGAGAGCCTCGGTCTTGCCGGTGCGAAGCATGGTCGCCAGACGATTAAGCCACAACCTGTTCTCCATCTCGTACTCGGGAAAATCGCGGATTGTCTGTTCTTCAAGCTTAAACTGGATAATGGCAAGGGCCTTTTCCATTGCGCGGCCTTTGTTGGTTTTCGCTTTAAAATTGCCGGTAGCCATCTCAACCGGATAGGTACGTTCTGCAAAATCGGCTAATTGAGAGCTATCAAAACCCAATCGATCAAGAAATTTAAAATGGTCATAACGACAAGTAATTCGCATGGCTTCGGCAATAAGAGAACGGTTGCCGGAAGCGGCCCCCATCCAAAGGATATCGTGGTTCCCGTAAACATAATCGACCATGTCTTTATAGAAATGCGAAGACAGTATCCTGAGAATTTTATCAGGTTGAGGCCCACGGTCAAAGACATCGCCCAAGACTTGAATTCGGTCGAGTAATACCTGACGAATGGTATAGGACAGGTGGGCAATCAACCTGTTTGAGATAATCGATTCTTCAAAAATGGGGTCGGGGACTGGCAACCCGGAGAGGAGTCTGTTGATAATGTCTCGGAATTCTGGACGGAAGATTTCGGTTCCGTGAGATTTGATGTTTGTGAGTTTATATTTTAATACTTGCACCAAACAGAGAATAACATCTTGCATATCCATCTGAATGACATCGTCTTCAAAATATTGTTGTTTTCTAATGATTTTAGTCAAATATTGGATCTTTTCAGAGCTGAAGGTGTTCGGCAAGGCCTCTTTGCAGGTTTGATACAACATACCGAATCTGCCACGGAGAATGGATTTAAACCTGTCACCTTCACCGTGCAGGTCACTTATCCATAACGTTGTGGGAATATTAGAATTAAGCTCGAGATCAAGATCCAACAATTTGCTGCAAAGCTTATCTATTTCGCTGACACGGATTTCGGTTAACTGACTGCTATCATCACTCTGTTTGTGTAAGGGAGACATAGCACACCACTAATTACGATGAGAGTTCGAAAATGACTGGAAGGCGCTGAGATAAATTTGTGTATACTAGTGCAACATATCAGAAGAATGGGGAATAAACCAGGAAATCCATGCCAAGGAACGATTGGAGATGATTTTGCGAAAAAACAAAGTGGGAGAGGAATAATGCTAAACGCAAAAATCCCCATGTTGAGCGAAGCTCAACATGGGGATTTTAAGAGAAGAATCGGCGGCGACCTACTCTCCCACACAGTTACCCATGCAGTACCATCGGCGCAGAAGAGCTTAACTTCCGTGTTCGGAATGGGAACGGGTGGATCCTCTTCGCTATGACCGCCGAAAACAGAAATCAGAAGTCAGAAGACAGAGGACAGAAAAGTAAGTTGCATTCGGCAAGGACAACTGCGACTGTCCGGAGTCTTATAAAACATCGACAATCGAATAGTAGAGTATTCAGTAGTTGTTTAATCAAAAAAATATGGATAAGCCTCACGGCTGATTAGTATCGGTAAGCTGCATGCATTACTGCACTTCCACACCCGACCTATCAACGTTGTAGTCTACAACGAGCCTTGAGATGGCTTACGCCATGGGATATCTCATCTTGGAGTGGGTTTCCCGCTTAGATGCTTTCAGCGGTTATCCCTTCCGAACTTAGCTACCCAGCGATGCCCCTGG
>JAABQY010000007.1 GCA_011391225.1 Desulfobulbaceae bacterium | reverse complement strand
CAAACATGGGCAGAAAGTTATCTGGTCTCAAGCAATAGTTCGGCAAACATGGATAACGAAAAGAGGTCCCTTGAGAAAATCATCGAAGATATGTCTCAGAAAATTTATCAGAAAACTATTTCTGGAATAACAAAAATATAGCACGCCTACCCCGCCGATTTCCCGGGTAGGACAGTTCCAATGTTCTACCCTTTCATGTGATGCTCTTTCTTTCCCATGTTACAAATTGCCCATCTTGCTTTTGCATCGCCATTTGTCCTGGCTCCACTGGCAGGGTACTCCGATTTACCCTTTCGACTCCTCTGTCGTCACTTTGGTGCGGGCTACTGCGTTTCCGAAATGATCAGCTGCCACGGACTTGCTCATGGACAGCACAACACTATAAGATTACTCGCCTCTGCACGAGAGGAACGACCGCTATCTTTCCAGCTTTTCGGTGCAGACCCTGAAGCAATGGCAGATGCTGCGGAAATTCTCGCTGGCCATTCTCCGGAAATGATTGATATCAATATGGGCTGCCCCGTCAAAAAGGTAACCAAGCGCGGTGCAGGAGCGGCTCTCATGACCGATCGCAAACTCTCTGAAACAATACTAAAAAAAGTCGTTGCCAGAGTATCCTTACCTGTCACCGTGAAGATTAGATCCGGCAAAGACGCCGATTCGATCAATGCCTCCGCTTTTGCCAAAATGGCCGAAGATTGTGGAGTGGCAGCAGTCACGGTGCACGCCAGAACATGGTCTCAGGGCTTTTCCGGGCATATTGACCGGGCAGTCATCGCCGACGTAAAGAAAACCGTTCATATCCCGGTAATCGGCAATGGTGACGTGTTATCAAGGCAAGATGGTCTGCAAATGATGGCGGAGACTGGTTGTGATGGCGTTATGATAGGCCGCGGCGCTCTGGGCAACCCTTGGGTTTTTCGAGAGACGGGGGGACCCGAAAATCTTCAGGAAAGAGTTTTGGGGGCTCGTGAACACCTCCGGCTTATAGAGGAATTTCTTCCAGCAGACCGACTTCTTGGCCACGTAAAAAGCCAGATATCGCGGTATTTCAAGGGGTTTCCCGGCAGTTCGGCGGTGCGGGTAAAGCTATTTGCCGCTGACAACTTACAGAGTTTTCGGGATATTATCGACTCATTCTCCTGCCGACAATAGCAGATCTCGCTATTTTCCAGCCGGGTTGTTTTTGATAAGCGCTTAACATTATATCGGTTATTTTTTTATGAGCTCTATTTTTTTAAGGAGCATCCTCACCTCTTCCTTATTCTTTTCGGAAAGGGTCTTGTCGCGCAAGGCAGCTCGCAAACTTTGCTCCGCCAGTTTCACCTTTCCCCCATACAGATCAAACTTTCCAAGATAGAGTGCCTCGAGTCCGACCTGTTTATTTACATTGGCAATCTGACCGAGTTCGAAATACACTTGGGAATATTCTGGGATTTTATAACTGATTGTGAGAAAATACGCTTCTGCCTCAGCGGATCTGCCTGTTCTGTTGAGTAATTTGGCCAAGGTGAAGGCTGCTAATAAATCCGAACTATCAACTCGCAAAGCTGCCCGTAAAGTCTTCTCGGCTTCCGTAAATTTGCCTGACGCAAATTCATAAACGCCTTTATCAACTTTTAAAATATTTTTTTCCGGGAAAGCGTTAATAACCTGCTCCAGCAACTCCAGGCTTTTACTGTGGTCTTTTTCATTATTTGCCAACTGAGAGAAAGCGTATGTGGCCATGATCTTGGAAAATGGCGTTGCTCTAGCGTCAGCCATAACAGTGGCGAGATAATTTTTAAAGAGTTCGGTGTCGCGCACATTGGCGAGAACTCGGTATTTGCAACGAAAAAACTCAAAATCCTCCCTCGTGCTGGTCTTTGTGGTAATATTTTCTTGATCGATATCAAGCAAAGACTGAATATAATTCAGTCGAGCCTCCGGATCGGGATGAGTAAGGAGATATTGTGGTGGTCTTTCACTGCGGTAACGTGAAATCCGCCGCATCGATTCGAGCATTTTCACCTGACCTTCCGGATCCCTGCCCAGCTTTTTCATCCACCCATAGGCCAGCAGATCGGCTTCTTCTTCATCTTGGCGACTGAAATGCAGATTAACGCTTTGACCCGCAGCCAATGCACCGGTGAGAAGCACCGGCGCGGTAGCTCCACCAAAAGCGACGGCAGCCAAGGCTAATCCGAGCGAGGCTATCCCCGAATACGTGCCTTTTTCGATCCTTGAAGCAAGATGCCGCTTATAAATATGGCCAATTTCATGGGCCATGACCGAGACCAGCTCGTCTTCCGAATTCATTGTGCCAAGAAGACCTGAATGAAAGAAAATCAGGCCGGATGGTGCGGCAAAAGCATTGAATTCTTTATCCTCAATGACAAAAAAATGGTAATCGAAATATTGAATTCCGGCAATCTCAAGAACACTCTGGCCGATTTTGGCGAAGTACTGAGTGATGTCCGGATCATCTTTTAAAATAAAGGCAGAACGAACAGAATAGAGTAGTTTTTCTCCCACTTCCCGCTCATCACCAATAGAAAAAGAGAAAGCCGGAGAAACGCTGCTGAACTGAAAAAAAACAACAGCAATAATCCATACAATTTTTTTTAAATAAAACGGTTTCATTGTGTTTTCAACCATTGCACAGTTCTGCTTAACCCTTCTTCAGTAGAAACTATCGGCACATATCCAAGATCATTTTGGGCATTGGTTATTGAAAAATAGTGTGATTTCGCCAACTGCTCGGCGAGAAAACGTGTCATCCTTGGTTCATTTTTGATGCGGCTGACCCCATAAAGGAGTTCGAAGGCACCGCCCAAAACATATGCAAAAGTCTCGGAAAGTGTAGATTGTACTTGTGGCACAGCCATTTTAGCAAACAGTTCATTTATCCAAGCCCACAGATTAACCGGTGTACCTTGACTGATGAAATAGGCTTTACCACCGGCTGTGGCTTGTCCAGCAAGGTTTTTGGCAGCCAGAATATGCGCATGAGCGACATTATCAATATAGGAAATATCCACAAGATTGGCACCATTCCCCACCTTTTTCAATTGTTTTTTCTTGCCGCTTGCAAGCAGTCGCGGCAGCAGATGAGGGTCGCCCGGGCCCCAGATAAGATGCGGCCGAATGGCACAGGTTCTCAGATAACTGGAATTCGCACCAAGAACCATCTTCTCGGCGATGATTTTGCTTGTGGCATAATGGCAGAGAGATTTTTCGGCATAGTCCAGTCGCTCATCACCACCTTCGATATCTTTGCCGTTAAACACCACGGAAGGGGTCGAGGTGTAGACAAGCATAGCCACCTTAGCAGCACGACAGCTCTCAATGACTCTTTCGGTGCCGATCACGTTGGTGACAAAGTAGTTCTTCCAAGGGCCCCAGATGCCGGCCAGGGCAGCGACATGAAAGACAATGTCCACCCCCTTGATAGCTTCGCAAATGGCCTGTGGCTGGCTGATATCACCAACAAAACATTCTGCCCCTGCCGCTTCAACCTCGGGATATCGGTGCCGCCCGATGACTCGGGTTTCAATCCCCAGTTCGAGTAGCCTTTTGACAATGGCCTTGCCGACAAAACCGCCGCCGCCGGTCACCAGAGCCTTTTTTATTGTCGAGGGAAAATCTTCATTTGTGCCCATATAGCCAATTTCTCACGAAATATTTTAGCGTTGTGGCGAATATCGACGGGGAAGCTTTTGTGGATAAGAAAGTATTGTATCCCCCTGGTAAGTTCACTCGTTTCGCTCAAAGTTCTCACTTCCACCAGTACCCGTTGGTTATCGATATTTTTATCTTTATGCAGTTCAATAACGATCACCGGCAGACGATCATCGTTGCCCCTGGCCTTGATGCCGACCAAGGCTGAACGACAAACGTCAGGGTGTTCATTGATAATGGCTTCGCAGGGAATGGTATACAGCGGTCCGGTGGCGGTTTCCAGACGATGGGCTCGCCTGCCGCAAAACCACAGGCGCCCTCGTGCATCAAGATAGCCGACATCACCCATCCTATGCCAGAGAGAATTGCCATCTTCAATCTTCGCCATCCGCGTCTCTTCAGGATTATTCTGGTATGCCTTGGTCACCACGTCGCCCCGGACAATGATCTCACCAATCTCCCCAGACTCAAGCAGCATATCATCCTTGAGCACCGGCACCGGACTATCCGAGATGGCCATAATTCGCAGGTCAATATCCGGTAATGCACGCCCAACACAGGTACCTCTCCCCTGCCGACTGAGTTCCCAGGTGTCGGCAAGTATTTCCCGGCCGGAGATAGAGGCAACCGGCAGGCTTTCGGTAGCACCATAGGGCGTAAAGATGTTGGCTTCCGGCGGCAGGATGGCAGTCACCCTTTGCAGTAAATCGTAGGGAACCGGTGCTCCGGCCATTAAAATCTTGCGAACCGAGTGTAGAACGATATGATTTTTCATACAATATCTGCTCACGACGTTCCATATCGCCGGGGAACCAAAAGAATAGGTAACCTGGTAGCGGTTGATCGAGGCAACAAACTTTTCCGCATCAACCCTGGCAGGCCTTGTGGCATCCATATCGGGAATCACAGCACAGGCGCCAAGAGCCGCTGAAAACAGGGCAAAAAGGGGAAATGCCGGTTGGTCAATATCCGCTGGACCAATACCATAATGCCCCTTTATGAGTTGCAACTGAGCACTGAAAACCCCGTGTTCATAGCGAACCCCTTTCGGTGGGCCGGTAGAACCTGTGGTGAAGATGATGGCAGCCAGATCATCTTTGCCTGGCTGGTAGACACTTACCGGATCATCGCTTGCTGTCACATTGGCAGTAATATCCGTCCCAAACAGTCCAAAGGAGTTGCCGCAGCAGAAATATTTTTTCACCGTATGAAACGGTTTGCGAAAAAATTTTGAAAAACCGATGGCTTTGGGTATTCCTATGAGTACCTTTGGTTCGACCCTTTCAATACAACGCAGCAGGTTTTTATAGCCCATACCTGGATCGATCAGAACAATCGGGGTACCGAGCTTAAAAAGGGCCAAAGTCAGACAGACAAATTCAATGGAGGGGGTGACCATAAGAATCACCACATCGCCTGGGTTTACACCCTTTCTTGCAAAATAGGTGCAATATCGGTCAGATTTGCTGTTCAGTCCGGCAAAGGAAATGGTCTTTCCGGTCTTTGCTTCAATGATTCCGGGACGATCACCAAACTGCTCAGCAATCAGCACAAATGATTCGGCAATATTCATCGCCACCTGCCCGCTCCTGTCATGTCACTTGGTGAAAAATCGCGTAAGGATGGGGAGAATTTCGACGATTTTATCCTCCAGGACGTAATGTCCTCCATCGATAAAATAGTGACTTTCGGCCTTTGGAAAACGTCTTTGCCACTCCTTATAAAAGTGATCGTTAAAGCAAAAATCTTTTCCACCCCAAAGAATGAGAAGAGGTGTCTTCTGGTCCCGCAAAAGTAGCAGGCGATTTTCAATTTCAACCAGTCGGGCATAGCTCCGATGATTTTTATGCATTGGGATATCTTGAACAAATCTGGCAATTGCCACTCGGTTGTTCCAGCTGTTGTAAGGTGCCAGATAATTCCTGGCGGTTTCTTCAGCAAGCTTATTTACAACAGCCATATGGCACGCCGGGCCAGCAAAACCGTTAAATAGTCGGACAATAATTTCTCCTAGTACCGGCAGACGGCAAAGGCGAATACGCCAGGGAAATCTGGTTGAACGAAAAGCTGCAGTATTCATCAGGGCAATTTTGTCTATCTGGTCAAGGCGTTGCACGGCACAGCCGAAGCCTATCACCCCACCCCAATCATGTACGATAAGGGAAAATCGCTCAATCCCTAAATGAACAAGCAAAGTCTCTAGATTTTCAATATGTATGGCAAGACAATAGGGATAGTCAGGTGGTTTGTCGGAAAGACCGCAGCCCATGTGATCAATAGCTATCACCCGATGGTTCAGTCGAAAATGGGCGATCAGATTTCTATAATAATACGACCAGGTTGGATTGCCATGCACCATGACAATGACCGAACCGGTGCCCTCATCAATATAGTGCAGTCGACCACCTCGGACACTGAGATAGTTGCTCGTAAAAGGATAGTCTTTATACACCGGTGTCTGTGATTAGCTCAATAGGATAATGGGTGAACCAGCTGGTTCTCATGTTTATTTGCAACCGATCCAGCTGCTTAATCGAGGCAATGCCATACTAGACAAGAGTTTTCCCATGGCACAACTGGCGGCGGAGGTCGCAGTGTTCATCATGGCGGAGTGTATCAGTCATCCCGAATACGGCTTCGAGCAATCGGCCGATGTGATTGCGCGCAGCCATCGCCACCCATTTCTGCCGCCCGGATCCGCGCCAGACCCCCTTCAGCAAGTTGTGCAACTGTTACGGTCTGCGAGGTGTAGTCGAGAAACAATTGAATTTCAACATGATGGTCTAGAAAACTGGCGATTTTTCCTGCAGCAGCACTCCCCCCCAAGATTCCTAAACACCAGATTGCCAAACCAACAACCTGATGATCAGAAGAAGACAAATAGGCAACTATATCATCAACCAAGTGTCTGTCCACCATTTCTGATGTATGCCCTTGACACAGCCTGCCGATTCCCCACAACAAGCCTCGCTGCAGGAGAGGATGCTCCAGATAATTACCATCTTGATACAGTTCCACACCGTCTTCATGCATATATGAAACGAGCATATGCAAATATTCGCGGCGCAGCAGAGCACTGTGAAACATAATCTCGGCCATGGCTTCCGGAGATCCCCAGCCAATTCCTCCGGATTCATCGTTTAAGGACCAAAGAAAACGCCGCATAACTATCCTCGCCGACTCCGGGTCTTTGTCTGCCATAACTGGAACAATCCGACCAAATCCACACACTGCATGCCAGCGCACCTGTTCCAATGGATTACAAAGTGCTATAAAAAGGGAATTGAGGAGCAGATGCGGCGGATGATTGTCAAGAAATCGGAAGAGATCTTTAAGACCTGATTGTTCAAGAGCGATGAGCAATTCTTTTTTTACCGCCCTTCTGCTCATACCGCCTGAATGGAGTGCCAATGAGTTACTTTGTTCAATCACAACCAATTGTTTTAATAATTTCTGTCGTCAAGACGTTTCATCCCTTCCATGAGCATGCCCATGAATCCACCGATGACATCACGGCGTTTTTCTTTCACCGTCAACCCTTGGGTAAATTTGAAGCGGCCACTGCTTAGGGTCAAAATATGATAAAAGGCCTCTTTGCCAACCAATCCATTGAGCTCGGCATACACCAGTTCGCCTTCATTGAACATGATCACTGCCCTTTTTTCTTCAATCTCGATATTCAGGATGCCGGTTTTCTGATTGACGTTGATCATCTGACACAATTCGACCACTGAGATATCCGTCAATTGGCCAACCATCCCAGAGGCGAGTTCTTCTGCCCGCTGGAGATTCATTTTGGTGATTCGACTGACCAGTAATTTGTAAAAAAAGACTTGGAGTGTAGGGAAACGGATGAGGATGTGACGGAAATTCTTATGATTCATCACAGCCACTTGGCATGTTTCAGCGGCCATAATAGTGGTCGATACTCTTTCTCCAGATAGCAGGCTCATCTCACCGAAGACTTCCCCCCGCCCCAATTCAGCCAGGGTTATGCCATGATCATCAATGACTTCTGCCGTGCCGGAAAGCAGAATATAGAGTCGATTCCCCGGGTCCCCCTTCTGAGTAATTGGAAACTGCCAAGGATACTCAGCAAGTTCAAGAAGGGTTGCAAGATCGAGTAAATCATCACTGGACAAAGGTGAAAAAATGTCAATCCTCCGAAGCAGTCCGGCAAATCCTGCCGTCTCCTTTATCTTTTCTCTCCGCTCGGCCGCCGCCAGCAATTTCATCTGCAACGTAGCAAACTCTTTCTCTTTTTTATATTCAAAGCGGATCAGTCCAACGCAGCCGCCGCATTCGAATTTTGCTTTTGAGGTACCTCCAAGGGCATTATTCTCAAAGCTTTTATCGGCAGATGCCAAGCTTATGATTTCTCGGGCAAGGACCAGACAAGTCGGTTTGCCCGCAGGCAGGGATAAAATGCCTTCACTGACCCTCAATTCTTCCCGCACATTGTAGAGTGGGCAGTGATCTTCCTCGGTAATGATGAATATACCATTGCGAAACTGCATAGTATACCTCGTTTAATCCGATCGACCAAAGAGAAGATAAATTACCACACCCACAGCACCAGCACCGCCAAATATCACCGGCAGGATCTTCTCAATCTGTATTTCCCCTTTGACAAGGAGCGTGTCCATATAGGGGGTTCCCGACACCCACCAAACTGCAACAAAAATGGCTATAATTATTATATCTTTCCATTTTTGTTTATAAACCATGTAGCCAATCATAAGACCAAAGGGGACAATAAACCATGGATTGGTAAACAATCTGATGTAATCTACATCTCTGATTTGTTCTTGCAGGTGTGTTGAATCAAACCAGGCAGTCAGTTTATTCCAGATTTCCATGTCGTTTTCCTCTTAAAAATCCAGTGGTCAAATGCGTCAATACATCCTATAACTTTACTATAAAATCACTTTACTCGATGTTAAATTCGGCGGCATTATTTTTCACTCTCTTTTCCGATTGACTGCTCATGCTTAACATGTAATTCTTTTTAACTTATAATCCTTTCTTTTGTCTTAAAACCGGCCACAGAAGCTTCAACCATGGATGTAATTGACATTACAATTTAAAGTTCGAAACTCACCCAGGAGCAGGTCTGCGCGTCGATTATCGAATGGCTGCACCATTACGACACCGCTGACACTCATTCAACACAATAATAAAGGGATACGTGAATATGAAAACGTTGGTGACCGGTTGTTCCGGCTTGATTGGCAATGCCTTGATCGATTATCTCTTTCAACATGGCCATTCCATACAATGCTTGAAGCGAAACGAGGGATCTACGCAGACTCAAGTCTGGGCCACCCAGCTCCTGCCGACAAACACGGAAAGCGTTTTTGACACTGTCATCCATCTGGCAGGAGAAAATGTAGCGGAAGGTCGGTGGACAGCTACAAGGAAGGAAAGAATTTTCACCAGCAGAATAGAGGGGACTAGACAGCTCATCGACTACATCTCCATGTTGCCGATCAAACCAAAGGTCTTTTTATGCGCCTCGGCCATCGGTTTCTATGGCCACAGCATGGATGAAATCTTTAACGAGGACAGTCCGCTGGGCTACGGTTTTCTAGCCGATGTCTGCCATCAATGGGAAAAACAAACCAAACGATTGTCGGTGATGGGTATTCGCACGGTCAATCTTCGTTTTGGCATGGTTCTCAGTCCAAAAGGCGGGGCACTGCGTAAAATGGTTCCTCCCTTCAAGGCGTATCTTGGCGCGAGGCTTGGCGATGGACAACAATTCATTAGCTGGATAAGCATACGAGATTTGGTGGCAATAGTTGATTTTATCATCAAACAATCAACTATCCAAGGACCGGTGAATGTTGTCAGTCCGATTCCGACCAATAACAGAATTCTCACTGAAACCCTATGCCGAATACTCCATCGCCCTGCACTCTTAAAAATTCCAGAGTTCGTGGTGAAATTACTATTTGGCCAGATGGCAGAAGAGATGCTCCTCTGCAGTGCGAGAGTTACCCCTAAAGTCCTCCTCGAAGCTGATTACAATTTCCAGGATCAATCCCTCGAAGCAGTTCTCCGTTATTGCCTCGAAGACGAATCATAAAGAGACAACCCTTGACCAGCCGACCCTATATTCCGGTTATCTTCTCTACAGCTTCCTCATAACGTATGCGAGTTTTATTAACGATTTCTTCCGGCAAAGTCGGAGGTGGCGGATTTTTATCCCAGTCAAGCGTAGAAAGATAATCGCGAAGATACTGTTTATCAAAACTCGGCTGTGATTTGCCGGAGGTATATTTATCGACCGGCCAAAAGCGTGAGGAATCAGGGGTCAGCACCTCATCTATCAGAATGAGGTTGCCATCCTTTTCGCCAAGTTCAAACTTTGTGTCGGCAATTATTATGCCTTTTGTAAGAGCGTAGTCGGCGGCTTTTTTGTAGAGCGCGACACATATGTGGCTTATTTTATTGGCTTTATGTGTCCCCAGCAAAGCCTCAGTCTGGGCTAGAGAGATGTTTTCATCGTGACTGCCAAGGGCTGCCTTAGTGGAGGGGGTGAAAAGAGGTTGCGGCAATTTATCCGACTCCTTCATACCCTTTGGCAACTGAAAACCGCAGACAATCGGATCTTTTTTATAAGCACTCCAAAACGAACCGGAAAGGTAGCCTCGGACAATACATTCAATAGAAAGCGGCTGGGTCTTTTTAACGAGCATGGATCGTCCCGATAATTGGTCAGCGTACACTCGGCAAATCTCGGGATATTCCTCAACAACAGCAGTAAGTAAATGGTTTTCAACTATCCCATCCAACAGCTGAAACCAAAAGAGAGACAGTTGTGTCAGCACTGCGCCCTTGCCTGGGATAGCCTCGTTCATGACGACATCATAGGCGGAGATCCTGTCTGTGGCGACCATAAGCAGTTTGTCGGCATGTCCTGGGATCTCGTACATATCCCGAACTTTTCCACGATGTTTAAGAACGAGATTCGGAAAATCTGTCAAGAGTACCGGTGTAGTCATATTGTCCTGCTCCTTGTAAAAAAATATAAAGTGAGAATTTATTTATTATTTTTCGCAGCTGCAGCCGGATAGCGGGTACAGGCTGGATTTTCATAAGCTGTTAATTCGGCAGTAAGGGAGCCGATGATAATTTTTGAATGTATCATTACCGGCACTCTGCATTCATCATTAGTATACCAAATCACCGTATCGCCCTTTTTATCATATAAGCCTTTAAAGGTCATTATCGGCATGATTTCTACAGTAGTAACAGGCCCAATGAGAGTTTCATCGAAACGCTTGGTCGAAATCGCATTCACTAGAACTTCCACTCGTTTTTTATCAGCAAAGGTTGGCACGATAAATCCACCGCCTAAAGGGAAATCCATGAGCCTGCTGTTAAAAAAAGAGGAAAATTCATTATTGGTTTCTCCGTCAACCTGAAACAATCCTTCAAGTTTGTTATTTTTTGTGTATTTGATGTTGCCAGTCTCCTGATTATACTCAATCACCCGATGGGCCCGATACTTGTATCCCTCCTGCTGCCAGATCTCGTAGTGATAAGGCAGCCGTTTCGGACCCCTGACTTTTGTAACATGCAGGTCTTTGATGGGATAGATAAGGTTTATCGCGGCATTTTTGGTTGTGACCGTGGCTCGTATTTCATATTCGTCATCGCTATCAGGCAGAGCATTGACCTGAAGGTGCAATTCACCAATTTTGATCCCGCCGGTCCAGGAAACATCGTAAAGAAGATTTTCCTTGCCTGAATAACCGGTGACCAGCAAGGCAGGGTCAATTATTCCATATTGCGGGGCCTTGTGATCGATAGCTGCGGCTGCATTGACGGCACATACAGGAGTTGAGCAAGAACCCATAATCATTGCCAATACTATGATCTTCAGCAGATTCATGAAGTCACTTCCCCAAGGTCATAAGAGAAAGCAAGGTGGCGACAAAAATGGTAACGCTGATAAAACCGTTCATCGAAAAAAAAGATGCCTGAATACGCGACAAATCTTCAGGCTTAACCAGCATATGCTGATAGAAAAGCGCTGCCGCCGCCAGAACCAGCCCTGCATAATAATAAATATTCAAGTGTGCCTGCCATCCGGTGAGGAGAAAAAAGACGAAGGCAAGGATATGAAAAAGGCCTGCCAACCGAAAAGCCTTGCCCTTTCCCATCCGTGAAGGCAGGGAATAGAGTCCGTTTTTTCTATCAAAGTCAGCGTCCAGGCAGGCATAAATGGTATCAAAACCGGCTACCCAGAAAAGGACGCCGAGAGAAAGCGCATAGGGATAGTCTGTTAAAGTCCCTGCTACCGCCACCCAGCCACCAAGAGGTGAAAAGGCCAGGGCCACCCCGAGTATGAGATGGCAGAGAAAAGTAAACCTTTTTGTAAGGGAATAAAAGAGTGTCAAACCGAGAGCAAAAGGCGACAACTGCAAGGTCAAAGTATTCAACTGCAAACATGAAAAGAAAAACAGCATTCCCGCCAAGATGACCATAGCCCAGGCCTCCCAAGGCTTAACTGCTCCAGCGGGAATAGCCCTTGCTGCAGTCCGAGGATTGCTTTGGTCAAATTTGCGATCGACTATCCGGTTGAAGCCCATGGCACATGTTCTTGCACCAACCATGGCGAGCACCACCCATAGCAGAGCTGACCATTTCGGTACTCCTCGTCCGGCAAGAAACGCCCCGGTAAATGCAAAAGGCATGGCAAAAATCGTCAGTTTGAACTGGATCATCTCCAGCAAGATAACGATTTTTTTTAAGATTGATTCAGATCGCTCCATCTCTTTCTCTCGGGAATATCGAGACCCAGCTGGTCGGCCAGACGCCAGGAATAGGTTTGCGCCGCCTCGGCAAGCGTTTGCGGGCGCAGATAATAACTCGGCATAGTGGGACAAATAACTGCCCCCGCATCATGAACCGCCAACATATTCTTTAAGTGCGTTCGATTAAACGGCGTTTCCCGCACAGCAAGAACTACTCTGCGTCGTTCTTTAAGCATAACATCTGCGGCCCGGTGGATAAGGTTCAGCGACAATCCGCCGGCAATAGCCGCAAGCGACCCCATAGTGCAGGGCAAAACCACCATCGAAGCATAATCACTCGAACCCGATGCTGGCGGGGCGGTGAGATCTTCATGGTCAAACCAGTGGGAAACTCCTGGCAGTTCTTCCGGCTCAAGACCTTGTTCCATTTTCAAAACATTTCGGCCTGATGCCGAACATATGCCGTGCACGAGTAAATCCAGACCGGTAAGAGTGTCCAGAAAGGAGGTAACAAAAAGCATTCCGCTGGCCCCGGTGATTCCAAGCAAAATCTTTTTCTTTTCATGTACCGATTTCATTTATCAACCCGAGTTATAGAGGTTTGAAACTATTTTCAGAGGCAATGCCTGCTGCGCAACATCGCCCCTTTTGATGAGAAAGCCGAAAAATGTTTCCAGGGCCTTGCGTTTCTGGGCATTGAGGTCGTATTCAATCGCTGAAAGATATTCGTAGCATCTTTTTTCCGACATGGGAATACGCGGTGCCGATAATTGACAAATGGCTTTGAGATCATCTTTGCCTTCATCGCGACACCTGAGCAACTCCCGATGAATCGCAACCAGTATCTCCGGCTGCAATTCGCAAAAATCCTCGCGCACCGCACAAACTGCAAAAACAAAAGGTAAGCCGGTTTCACGCTTCCAAATATCGCCAAGATCAAATTGATAAAGATACGTAGCCTTATCAACAAGACGAAGAGCATCGTCGCCAATGGCCAGTATGGCCTGATAGTCTCTGTCGCCGGCTGCCAGAACATCGCCTGTCATATATTCCGGTCGAACGTGATAAAAGTCCTCCAAGATAATTTTCACCAGACTGACCGAGGTTTCCGACTCTGAACTGAGAAGAACCGGGGCGCCGTCAAGGTGCTCCATCGGGACATGGGAAAAAAGAAACACCGAACCCACCGCCCCGTTGGCACTGATTGAAAGTCCGGAAAGAATCTTATATCTATCTGGATGGGCAGCATATTCGTAGCTCGAAACAAATCCCAGGTCGATTTGTCCCTCAGCTAATAGGCGGTTCAATATGGCTGGAGCGGCTTCTATCATCTGCCAATGGTCATTTTGAACTGAACTCTTCCATTTTTCGTGAATGGGGGCTGTGTTAAGGTATTTGACCATGCCGATTTTGGCGCGAATTTCGCTTGACTGTTTCATAGACACATTTTCCGTACAATCTGCCAAGTATTAGTGGTGAGAAGAAATCCACGAAATTTCCGGAGGTCTTCCGCCGGTTACGAGCTCTGCAAAAACTTGATTCATAGTCATGCAGCGAGAGAGAGCCAGTGAAGATACATGTAAGATTTGCGTTCTTCTGCCGGGCGTCAAGCTTCCGTAATCTTCAGCCCGGTGAAGGGCTCGCGCCCCTCCCAATGTTGCCATGGCCAGGATCGACTCGTGTGCCACCGAAGGATTCTCGGCAGCCAGCAACTGCATCTCGAACCAGAGGTCAATGGTCCCATTGGAGGCAGGAGAATCAGAACCCAGAGCCGGCAATATCCCTACCGCAAGCATGAGTTCCACAGGAGCCTTGCCGACACCGAGAAAACGATTGCTGCCTGGACAGAGACAGATATGTGCGCCTCGCTCCGCTACCAGCAGCAGCTCCTGTTGCGAAACATGGACTGCATGGACCAACAGGGTCTTTGCGTCTAGGATGGCGAGATGGTCGAAATAAAAAATTGTTCCAGCAAATCCCTTCTCAGCAAAACCAAATGTACCATCCCAGCTACTTCTTTGTTCAAGAAAATCCCGAAAACAGCCGGTGCCTGAGCTCAAAAACAGAAGCTCGGCCTCGCTCTCGGCGGTGTGTACGGAAAACAGATGACCTAGTTGCCGGCACCTGCGTTTGATAAAGAGAAATAAATCAGAACCAGTTGAATACGGCGAGTGGACGCAGGCAGTATATCGTTCCTCTAGATCAGCTATTTTCTCCTGTACTGCCACTATAGCCTGATGATTCGGGCCAAGGCATTCAAGCATTCTCAGTACTTCAGGCCAAACACCCGGCCGTTGTACAGACAACTCGGGGAAAAAATCATTGCCGATGTCAGCTACAAGCGCCACTCCGGAAGCGTACTGATCGCAGAGGACAGCGGTGAAGGCGGTAATGACTTGCGAACGATCTGCGGTCGCGTTCTGCCGTTTTGTTATGAGTTCGGCTATCCAGTTTGTAAAGGTATTTCCTGCCGGTGGCGGGGAAATACCACAAAGGTGTGACAGTTCCAAATGCATGTGGCCGTTGACCAGTCCCGGCATCAGTACAGAATCATACCTTCGCTCTTCAATTCCTTGGTATTGAGCAAGAATATCCGGTCGTATGCCAATATCCATAATACATCCGCGATCAACAACCACACTCCCGTCACGAATGGCCGGTGTTGCCATGGGGAGAACCCAATCGGCAGAATGAATCTCCATGGTTTTTCGATTACTTATCCCCATGGCCATATTTTTTCCAAACACGTTCCATTTTGCCCCTGGAAAAAGCGTCAGATGGCCTAACCAACCAGGCTGTAGTCCATTCTCCGCTGTGCCGGTTGAAATCCTGCATCGGCAACGAGTTTTCGGATTTCCTGCTCAGAAAGCCGAAAACTCACCCCGGCGGCGGCAACAACATTTTCTTCGATCATCGTACTGCCAAAATCATTGGCCCCGAAAGAAAGAGAAAGCTGTGCAACTTTTGGCCCCTGAGTCACCCAAGATGCTTGAATATTATCGAAATTATCGAGGTAGATTCTTGACAGAGCCAATGTGCGGAGATAGCCAACAGCAGTGGTTTTGTCCATGTCGATTAAGGCCGAATTTCCTGGCTGAAACGGCCAAGGAATAAAGGCGGTAAACCCTCCGGTTCGGTCCTGAAGTTGTCTCAATCTCCGAAGATGTTCCAGTCGTTCCTCCCGCGTTTCGATATGCCCGAACATCATAGTGGCTGTGGTTCGAAGCCCTTGTCCATGGGCCTCCTCCATGACGCCAATCCATTCATCGGCAGTACATTTTTGCGGTGCTACGGCATTTCGCACACGATCGCTGAGAATCTCCGCCCCTCCACCAGGGAGAGAATCGAGCCCTGCCGCAATCAGTCGGCGAAGAATTTCCTGAATTGATTTGCCGGAAAGATTGGCAAAATGACAGATTTCCGGAGGAGAAAAGCCATGCACGTGAATCCCGGTATTTTTCATAAACCGGACCATTTCTTCATAATACTCAAAAGGCTGCCCTGGATGCAGTCCGCCCTGTAAAAGTATCTGTGTCCCTCCAAGATCTTGGGTTTCTCGTATTTTCTCAGCGAGTTCGGCAAAGCTCAGCAGGTATCCACCCTTCTCCTCTGGTGTCTTGAAAAAGGCGCAGAATTTACAAGCAGAGATACAAATATCGGTATAGTTAATATTCCTGTCGATAATGTAGGTTACAAGCTTCTCGGGATGTTTGCGCAGACGGATGGTATCAGCGAGAAAACCGAGCTGAAAAAAGTCTCCGTTCTTTTCGAGCTCCAGGTAGTCTAGGTCAGATATTCTTTGACCGGCGATTATTTTATCGTTGATATCATCAAGCTCCATGAATTCCTAGCTCCTTTACTGATAAATCCCTTAGAAAAAATATAAGCTCGCTGCTTAGGAAGATTTTTTATGAAGGAACTTATCCCTTCCATCGGAGTTAGGCATGGACTTCGATGACGTTGTACAAGGTGTCCCTTTGTACCGGGATCCGGCCAGCTTCTTTGATGAGGTGGATGAGAGTACGGCTACCGATGGCCTGAGCCGTTTCGGCTCCGGCCATATGGGTGATGACCTCTTCTTTTACTGTGCCGTCCATATCGTCTGCCCCAAAAGACAGTGCAATCTGGGCCATTTGCGGACCAATCATCACCCAATACGCCTTTATATGCGGAAAATTATCGAGAAAAAGTCGAGCGACAGCTATATTTTTCAGATCATCAAGGCCGGAAGTTCTGGCAAGATCTGACATAGCAGTATTCTTTGGATGAAAGGCCAGGGGAATGAAAGCGAGGAAGCCATGTGTCTCATCCTGCGCTTGCCTGAGCGCGGTCAAATGTTCAAGCCGCTCTTCCAGGGTCTCAATATGTCCATACAGCATGGTTGCATTGGTATTAAGACCTTGTCGGTGCGCGCTCTTGGCTATCTCCAGCCACTCGCGCCCGGAAAGCTTTTTCTCGCAAGTGAGCTGCCTAATTCTCGGACTGAAGACCTCAGCACCGCCACCGGGTAAAGAGCCCAATCCGGCTTCTTTCAACAATAGAAGAGTGTCAGACACGGACTTGCCGGCAAGTTCTGCGAGGTGGGCAATTTCCACACAGGTAAACGCCTGGATATGGACCCGTGGTCGCACCTCTTTGATACCCCGCAACAGGGAGGTATAGTATTCGAAGGGTAGATCAGGGTGAATACCGCCAACCATATGAATCTCAGAAATCGGTTCCGAGAGGCGGTCCCTGACCTTTTGCTTGACCTCTTCGACACTCATCTCAAAAGCCAGGGCAGAATCCTTGTCCCGGCCAAAGGCACAGAATTTACAAAGATTAATGCAGATATTCGAATAGTTGATGTGCTGGTTGTAAATAAAATAGGCCTTGTCGCCGTTCAATCTGTTCTTTACGAGATTGGCCAGGTATCCAAGAGCCAGAATATCATTACTTTTATACAACTGCAAACCGTCGGCAAAGCTCAATCGTTCTTTGCCGACAACTTTTTCCAGAATGTTTCCAAGTCCTGCGGTATTAATATATTTTTTCACAGCAAATCGATAAATCCGATAGATAGAACCGGCAAAGATGAAAGAGTGTTGATGTCAGTCGATGAAAAATTTTAATTTATCTCGGCGACTTGAATGGCGCAATCTATTCAGGGCCTTTTTCTCAATCTGCCGGATACGTTCCCGGGAAACATTAAAGAGTTTGCCGATTTCTTCGAGTGTGTATTCCGCCTTTTCACCAATGCCAAAACGCAAACGGATAATTTTTTCTTCCCTTTCGCTGAGCGTTTCGAGAATATCGTTGACCCTTCCGGACAATTCTCTTGTCTGCACTGCATCGTAAGGCGACTGGGACTCCTGGTTTTCAAGGAAATCGCCAAGGGTGGAATCATCATCGCCTACCGGAGTCTCAAGTGAAATCGGTTCCCGCGATGCTTCGAGAATTGAGAGGATCTTATCCATAGGCAGATTGGTTGCCTTGGAAATTTCCAATGGAGTAGGTTCTCTGCCAAGCTCTTTGAATAGAGCATAAAACGCCTTGAAAAACTGACTCCTCAGTTCAAGAAAATGCACCGGCAAACGAATGGTTCTAGTTTTGTCGAGAATGGCCCGGGTAATGGCTTGGCGAATCCACCAACTGGCATAGGTGGAAAATTTATTGCCTTTGGTATAGTCAAAGCGAAAGACAGCTCGCATCAATCCGAGATTTCCTTCCTGAATCAGGTCGGCAAGGGTCAAGCCCTGGTGCATATAGCGCTTGGCAATGGATACCACTAACCGGAGATTTGCCCTGATCATGGTATCCTTGGCAACCTCAATGGATCGGCTATATGCTTCCAACTTTGCCTGAAGTTCAAAAAGATCTCGTATCTCAGGATATTTTTTGGCGGCACTCAAAACCGTATATCGCATAAAATTGAGCTGCTGTTTTTTGGGCTTGAGTGTGGGATCGCGTTTTTCCCAAAGATCAATGCGCTCACGGAGAATCTGAATCTCTTTGACCCCGGATTTATCTTCGCGAATCGCACTGATGATTGCTTCAAATCCTTGGCGAATGGTCTTGCTATATTTTGCTTCTTCCTCAGGGGTCAAGAGATCAAATCGCCCCATTTCCCGAAGGTAGGTGGTGGTGGTTTCTTCCGCCTCATGGGTTTCATCATCGGCCAGAACGATGTCTTCCTCCGGACCACCCTCAGAGAGAGATTCATCTGTTTTTTCCCAGACTTCACCGGACAAAGTCCGCTTCTCGCCACTCTTTTCAACTGTCACTATCTCAATTGAATGCGCTCCGAGAAAATTAAATATCGACTCTATTTCGTTAGGGTCTTTAATGTCATCTGGCAACAATTCGTTTAAATCATCAAAGCTAATACAGCCTTCTTCTTTTCCAGCTTTGAGAAGGTTTTCTTTTAGTTCGGGCAGCACCAGTGACCACTCCATGTCTTGAATTTGAAGGACAATCTATTGTGCCATTGCACGATGGCATTTTTCAATAGTCTCAAGAGAACCAAACAGATGATTTTTATGATCTTTTGGCAAAAAAAAAGCCAACGAGAAGGACCTCGTAAGCATATAGTAAAGTTGAGAAGCGCACATAAGTACAGTATTTGTCAGCAAAAAGCAATTTATAAAATAAATCATGACAACAGTCGGTTTTATCTACTCTTCTCATTTTCAGGCTTATAATATAGCATCAATAAAGTGATATTCAAGATACGTCGCAGCTTTTCTTGGCCCCGGTAAAGTAAATATGGCATGAAAAATGGCGAGTGGAGCTTTAAAATTGAAGTTTCCAATATAAGTCACATGCCGCCATGCGCATCAGGGCTGTGACCAGCGAATTAACCATCGACTAGGGTGGAACCGAGCAAAGCAATGGACAATTGTCGCCAAAAAAAATTCTTTTTCGCACAGTTCAACACAGTGCCGATACTACCATAATGATGTTATGACATTTTTTGACAACTTCAAATCAACCGAACTGGTTGCCGCCCACAGAGGCTATCGGGCGAAATATCCGGAAAACACCTTTTCAGCCTTCCACGCCAGCATCGGTCACTGCCATTTCATCGAACTGGATATTCAAATGAGCAAGGATTCTGTGCCCGTTGTCATTCATGACCCCACTCTTGAAAAAACCAGCAATGCCAAAACCATGCATAAACAGATGGGCATAAAGTCCTTGAACGTCAGCGATTGGACGCTCCTCCAACTCAAAACACTCGACGTCGGTTCGTGGTTTCTCGCCGCCGATCCCTTCCTCACTATTGCCGACAAAAATGTCTCCCCCGAAAAAAACCCTCAGAATTATCGCCAGACTATCATGACCTTGGAGGAAGTTCTCCTGCACCCAGCCTTGCGAAAACTCCCGATAAATGTCGAAATCAAGGATCATAAGGGGAAACAACAGCATAAACATGTCACCGAAACTGTTGTGGAGGTCGTGAAAAAGACCGGGTCTGCCGAGAGGGTTTTGATATCTTCCTTCAACCACGACTATCTGGTAATTGCTCAATCGTTTGCCCCAAAAATCTCGCTTGGCGTATTGCAAGACTACTTCCACCCCCCCGATCTCATAGAGTATATTCGCGCTCTTGGGGCCGCTGCTTACCACCCTTCAGAGAGGATTGTCGATGGCCAACTCATCAGACGGCTGCGGGCTTCCGGCATCGGTGTCAATGTCTATACGGTGAACGACAAAAAACGACAAAAGGAACTCTTTTCCATGGGTGCCACGGCGATTTTTACCGATTTCCCTGAACTTTCTTAAGGTCACTGCAGTCTCTGCGCTTCGCTCCTTCCCTGATAATGACCTATGCAAGCCCTTTTCGTTTCCTTTTCACTTTCTTCTGTTCATCCCCGAGGGTTTTTATTATAGTTGTTGCCTCATTGATCGCGTTAAGAGCAGGCTACGCCTGACTATATATGAGCAACTAGGAGAAAAAATGGAAAGTGTCAAAGACCTCGATCCGGAAATTTATGCCTTGGTAAAACAGGAAGAAAGGCGCCAGTCCGACAAAATTCGCATGATTGCTTCCGAGAATTATGTCTCACGGGCAGTTCTTGAGACCACGGGGTCCGTCCTTACCAATAAATATTCCGAAGGCTACGCCGGAAAAAGATATTATGAAGGGCAGCAGATCATCGATCAGGTAGAACAACTGGCGATCCAGCGCGCCAAGGACCTGTTCGGAGCGGAGCATGTCAATGTCCAGCCATACTCAGGCTCACCCGCCAACATCGCCACATATCTGGCATTCCTCAACCCCGGGGACACGATTCTCGGGATGGCTCTGCCCCATGGCGGACATCTCACCCACGGTGCCCAAGTGTCCATTTCCGGTCGCTATTTTGACGCCCAATCCTACGAACTTGACGCAACGACTGGATTGATCAATTATGATGCCATCCTTGAAAAAGCCTTAGCAGTGCGACCAAAAATCCTTATCGCCGGTCACTCGGCCTACCCGAGAATTCTTGATTTTGCCAGATTCAGAGCCATCGCCGATGAGGTGGGCGCCCTGCTCATGGTTGATATGGCACACTTCGCCGGTCTTGTCGCCGGTGGCGTTCATCCTTCCCCCGTACCTTTTGCCGACGTGGTAACCACCACCACCCATAAATCCCTCAGAGGGCCACGCGGAGCCATGATTCTTTGCAAAGCCAAACACGCCCAGGCCATCGACAAGGCCGTCTTTCCCGGCATTCAAGGCGGACCACACGACAACACCACGGCAGCAATTGCTGTGGCTCTGAAGGAAGCTACCTCAGAAACCTTCAAGGAATATACCCGGCAGATAATCAAAAACGCCAAAACCCTAGCCCAAAGTCTCATGACCAAGAGCTTCACCCTCATCACCAACGGTACCGACAACCACCTGATGCTGGTCGATCTCAGCAATAAAAATATCTCCGGGAAAAAGGCCGCCAAGGCTCTAGATAAAGCCGGCATAGTTGTTAATTACAACGCCATCCCCTTCGACAAACGAAAGCCTTTCGACCCGAGCGGCATCCGTCTTGGCACTCCGGCCCTAACTTCAAGAGGTTTCAAGGAGCAAGAAATGCTTCTTGTCAGCGACTTCATAGAGAAAATTATAGGCGATCCCGAGAACGATCTCCTCCTGCAACAAACTGCGGAAGACATCAGGGTACTTTGCAGGAGATTCCCGGCACCGGGTCTTGAGCACCTCCGTTAGCCGCAAGCAGGAAACCTTTTTCCGCTCTGGAATAACCCCTTTCCTTGACCATGCCAACAACGTCGCCTGCAAACGTCTTGGCTATACAAGAGAAGAACTCTACATGGCTATCGCTCGCGATATAACCGGTAGAAAAAAGATCATCCTTGAACTCGAAGCGGCCAAGGAACTAGCCTTTGCCGCCAGCAGAACAAAATCGAAGTTTCTTGCCAACATGAGTCACGAGGTCAGAACCCCGATGAACGGTGTCCTGGGCATGTTGCAACTCCTGAAAATGACTGGTCTTGATGATGAACAACACGACTACGTCAAAACGGCCATGGAATCCGGGAAAAACCTGCTGACCATTATCAACGATATTCTTGACTATTCGAAAATCGAAGCCGGAAAACTGCAGATAACACCGGAGGAGTTCAGTGTCAGAGACATGATAAAAACCCTCATGGCCTCTTTTAAAACAGACACCAACCCACGCAAGGTCAACCTTCATTACTGTGTCGCCCCGGAGGTGCCGGAAGTCCTTATTGCCGACCACATGCGCATTCGCCAAGTTCTTTATAACCTGGTGGTGGAAGATGAGAAAATCAATCAACAGATTCTCCAGGCCATTCTCAACAAACTCGGACACCGCACGACCATTGCTGAAAATGGCTTTATCGCCCTTGATCTTCTTGTCTCGAATCATTTCGACATTGTTCTCATGGACGTTCAAATGCCCGAAATTGATGGTCTTGAAACAACAAAAAGGATCCGAACCGCAAAAGAATTTTTCCACATCAACAACATACCGATAATCGCCCTTACCGCCTGTGCCATGGCCGGGGATAAGGAACGATGTCTTGAGGCCGGCATGACCGGTTACCTCGCTAAACCAGTTGACATCAAAAAACTCGAGAGCCTCCTGCAAAAACTGGCAAGCGATTTCCCCTTGAGTGACATTATCCTTTGACAAGAAAAGGTGGAGGAGTTATTCTTTTTAACCATATAATTAAATACTTTAGTTAAAAATTGCTTTATCTTTACACCACTTAGAGGTTCTAATGCAATCACTTTTACCTGTTGCAGGTATCATACTCTTTGTTTACCTTGCCCAACTCATGGCTGCGCCCCCTACCATCGAGGCGGCCCAGGAAATCCCGAAAATCTGGACGGCAGAACAAGCCGTGGCTTTCGCCATTGCCGGCAACCCCGACAGCACCATCGCCGGAAAGCGTATCGAAGAAGCACAAGCAGCCGCGATGATGGCCCATGTGACCGACTATCCACTCATCAATGTCACCGCCGAATATGGCCAAACCAATACGCCAATGTATTCCTTTGGCAATATTCTCAACCAGGGTGCTTTTAGCAATTCCATCAATTTCAACGATCCGGGCCGAACCGATAATCTGCAACTGCGGGCCATGGTTCAGTATCGCATCTATAACGGTGGCCAAGACCGTGCCGAAGTTGAAGCTTCGGCCGCCCGCGTCGATGCCTCACAGACTGATCTTGTCGCCGTCCATCAACTGCTTGGCTTCGAAGTTGTTAAGACTTTCCATGCCATCATCCAGGCGGAAAAAATGGTGGATGTCCGTAACGAGGAATTGTCGGCAATAACCACCGCCCTTGACGTCGGCCGGGCGAGATATGAATCGGGCAGCCTTCTTCGCCAGGACCTGCTCAACCTCGAATTGCAGCAAGCCCGTGCCATTGAAAATCTCATCCAGAGCCGACACGCCCTTGAGCTTGGCAAACGCAGTTTCCTCAATCTCTTAGGCTTGCAACAAGGAAACGTACAAATTGACCCCGCAAGCGGCAGTGCACAGAAGCTGCCGGACAACATCGACTTCAAAAAACGTCACGAATTACAAAAAGTTGCGTCGATGTCTCAAGCTGCTGAAGCTGAACTGCGAAAAGCTGAAGGCAGCAAGAAACCAACCCTTGACGTCATTGCCGGTTACCAGGTTGATAGCGGCTTTATTGAGGAAGAGTCGGGCGACTCTTGGATGGCCGGAATAAGGATGAACTACGCACTCTTTGACGGCCAAAAGGCCGCCTCGCAAATAGCCATGGCCCGATTGAAACTTCAGGAAATCCAGGGTCTGAAACTGAAAACCGAACTGGCCCTTAACCTCGAGGTACAGCAGGCACTGCTTGACTACAAGCAGGCCGAAGAGCGTTTAAGTGTCACCGACAAGATGGTTGACGTTGCCGAAGAGGTTGGCAGACTTGGTCGGGCCAGGTTCAAGGAGGGTGTGATACTCGCATCCGAACTGATTGAGCTGGAAATGCGCTTAACCGATGCCAAAGCAAGACAACTGACGGCCAAGGCAGGATATCAGGTGGCCATCGCCAACCTCCGACGGTCAACCGGATTGGCGCAGTTTTCCGACAATTAACGAAAAGGACAAGGAGATTTGCCATGAAGGTCAGACAACTCGTTACCATCATCAATATTGCTGCCCTCGTGCTTCTTCTCGGCTGTGAGAAAGAGGGGCTAGGCAATGGAAAAAAAATCCGGCAATTAACCTCGACCCCGGTTACCGTTGGCAAGGTGGTCAATCGCATAGCCAGTAATCAGGCAGAGGTGGTTGGTACCGTCCAGGCAGTTGAACAGGCGGTGATATCGGCGAAAATCACCGGCAATGTCATTGCCCTGCCGGTTGACCTCGGTTCAAAGGTGAAACATGGCGAACTCCTCGCCGAACTGAGCGCCGGAGAGATATCCGCCCAAGTGCAACAAGCCAAGGCCCAGCTTGAACAAGCCAGACGCAATCTGGCACGGGAAGAAAACCTCTTAAAGAAAAATGCCGCCACCCCGGAAACCGTTAAGTCCTTTGAGGATAGCCTGCGGATAGCCGAAGCGGCGCATCGGACCACCCAGACCATGCTTGACTTCACAAAGATTACTGCTCCATTTACCGGAATAATCACCCGCAAACTCGCTAATGTCGGCGACCTCGCCACCCCCGGCAAACCCCTCCTGCATATCGAAGAAGAGAATAAACTCCAGGTGCTCACCGATATCCCCGAGGCAATGATCCTAAAAATCACCAAGGGGGACAAACTCAAAATCTTTATTCCCTCCGTCAACCTCGGCATTGAAGGCACAGTTGCGGAAGTGTCCCCGGTTGCCGATCCATCCTCGCGTACCTCACCGATCAAGCTGCGAATACCGAATAATCCACTGCTTCGCTCCGGTCAGTTTGCCCGGATCACTCTGGCAATGGCGAAGGAGGAAACCTTGACAGTTCCAGAAAGCGCAGTTGTCCCCTACGGACAGATGGAACGAGTCTTCGTTGTCGAAAACGGTAAGGCCAAATTGCGCCTGGTCCGAACCGGCGCCCGAAGCGATGAATACTTGGAGATCCTCAGTGGTCTTGCCGAAGGAGAAGAGGTGGTGATCGCCGGCAATAGCAAACTGCAAGATGGCCAACCCGTTACTGTGCAATAAACCTCTCGCCTTCACGGCTCACCCCTTTCTCTCAACAGGGCAATTCCCAACCATGCATACGCCATCACCCCACCCCACTGGTTTCGCCGGCCGTCTGGCTCAGGCCTTCGTCAGCTCCAAGTTAACTCCTCTCGGTATCATCGCTTCTCTGCTTCTCGGCTTTCTTGCGATAATTCTGTTGCCTAGGGAAGAAGAGCCACAGATCAAGGTGCCGATGATCGACGTGATTGTCACCATGCCCGGCGCGACGCCGAAGGAGGTCGAGGAGCGGCTGTCTATCCCTATGGAAAAACTGCTCTACGAACTGCCGGGGGTCGAATATATTTACTCCACCTCCATGCCCGGACAAAGCCTCCTGGTGGTGCGGTTTTATGTCGGAGAGAATCTCGAGACCTCAATCGTCCAGCTTAACCAGAAGCTTGCCACCAATTTCGACCGCATTCCTCATTCGGTACAAATGCCGTTGATTAAACCGCACACCATCGACGATGTGCCGGTCTTAGCCTTGACCTTGCACGGCAAGGGCTATGACCACTATACCCTGCGGCGATTGGCTGCCCAGATTGATGACGCCATCAAAAATATCAACGAGGTAGCCGAAACCAAGCTTATCGGCGGCAACAAAAGACAATTGACGATCCGTTTCGATCCCCTGCTACTCGCTTCGCGCAACCTGACTGTCGGAGATCTGGCCCCGAAGATCCAGGCAGTCAACAGCCAATCACACTCCGGCAGCCTTAAGTCTCAGAACCGCGAGGTGCAACTGCAAACCGGAACATTTCTACAGAGCGCCGAGGAGATCGGCGGCATTGTCGTCGGGGTGTATGGAGGCAAGCCGGTGTATCTCAACGAAGTAGCCGAGGTCATCGACGGCCCCACCGAACCGGCAGACTACGTGCTCCACAGCGACAACACCGCCAACTCTCCGGAGGCGGCCGTGACTATATCGATCGCCAAACGGCCCGGGGCCAATGCGGTATCAGTGGTTGGCGATGTCTTGAAGAAAGTCGACAACTTGAAAGGCAACCTCATTCCTGCCGATCTTCTGGTGAGTGTCACACGCAACTACGGCGCAACCGCCTTGGACAAGTCAAACGAACTGCTGCTGCACATGGCCATAGCTGTCTTTGGCGTCGCTTTGCTCATCCTTTTTTTTCTCGGCTGGCGGGAATCGATTGTCGTCATGCTGGCTATTCCCTCAACCCTGGCACTCACCCTGCTCATTTTTTATCTCTACGGCTACACCCTGAATCGCATCACCCTCTTTGCCTTAATATTCTCTATCGGTATTTTGGTTGATGATGCCATCGTCGTCGTTGAAAATATCGTCCGCCACCTGCGGCTAACGAGGAACAGCGGACGACCCAAAACACAGGTGGCTATCGAGGCGGTCGGCGAAGTCGGCAACCCGACTATTCTCGCGACCTGGGCGGTAATTGCCGCAATCCTGCCGATGGCCTTTGTCGGCGGCCTGATGGGCCCTTATATGCGCCCCATCCCAATTGGTTCTTCGGCTGCGATGGTTTTTTCCTTGATCATCGCCTTTACCGTCACCCCTTGGGCGGCGGTGCATATCCTGAAAAGATCATCCTCTGGCGACAACCACGGCGACGAAGATACAGGCCCCGATGACTGGTTCACCCGCATCTACCATAAAATCATGGATCCGCTCCTAGCCCACGCCAACTGGCGGATACTGTTTTTCTCCGTCATCACTATCATGTTGCTGGGGGCATGTTCCATGGTCTACCTGGGCTTGGTTAAGGTGAAGATGCTGCCCTTTGATAATAAAAGCGAATTTCAGGTAATCCTGAACATGCCGGAAGGTTCGACCCTTGAGCAAACCGCTCAAGTAGCCATGGAAATGGCTGGTGTCGTCGGAGAAGATCCGGCTGTCACCGATTACCAAATCTATGTCGGCACCGCCTCGCCCTATAATTTCAACGGCCTGGTCCGTCACTATTTTATGCGCAGTGGCCCGACCGTCGCCGATATACAGGTGAACCTCCAGCCCAAAAACGCCCGTGCCCTGCAGAGTCATGATATCGCCACAAGGATTCGGCCTCCACTTGCAAAAATTGCCGCAAAATATGGGGCAAACGTCGCCGTAGCCGAGGTACCGCCCGGCCCACCGGTATTACAAACCCTGGTCGCCGAGATCTATGGACCTACCGACGCTACGCGGGTGAAGCTGGCAACAAAAGTCAAAGAGATTCTCAGCGGATCAACGGGTGTTGTTGATGTTGATTGGTTCCAGGAAGCGGAGCGCAAGCGCCAGGTCTTCACTGTCGATAAAGAGAAGGCGGCACTCAACGGCATCTCCGAAAAACAGATAACTCGGGCCATTGAAATCGCCGTAAAGGGATATTCGCTTGATCTTTATCACCAGCCCACCGATAAAGAAAGTGTCAACATTGTTCTTATGCTACCGCCTGAATACCGGGCGAGGGTCGAATCAATACTGAATATTTCTTTACGCTCTGATATCAATCCCGCTGCACCTCTGGTGCCCTTGCGCGAACTGGTGGTCGTTTCTGAACAGCAGGTCGAGCAACCCATCTACCGCAAGAATCTCAAGCCGGTCATCTATGTTACCGGCGACGTCGCCGATGTGGTGGAGAGCCCGGTGTATGCCATTTTCGAGATGAATACAAAACTCGCCGCTCTCGATGGCCGCGAGTTCGGCGGCAACCAGCAACATGTGGAAATCTATAATCTTAACCAACCGTTTTCGGAAAATGAACCTTCGATGAAATGGGACGGCGAGTGGCACATCACCCTCGAGGTCTTCCGTGACTTAGGTCTCGCCTTTTGCGTGGTCATGGTGCTGATCTATATGCTCATGGTCGGCTGGTTTAGGAACTATATCACCCCGCTGGTGGTCATGGCCGCCATTCCCTTCTCGCTTATCGGTATACTGCCTGCTCATTGGGGCTTCGGGGCCTTTTTCACCGCCACCTCGATGATCGGTTTCATGGCCGGAGCGGGCATAGTCGTGCGCAACTCAATCATCCTTGTCGACTTTATCGAGCAGCGCATCGGCGAGGGCCAACCACTCGCGAAGGCGGTTGTTGATGCCGGAGCCATTCGCTTCAGGCCCATGCTGCTTACAGCTTTAGCAGTCGTTATCGGTGCCTCTGTTATCCTTGCCGACCCTATTTTTCAGGGTCTGGCCATTTCCCTTATGTTTGGCGAAATCGCCTCGCTTTTAATTAGCCGCATGGCAGTACCGGTGCTCTATTTTGTTATTAAAAAGGATGAACACAATAAACCCGCCCAATTTTAATCATTCTTAGCATAGAGATAAGGAAGTCCCATGAGCGAATACCCGTTCAACCCCTTTGAAGACCGATTGAGTCGAGATATCCGCAACGAATTGTCGGAAGGTTTGGCGGTTGCCGTAGAAACCGGCAATGCAGATAAACTGGAGGATACCATGGAAAAATATCGGCAACAGCCGCTTGCCGAATGCTACCGAACATACCTCGACGATCGGTACTGCAAATACCAGGTGGCGCTTGCAGCCATCTCGACCGTCATCAACGACCCGATTCACCGCGGCTTGATACTCTGGGATCTCGGCCTGTTTTTTGAGGTGCACGAGGTGCTGGAACACGCCTGGTATACGGCGGAAGGGGCGATGAAACTCACCCTTCAGGCACTGGTCCGCGCCGCCGGGGTATATATCAAGCGAGAATATGGTTTTTATGATGCGGCTGGACGCATTGCTGAAAAGGCTGTGCCTGTCCTCGCCGAAAACCGAACACTTCTGGTCGGCTTCTTTGATCCGGACAAAATGATCAATGCCCTTCTGGACCCCAACTCGGTACCACCAATACTGCTGCGGCATTGACAATGGTGCAGCGGCAGATCCCTTGCCTGTTATTACACCTGAAGCGGTCCTGTAAAATGGAGAGTGCCTGCAATCAGGAAATTCATAAAAGATTCCAACTTAACCATGAAAATATTCTCATTGTTTTCCTCACACTCAAAATAAATGCCAACCGTCATTTCTGCGCTTAGGTTTTTTCGTACGGAATCATCATTATCCGACCGGTCCTGCAGACTCAGCCGTATATTGGGACATAACCCAACCGCGCTGGCCAGTTTCTGTTCTGACATATAACCATTCCGGAGCTGCGCCAATAACATCAAGGGTTTGACCTGCCAAAGCTTGGCCAATAATGGTGGAATCAAGGCCCGGTCCCGAGCGGACATTGACAATACGTTCGGTTATTTTTACTTGCCTCAAAATAACCTCGGATTGAGGTGTAGCAGAGGCCACGCGACTGCTAACGACCATTGGTGCGGATTGGAGGACTACCGTTGGAGGTGGGCTGTACACTATCGTCTGGCGCCTGGGTGGTTCATATATCATTGAACCGACCACCGCGCCCGCCAAGAGACCGACACCGAGGAGGGGTAAGTAACTGTCGGTATGGTATGAATGGTGATAAGGACGATAATTATAGGAATGGTGGTAACCACCGTGATAATTACGGTAGCCATGGTTTATGTGTCTGGGGCCTGCAGCAGCAAAACTTGCCGTTGAAAGCATAGAAAGACACAGAATAAGCAAAATTGACACTGGCTTTTTCATTGATTGCCTCCTGTTAAGGCTGTGAACGTAAAAAAGGTTCTTTGCAAAGGGAAAAGAATGTCTGGTGCTGTATGTAAAATGCTATCAGAATTTTACTGGAACAGTAAAATTAAACTTTCATCACCAGATGTTGAATACTGAAGTGCGAAGGGTCTGTAAATTTATTTATTTTAAAAGCTGACTTTTACAATTACCGATGCCGAGCAGACCTCCAGCCCATCTTTATCAGTGATGCTGACTGGAATATTCTTGTCACCAGGATTTGTCCAGTCGATGCCACGTCCATCAGCAATGCCACGTAGGTCACTTTTCGCTTTGGCAAGATATCTGACACTCATGCCAACAGGTATCCACCTGCAGGTCTCGGAAATAGAGACATCGGTCATCAGTCCCGCCGTAATCTCGGCAAGATTGCACATGGCAATGGCATGCACCGTGCCCAAATGATTGTGGACCTTGACTGTATTCGGCATGGTGACTTCACAGTAGCTGGGCTTAAGTTCAATGAACTGGGGTTCAATTGTCGCAAAGTAGGGCGCAATTTCACATATTTTTTTGCTGAAAGCTGTATTACCGACTTTCCTGTAAAGATCAAAAAGTTGACTCATGGTTTTTTCATTATCGAATTGAGTTAGTCTATTGTCGCAAAAGTCCGGCCATCGACAAGGGAAAAGAATAAAGGGAGGTATTAAAACTTACAGTATAGGGCCTCCAGCATTTGTGCGCTGGAGGCCACAGTTTTCTCACATGGCAACAAGTGGCAGATACTCAGGTTTCCATCTGATTCGATCAATCAATTTCTTCATTCGCGCCTCGTCGTTGTCATGTTGAAAGTCTGAATAGACGCATGGCCGGCTGACCCCATGTTTGACTGCAGTCATAGCCACTGCCAGGGCCACCTTTTTGCCAACCTGACGAATCATATTGATCGGCGGCATCAATCGACCATGGGCAAGATCTTCCGGAGTCATCATTTCAGAAATCGCGTATGCGGCAGCGGTGAAAAACTCCGGCAGCACCTCCCGGGCACCTGAAACGAGAACTCCCAGCCCCAGGCCGGGGAAAACCAGGGCGTTATTGCACTGGCTGATGAAAAACGAATCTTCAAGCGCATCCATAGCCGCACAGGGATTACTGGTGGCGACCATAACCCCTTCCTCATTCCATTTGCGGATATTCTGGCAAAACACTTCGGGAGTGGAAATATGTTGGAATAGTGGAAGAATCAGCGGACGAGGCGTGTTGTGTTTGAGAGCATCGACTGCTTCAATGCGAAAAAAGAAATCCTGACCAGTAGTCCCAATTAAAACAGTAATACCGGCCTGGCGTATAATTTCCGGGATATTTGTTTGGGTTGATGCACTAAGCCAGGGATATTTTTTCTTATCTTTGGCAAATTTCCGCTTATAAACCGATATATCGCGATGATTGATAACCAGGCCCTTAGAGTCGATCATAAAGATACAGTCAAGAGCCTGCTTCTCGGATACGCCTTCGGCGACAAGAGCATTACGGATTTGTTCACCTATACCCACTCCTCCGGCCCCTGCTCCATTAATGAGAAAGCGCTGAGAGGTGAGTTTTTCGTTTTTTACCTTCATTGCCGTAAGAATCGCTGCCAGCGCCACAGCACCTGTCCCCTGAATATCATCGTTGAAAGATATGACCTCATCGACAAAGGCGTCTCGAATACTGAAAGCGTTGTGTTGAGAAAAATCTTCCCATTGACAGAGAGCGTTAGGAAACACATTACGAAATGCCCGGACAAACCTGCCGATAAAGGAGAGGTATGTTTCCCCTTCAAGCCTCCGGTTACGCCAGCCGAGATACTGACTATCGGAGAGGAGTTTTTCATTATTGGTGCCGACATCGAGTGAGATCGGCAGACAATGCCAGGGGGCAATTCCTGCACCCTGGGTGTAGAGCATTAATTTACCAAGACAAACCGCGATGCCGCCGGCGCCCTGATCACCGATTCCAAGCACGCCCTGGTTATCTGTTACGACGGCAACCCGGATATCACGGTGGGCAAATCTTCGCAGGATATCCTCAGCCCTGTCAATATTTCCAGGATAAAAATGCAGACCGTTGGCCTGGCGGAACATCGATGAGTATTTCTGCACCGCCATGCCGATGGTCGGGGTGTAGATTATTTTTATGTAGTTTTCAATATCACTTTTTATCAGGGCGTGGGCCAGGGTGACATTTCTGTCAAACATCGAGCGGATAAAGATGAATTTCTCAATATCATCAGATTTTTCATCGACCTTCAGCCGGGAGCTTTGCACTTGACCTTCAAGATTTCGAACCCCGGGGGGAAGGGTTGCTTCAAGACTTAAGAGCTTTCTCTCCTCCTGGCTGAACGCCGTCCCTTTATTTATATAGCTGCAAGATCGGGCCGACGCACCACTGGCATAAACAATAATTTCCCTGGTGTTGCCGTATTCATCATACTTAAACCTGTAAAGATTTGCCGCCATTCTCAACCCCCTCCATGTTACCTCAATAAATTGTACGATTGACAAGTATCATACTTTGCCGCATAATGCCCGGCCATGGAAACCTGGCAACTCATATTGCAAAATAGCATAACCACACTAGAAGGCCTTAAAAGCCAATTGGAGTGTGATGATAACGCATTAGGGCAAGTAATAACAAACTTTCCCATGCGAATAAATCCCTATTTTGCAAAATTGATACAATATCCCGGCGACCCGATCTGGAAACAGGCGGTTCCCGATATTGCGGAAATACAGGATACAGTCTGTATAGCTGATCCCTTGGGGGAAGAAAACCTTAGTCCGGTGCCAAACATCGTGCACAAGTATCCGGATCGAATACTCTTTCTCGTATCCAACCAGTGTGCCATGTACTGCCGGTTCTGCACAAGAAAAAGAAAAGTCGGCACCACCAGGATGCGTATTGACAATACGACACTTTCCGCCGGTTACGAGTATCTAAAAAATCATCCGGAGGTGCGTGAAGTCCTGCTTTCCGGGGGAGATCCCCTGCTCCTGCCTGATGAGGAGATTGGCGAAATCCTCAGTCGGTTGCGGGCAATCCCTTCCATACAGGTTATTCGCATCGGCACCCGGGTACCTTCGGTTTTACCCATGCGAATTACCCATCGTCTCATCACGATCCTGAAAGCGCACCACCCACTTTACATCAACACGCACTTCAACCACCCCACAGAAATCACCAAAGAATCTTCTCTTGCCTGCACTCTGCTTGCAGATGCCGGGATTCCGCTCGGTTGTCAAACCGTTCTCTTGAAAGGGGTGAATGACAATGCACAAACCATCAAGGAGTTGATGCTCGCCCTCCTTCGCATCCGGGTCAAACCCTATTATCTCTTTCAGGCCGATCTTACCCGAGGTACCAATCATTTCCGTACCCCAACCAAAACCGGGATAGCTATTATGCGCCGGTTGTATGGCCATATCTCCGGTATGGCCATCCCCACTTTTGCTCTTGATGCCCCTGGCGGCAAAGGTAAAATTCCCCTGACACCGCACTATATTTTACAAAAAGGCAAGGAACTCCGTTTTGAAAACTATCAGGGAGAAACCTGCACCTATCCTGAGGCGGGTGAAAGCTTC
>JAABQY010000071.1 GCA_011391225.1 Desulfobulbaceae bacterium | reverse complement strand
CTTGTCTGCTGGTCAATAAAATTTCCCAGGGTCGACCGCACATCCTCGACAAAATACGTGACGGTGAAATCTCCTGGATCGTCAACACGTCACTCGGTAAGAGAACCACCGAGGATTCTTACAGCATACGACGGGCCGCCCTTGATTATCACATCCCCTATAATACAACCGCCAGCGGGGCCGCAGCGTTGGTTAAGGGCATGCGGGAAATGCAAAAGAAACAACCTGGGGTTCAACCGGTTCAGTATTTCACACGACCCAGAGAATAGGCTAAGAATAATGCACTTATTGCTCGACATTCGATTTTTTCGATTTACCTTAAGTTCGTGAACAGGTTGCGGGGAAGCAGTTCATGCTGCGCAGCCAGCCAAGATAATAAGAAGTAATATAGATAACCAGGAATTACCGGAGACTTCGTTGAATACTTTTTATAAAAACCTGAGCATGTGGTTGGTGATTGGCTTGACCATGATCCTTCTTTTCAATCTTTTTAATAAGCCGCAAACCAATCAGACCTTGCTCACCTACAGCGAGTTCATGACCAGCATTGAAAGCAAGGCAATCACCCGGGTAACCATAAGTGGTGACGTGCTTTCCGGCACCCTGCAAGACGGCAAACCGTTTCAGACCATCTATCCAATGGCCGATACTGAGCTTGTGCCTATTCTTCGAAAAAGCGGAGTCGATATCAACGTCAAGGAAGTGCAGAAAGATTCCTTTATGATGACCATTTTTGTCTCCTGGTTCCCCATGCTGCTGCTGATAGGTGTCTGGGTCTTTTTCATGCGGCAGATGCAGGGCGGCGGCAAGGGTGGAGCCCTGTCGTTCGGCAAAAACAGGGCAAGACTCACCGAACAGAGCAATAATAAAGTCACCTTCGCCGATGTGGCAGGCATAGATGAAGCGAAAGAAGAACTTGAGGAGATTGTTGATTTCCTGAAAGACCCAGGAAAATTCACGGCGCTTGGCGGACGCATTCCAACAGGTGTTCTCCTGGCTGGTGCCCCGGGCACGGGCAAAACCCTCTTGGCCAAGGCCATCGCCGGAGAAGCGGATGTGCCGTTTTTCAGCATTTCCGGCTCAGAGTTTGTTGAGATGTTTGTCGGCGTCGGCGCTTCCCGGGTTCGTGATATGTTCGCCCAGGGGAAAAAAAATGCGCCCTGTATTATCTTCATCGACGAAATCGACGCCGTTGGCAGGCATCGCGGTGCCGGTCTCGGCGGCGGCCACGATGAACGAGAACAGACACTCAACCAGTTGCTTGTTGAAATGGACGGCTTTGAAAGCAATGACGGTGTCATTATCGTTGCCGCTACAAACCGTCCCGACGTTCTCGATCCGGCCCTCCTGCGACCAGGACGGTTCGATCGTCAGGTTGTTGTGCCGGTTCCGGACGTTGGCGGACGTCAGAAAATCCTGCAGATCTATGCCAAAAAGACCAAAATGGCCGCCGATGTAGACCTGGAAATCCTCGCCCGCGGCACCCCGGGATTTTCCGGTGCCGACCTTGAAAACCTGGTGAATGAGGCCGCCCTCATGGCAGCTCGCACCGGCGCAAAGGAGATCAGCCCTGAACTGCTCGACAAAGCCAAGGACAAGATCATGATGGGAGCGGAGAGGCGCTCGATGATTATCAGCGAAAAGGAAAAAGCCATTACCGCTTACCACGAGGCAGGCCACGCCCTGGTGGCATGGCTTTTGGCCGACACCGATCCCATCCACAAGGTAACGATTATTCCACGCGGACGCGCTCTTGGCCTCACCATGCAACTGCCGACCGACGATAAATACACCCACTCCAAAACCTTCCTGGAAAGCACCATCTGCATCCTTTATGGTGGACGACTGGCGGAAAAAATAGTCTTTAATGAGATCACCACCGGGGCCGGTAATGATATTGAGCGGGCCTCAGCGCTGGCGAGAAAAATGGTCTGTGAATGGGGGATGAGCGAAGAACTCGGCGCCCTCACCTATGGCAAAAAGGAAGAGCAGATCTTCCTAGGTCGAGAGATCGGCCACAACCGCGATTTCAGTGAGGATACGGCGAGATTGATCGATGTGGCAGTGAAAAAGATCATTGACAATGCCATGACAACGGTGGAATCACTGCTTACCGAAAACAAAGATATTCTGGTGCGCATGAGCGAGGAACTCCTGGAAAAAGAGACCATCGTCCTCACCGATATCGAACGAATTATTGAAGAGTTCCGTCCGGGCCAATACACCTCGCAAATTGCCAAAGTGAAAGCCAGCAGAAAGCAGGCGGCAGCAAAAAAAGATACGGTCGTTGCACCTGTTGCCGAGGAAAAAACCACGACAGAACCCCCTGCTGTAAAAACTGCCGAAGACGGCACCCCCAAAGAACCGACCCTTGATAAACCGGAAAAGCCAGAAGAGCCGAAATGGCAGGCTGACAAATGAAGATAATGGGCATCATTAATGTGACGCCCGATTCCTTCTCCGATGGCGGCAACTTCTCCTCCCATGCAGCGGCCATTGCCCAAGCCGATCAATTGATCCGCGACGGTGCCGATATCCTTGACATTGGGGGAGAGTCCACTCGCCCCTTCGCCGCACCGGTTGCCCCCGAAGAAGAATTGCGAAGGGTCATCCCGGTTATCCAAGCAATCCGCGAAAATCACAGCATCCCGATTTCCATCGACACTACGAAAGCGATCGTTGCCGACCAAGCACTAAGAGCTGGAGCGGATATCATTAATGATATTTCAGCTCTGCGAAAGGATCCGGAAATGCTGGCACTTGTTCAGGAGAACAGTGTGCCGGTCATTATCATGCACATGCAGGGAACCCCTGCCGATATGCAGATGAAACCCACTTATACCAAAGTCACCAAGGAAATTATCGACTTCTTCACCGAACGTGTGGCTTGGCTGACAAAAAATGGTGTCAACCACAACCGGCTGATCATTGATCCCGGGATTGGTTTCGGTAAGACCCTGCAACACAATCTCTCAATCCTCAAGCACCTGAATGAGTTGGTGTCACTGGGCTTACCGGTACTGCTCGGCCACAGCCGCAAACGCTTTCTCGGGGAGATTACTGGAATTCCGCTGGAAGCGGCAAGGGATCTGGCGACTGCCGTTGTTTCGGCTCTCTGCGCCGATAGAAACATCTCGATAATCAGGGTTCATAATGTTGCGGCAACCCGCCAGGCACTTTTGGTCGCCGCCGCCATCGCCGGCGCTGGATGAGAGACTGGGTAGAACAAGCCTCTGGCTTTCCCGGCCTATCTTCCGCTCACTCGCTTTTCTGCACCACACAATACTCGTCGAAAGTTATAAACCGAAAGGTATACGGAGTGCCGGCGGCACCGACAGCAATAACATCACCGTCATGGAGCACTGCTGCTCCGCCGGCATCATCGCCCCCGACATTTCGCCCTTCAATCTTGGTGCCGCAGGCGCTGCCCCGGTCGATCAGGGCATAGCCTCCTTCGTTTTTGACAATCTCGAAATGCTCCCTGGAGATATTCAGGCGATGGCCACGATCGATGAGATAAAGATCATTGCTGAGCGCGCTGCCGTTCTTTTTAGCACGCTCCATCCTTTCCAGCCTGCCGTCAACCCTGACAACCCTTGACTCTCTGCCGATTTTAAAAGGAAACGCATACAAGGCGATTTTATCACCTCGCAGACAGTGGGCAGGAACGGCTTCAATGGCTTCAGGCGTAAGGCCTTGCAACATTGCCTTCGGGATGTTCTTGGTCAAAATTTCTAACTTATCGTCCATACATTTTGCCTGGGTGAATGGTCGTCTGTAAACCTCGTTTATTCGAATCTTCAGCATATCTTCTCCGCGGCCGAATATCAAACGGTTTTTAACTCCAACCAACCGCTTGCATTCTTCAGGCCAGCAGGATAGTATCCAGCAAAATTTTACAGCACCTCTCTTCCTCAACAATTCACGACAAAGATGACCGACCCAGCAGCGTATGCCCACCAGATAGCCGGACAACTCAATCTCCGGGAGCAACATGTCCGTAACACCCTTGGCCTTTTGAGTGATGGCGGCACCGTACCTTTTATCGCCCGCTACCGCAAGGAGCTTACCGGATCACTCGATGAAGTGGTTATCGCTGCTATTCGCGATGACCACCAGAAACTGGTCGACGTTGACAAACGTCGTCAAACCATTTTCGACACCCTCACCAAGCTCGGATTGCTCGACGAAACGCTTAAAAGGCAGCTCGACCTGGCCGCGACTCTTACCGAACTCGAGGACATCTACCTGCCCTTTCGGCCAAAGCGCAAAACCCGTGGCCTCATGGCCAGGGAAAGAGGACTTGAACCCCTTGCCGAAATGCTTCTAAAAGGCACCCGACCGCTGCAGCTACACCTCTTCCATGATCCGCAAAAAGGCGTTGCCGGCGACGAAGATGCCCTGGCCGGGGCACGGGACATCCTTGCCGAAGACATAAGCGAAGATCTGCCGACCAGGGCTGAACTACGCCGGCTGTTCCATGATCAGGCAACTATTGAATCGAAGGGAGTGAAAAAAAATACCGCTCAGGGTGAAAAATATACCGATTATTTCGACTGGCGGGAACCGGTCGGCAAGGTGCCGAGCCATCGGCTGCTCGCCATGTTCCGCGGCGCCCAGGAAAAGATTCTCAGCCTCGCCATCCGCCCGCAGGAAGAAATTGCCCTGCGCCTTTTAAAGAAAAGGCACCTCAAGGCAGGGCCGTGGCGGGAGGAAGTGGCCAAGGCCCTCGACGACTGCTACCAGCGACTTCTCGCCCCCTCCCTGGAAAACGAATTGACGGGGGATCTTAAAACCCGAGCCGACGGCGAGGCTATCAGGGTTTTTGCCGATAATCTCCGCCAGCTGCTGCTAGCCGCGCCGCTCGGCCAGAAACGGGTGCTGGCCCTCGATCCCGGGTATCGCACCGGGTCCAAGGTTGTCTGTCTCGACGGCCAGGGCAAACTCCTCGACAATAGCACCATCTTTCCTACGCACGGTGGCCGAAAATTTGTTGAGGCTGGGGAAATCATTACCGGGCTCGTTAAAAAACACCGGATTGAGGCCATCGCAATCGGCAATGGCACAGCCGGCAGAGAAACCGAAGAATTCATCCGGGCGCTGGGCCTTGACACCCACATCATCATAACCCTGGTGAACGAAGACGGGGCGTCGATCTATTCCGCCTCGGAAAATGCCCGCTCGGAGTTCCCCGACTACGACATTACCGTACGCGGAGCTATTTCCATCGGCAGACGATTGCAAGATCCCCTGGCCGAGCTGGTGAAGATTGACCCGAAATCCATCGGCGTCGGCCAATACCAACATGACGTCAACCAAGGTGAACTGAAGAAAGGTCTGCAAGAGGTGGTGGAGAGCTGTGTCAACAGTGTCGGCGTTGAACTGAACACCGCCAGCCGCGAACTCCTGACCTTTGTTTCCGGCCTCGGCCCTACCCTGGCCGGAAACATCATTGCCCACAGAAACAGCAACGGCCCCTTTACCAACCGCCGAGGACTTCTGAAAGTTCCTCGACTTGGCCCGAAAGCCTTCGAGCAATGCGCCGGATTTTTGCGCATCCATAACGGCAGCAATGTGCTCGATGCTAGTGCCGTGCACCCGGAACGTTACCCGCTGGTGGAAAAAATGGCTGCAGAGGCAGGCGTAAAGGTGGAGGACCTCCTGCAGACCGAAGCGGTTCGGCAAAACATAGATCTCAAGCGCTACATCGATGACTCGGTCGGCCAGCCGACCCTCATCGATATCATCGCCGAACTTGCCAAACCCGGCCGGGATCCACGACAAGCCTTCGAACAGTTTCACTTCGCTGCGGGACTGCACAGCATGGATGATCTGCATGAAGGCATGCGCCTGCCGGCAATAATCACCAATGTCACCAATTTTGGTGCTTTTGCCGATATCGGTATCAAAGAAAACGGTCTCGTCCATATCAGCCAACTGGCCGACCGTTTTGTCAAAGACCCCGGCGAAGTGGTCAAGGTCGGACAAAAAGTCGAGGTCCGGGTGATGAAAATTGACCGGCAACGAAAGCGGATCGCCCTGTCAATGCGCAAAAGCCCGTGACCGACGCTGCCAATTTTTAACCAAAACACCCTTGCTTATTCCTCAAAGGATGGTAAAAAAATAGTATCCTGTCCAAACCGATTGAGATAGTCCCCTTGTACCTGGCAATTGAAGAACTACTGCAACGCTGATAAGATCTGAATTTCTTTCTTTTCTTCCCCTTAGGCTACTCCCGACCCGCCAAGGCGCTTCTTTGCACTCTGAGGCGGCACAGCATATTTTCCGCAACATAGAGAGCAACCCCCACCCAGATCAAGAGAAAGCCCACCATCCTTTGGCGACTGAAATCTTCGCCATAAACAAACACGCCGAGCAGAAGATTGATAGAAGGGGCGAGATACTGCAGGAGGCCAAGGGTAGAAAGGGGGATTTTTTGGGCGGCATAGCCAAAGAGCAGCAAGGGTATGGTGGTAATAATGCCGGCCCCCGTCAAAAGCATGGAGCCGTGGAGACCGATGTGGCCAAACGATCCGCCCTGCACATATTCGAGACCGAGGAGAAAAACCAGGGAAGGGACAAAGAAGACGGCCGTTTCCAGGCACAGGCCATCAAGCGGGGCTAGAGGGTTTCTTTTGTGGAGGAGACCATAAATTGCAAATGTCACCGCCAACACCATGGCGATCCAGGGAAATTGACCATAGTAGATAGTCAGGTAAAGAACACCAAGGACTGCAAAAACTATTGCCGCCCATTGCATGGCGCGTAGTCTCTCGCGAAAGAAAATCATGCCGAACAACACGTTGATCAAGGGGTTGATAAAATACCCGAGGCTCGCCTCGACAATAAACCCGGCATTGACTGCCCAGATGAACAGTAACCAATTTATTGCCAGGAGAAGCGCGGTGGTTGAAAAGGTGATGAGGTTTTTCCGCTCCGCAGCCGCTCGGAAAAAGGCATCCTTTCGACCAAGTAAGACTATTACTCCAAGGGTCAACAGGAGCGACCATACCATTCGGTGGCTGAGAATTTCGTAGGCCGGGACCCCGTACAAAAGTTTCCAGTAAAGAGGCAGCACCCCCCAGAGAATATAGGCCCCGGCCGCTGCCAGCACCCCAGCATATTTTTTCATCGAGCCACCCGCCGGGAAACCGAAAGCCTCGTAAAAACCCTACTAAACGGAGCGGTCGGAATGTAAAAATAATAAAAAGATGAATTATCCCAGCAGCAGGCCACTGGACAACCAGTAGAAAATAATGTAGCTTCCGGCACCAAGCAGCATCAGAGCGGAAACTTTCTCAACATAGGGCATGACACGGCGTAAAGCACCGACGACAACGCCTTCTTTCACCACGGCTATGCCAAGGGTGAGGATTTGCATAACCCCTCCCATTCCGAGTATATAGCTGATAAACTGGAAAATACCTGTGGAAAAGTCTCCGGCTGTCACCGAACTGCCGACCACCAAGAGGAATATCGGCAGGGTACAGCCAAGCGAGGTGGCTCCGAAGGCCATACCGAAAAGGAAGAAGCCGAGAACCGACATTTCCCTGGGATCGCCAATTTTACCGGCAAAGTGCAGCATACAATGCAGCGACAGACTTTTGCCCAGAAGCATCCAGAACCCAAGCAGCAACAAAACCATGCCGACAACGATGGCAAGCCAGGGCATTATCTCCATGAGAAACGTGCCCCCAGCCGAGACGATAATCCCAACGACGCCAAAGAGCAGGGCAAAGCCGGATGTCACCACCAAGGCTATCCAGAAGGCCTTGAACAGCCTGAAAGCCATTGATCGGCTGCGAAATCGGCTATCATCGGCGCCCAGATACAGTGTCAAGTAGACTGGCAGCAAAGCAAAACCGCAGGGATTAACCGCCGACACCATGCCGGCGCCAAAGGCATACCCGAACGGCAAAATTTCCGCCACCTGCCCCAACCACTGGCTTACCTCAACCTGCACACCCATATCTATTCCTTGGTCAGACGTCAAAAAAAAGAACGTAGTCACTGTTATTGACCGCAAACGGTAATGCAATGCTACTATTATAAGCAAATGGTTCCTGTTTTCTGCTATAGCTGAGAGCCAATTCTGAAAGCATGAGTGCAGCACCACACCCTGCATAAGGCCACAACTGAAAGGATATGGGACCCAACCAGACATTGAGTCTGCTTTGCGAAAACAAAATCATTGCTGAACCCTGGCACGGTAGTAATAACGATTGAGGTCAAAAAGCCCTGCCTGCACCGGATCCGATTCGTTGAATACTTTTTGGAACTCGTCATATTTCTCCCAGAACTCGGGATTCGCCCGATTTATTCCGAATTTGTCGAGCAATACCAGGTTTTTTTCCGATCCATTATAGTTTTGCAGCATATCGAAGAATTGCGGGAGCTCGCCTTCATGCACCTCAAAAAAATAGTTGGGATAGGAACCGATGAAACCTTCGATAAATGCCGCACTGTCTAATTCCGGTCGTAAACGTAAATCCTCTTCCTCTGCCGCAAGGGTTGTGACATCATCATGCCAACGGTTGACAACCATCGAGAAAAAAAGGTCCTTATCTGATTTCTGCGCACCCTTTATAATGCGCAAATAAGCAAGGTTGGCATTGTGGTCGGCAACCTTGGCCAAGAAAGCCGTTCCGGGTTTCGAAACAGCACGGAATCCTTGGTAATATTCCTCAATACCCGAATAGCTGCTCAGCAACTTGGGGTAATCCTCCCCAGCCCGGAGATAATTCCGGTCAAAGCGCATCTCCGACTCCGGACGAAAGTGTTTTTCCACCAGGTATTCAACGAATTCCCTTTTCGGCTCACCGGTTGTAAAGACAAATCCGGTCTCCAGATCCGACATCGAGTAATCGATACTCACCTGCTCCAGATCCATCCCCACATACCACTGCTTCATCATTGTATAGCGGCCATTTTTCGGCATGAAATCAATAAAATTTGTCTCCGCCTCCTGACGCAATTCATCCATATAGATGCGAATGGAGGCCTGATGCATCTTATGACCGAAAACGTTAAACCCGGCGACCAGTGAATAATAGATGCGCTCGACCAAAGGATAATCCATCACCCAGATGGTGTCGGGCAAATTGCCCTTTGGCCCGGCCTCAACGGAAGCACTGTCAAAGTGTCGAAATACGGTGAGGAGCGGGCTGTCCTTGCTCTTTCCCTCACGCCAGTCACGGCCATTATCCTCTGTCTTATTTGCACACCTGTAAACCGTCTTGGGTTGGGTGCCTGGCCAGATTGCTTCTGCGCCCGGTTCCCGATAGCGATAATGGGAAGCGTAATATATCTGTCTTTTCTTGGAAAATTCCGTCGATTTTTTGCGATACTCTTTCTTGATGGTCGACAGAAATAGTCCAAAATAATCATCTTTCATCAGAGGCATTTCCAGTAAGTCTGCATAGGTCTTCAAAAACCCCGGATTCTGCACACTCAGGTCATATTCCGGATCAAGAAATACCAACCAGAAATGATCCTGCACAACATTGAGGGCAACCTGTCCTTTGCATACCGGCCCTCGAATGAAGGTCATGATAATATAGTGGATGTTATCGAGGAGAAACTGATAACGCGAACGGGTCGGAATCTGCTCGAAGGCCTTGAATGGATTCGCACTGATTTTCGGATCATAACCGACATGTTCCTCCGGCAGCAGCCACTCCGGTGTGATGAACAAATCCTGGAACCTCTGATACTGCTGGTCCGAGAGTTCAAAGACCATATGGGTCTTATGGACGATGGTTGCATGGATTTTTCGGAAGCGGTAATAAACATACTTTTCTCCAGGATCGTCATAGGGAAGAGTGGTGGCGATTACCGAGACCGGGGCATTGGACGGACTGCGGGAGCGCACCAATTCATAAAAAATATTGGACTTCGTGGAAAACTTGATGTGGGCGAGAAAGAGATGCTCATAAAGATACCTTGCGGTCATCGCGTGTTTGGCATCGGTCTGATTAAAAAAGCTTTCCCACTGATCGATCTTTTCCTGATCCTCGCGGGGAATTTTCATAAGATCAGACTTCGCCTCCCCTTCCGGCCCTGCTCCGCCTTGCGCCAGCCATCCCGCTATTGTATTAAAGTCTTCAGTTTTCAGCGGTGGAAACCCATACGGCATGCCGCGGTTGGGATGTTTGATGAGATAATCGCCGAGTTCGCCCTCCGACTGGGCACAGGTCAATTCGTCCTTTTCCGGTTGAAAGTCCTCGTCGTTTTTGAGAATCGGATGAGTTCTTTTTTGTTCGAGAAGCTGCATGAGTATTGAATTATTCTGCCCACACCCGGCAGTGTTGCTGGTCACACTGTGAAATCCCTTATTCCGCCATTGAGGCTCGGTATGGGCATCCATGAACAGCCGCGTCGGATCCATGGTTTGCCGTCGATCAGCGTCGTACACCGCCTTCTTGGTGGCTCCACGCTCCAGGCCCTCAAAGGCCTCGAGTTTCAGTTGGCAGGGTGAATTGTAACAACTGTGACAAACCACACACCGTTTGACCAAGACCGGCTGGACTTTACTCAGATAATCAATTTTTTCTTTAGGGACGTCGAATTGCACGGGTGGCAAGACATGCGTGGTGCAGCAGGCTAAAAGAAGAAGCAGTGATAACAACAGCAAACGCCGGTAAATCATTTATCCCTCCAATAGTAAGTGGTGCAAAAACAAGAGGGCCAAGAGCGCCTTCAACCACACAAACTACGGACTATTACCTAGCGTTTTACTGAATCTTTTGCAAGTCTATTTCAACCCTGCCCGGAAAGCGGTGATGAAATCGGTGTGCAGGTTTTTCGCCTTGGCCAGCATCGGGGCAGCGTTGGCCCGGACATGGTCCGGTAATCGCCGCAACTCCGCACTAAAGGTGCTTTCCTTGTCGGCGGGAAAGAGCATGTCAATCATGGCTTGGAGTCCGCCATCGTTGACAGAGGAGGAAAACCTGGCAAAAGCCTCGGCGGGGAGTTGTTCCGAGCCAACGAGAAACCTTATGATCTTAAAAACTCTCGATTTTATTGCCGCGCAGCAAACACTGTTCAAGCTCCCGGCAACAGCTGTTCACTGACCGCATCATATTGAAAATTTCTATAAAAAGCGGGTCATCCCGCCCAAGGTCTTCTTCCGTCTGGGCGAGAAGCGCGGTGCCTCGCTGCAGATAGTCCTGGAGCTCTTCCATCAAGATTTTCCGCTTGCTATGTTTTTCTTTTTCCCGCACCAAGAGGGGCAATATCCGTTCGATCGAGTACTCCACCAAGGCATCCCGCGGGGTATTGTACTGCTCCGAGACCCTTTCCAGACTCTCAAGTGTTTTCCTCGATATTACATAGGTTTTTGCCACCCGCTGGGCGGCTTGCCCGACATTTACGAACTCGCTGGCAATCATGCGCAGTGCCTGGGTATCTTCTATCAGATGATCGAAAAGCGATTTTTGCTTTATCCCTAGCTGGCCGGCGAGGATACTCAGGGCATCGATGGATCTTTCCGACAGTTTGAAAGTCGTCCGCACCGATTGCCTGCCGCGCAGATCGGCGGAAGTTTCGTCGGAATATTGTAAATGAAAAAAAGGCGTTGTTTTCTCTTCCATATGCCTGCTCCCGTGGTCCGGCCGGAAATTGTTACCAGAACTAGCACTCAACAAATAGTAATATTTCGTTTTCAACTTCTTATCTTTCATATATTACCATTTTCAGGGAAGAGATAAACCTATAAAAAAAAGGCCTGACTGGTTTGCTGGATTTTAATTTTTTTTTGTCGGTTACCGGGAAGTGTCCCTGTTTTTTCCCGCTTTTCCTTTGAGATTGCTGAGCAATGTGTGTAATGTATCATTTTTTCAATAATGCTCGTCTTTGCGGGTTGTTTTGTTGCCGGAATTCAATATGTCAAGGCGGATAAACAATTGGACAGCCAGTTTGATAGATCAGTGACGGATTGTTTCCTGACTCTGCGTTGGGGAGCTGTCCTGTGCCAGGTCATCCTCTTCACGGCGGTGCATTTCCTTTTTGCCACTGCGTTACCAGTCTTGGTTTTGGGACTGATCGTTTTCGAGGTCGTGGTAAATTTTGTATTTTCCTGGCTGATTCGTGAAAAAAAGGAGGTTCCAAACCTCTTGTTCACAGGGGCAATGTTTCTGGACATCACCCTCCTGACCTTTCTTCTCGCCTTAACCGGCGGGGCGATGAATCCTTTCACCTTCCTCTATTTGGTCCATATCGTCGTTGGCGCTATTCTCTTGTCTCGGTGTATGGCCTGGGCCTTAGCCGCTTTCTCATCCGCCTGTTATGGGGCTTTCTTTTGGCCTGGGCTCAAGTTTTCCTTCATGATCGATCATTCCCTTTGCCATACTGTTGCCATATCCCCGGAACTTAATTTGCATTTGCAAGGGATGTGGGTGGCCTTTGTCATCACCAGTTTTTTCGTGGTTTTCTTCGTCACACGCATTCAGAAGGCCCTGGTCGCGCGACGGGAAACCCTGGCACAGCTGCGGGAAGAGCAGTTTAAAAATGAACGGCTGGCGGCGCTCGCCACACTCTCGGCCAGTGCCGCCCATGAGTTCGCCACCCCCTTGTCCACCATTGCCGTGGCTGCAGGCGAGCTGTATCGAGAGATGAGCCAAGACGGGAGTGCGGCATGGTTGGACGACCTGCAGCTCATCCGTACCCAGGTGGCCAAGTGCCGAGACATCTTGTATGAGATTGCCGCCGATGCCGGTGAACCAATGGGAGAAGGCATGGATACTTCGACAATCGGCGCCCTGCTCAACGAGGTTCGCGTTGCCCTTGGTGAGCAATTTTCGGGGCGGCTGGTGATTGACTGCAAAGTTGTAAATGCCCAGGTGACCGTACCCCGACGTTCGCTAAAACGGGTATTGCGCGGCTTGATCGCCAATGCCTTCTATGCCTCGGTTTCACATGGGGCAGTGACTTTGAGGATTGTGGTCGACGATGCCATGTTACGGTTTGAGGTCAGCGATCAGGGGCTGGGAATGGACCGGGAAACCGCAGCAAAGGCCTGCGAACCTTTCTTTTCCACCAAGCCGACCGGGCAAGGTCTCGGGCTTGGACTGTATCTTGCCCGGACCCTGGCCGAACGTCTCGGCGGCGGCCTAGAAATTGATTCAACCCCCGGCGTCGGCACAACGGTACGGTTTTGGATTCAGGCGTTGGTGACAATAAGACGTGAAGTGTAATTATTAGACGGAGGATGGCAGGTATGGGGGATGATGATGACAAGGCATATTCGATTCTTCTGGTGGATGATGAGGAGGTATTTCGGAAACGGCTGGCTTTGGCCTTTAGGCGTCGGGGTTTCACTGTTTATGAGGCAGCCAGTTTTGACGGCGCTCTCGGCGTCTTGC
>JAABQY010000070.1 GCA_011391225.1 Desulfobulbaceae bacterium | reverse complement strand
GCCGCAAGCGATTCCCTGGAGGGATGTTGATTTCTTCCGAGGGGTTGATCACTGCCGGAGAGCTTCTGTCGCTGAGGGCCTTGAAAAAACTCCGGGTTGGGTAATAGAGGCGTTACATGCGGGAGATACCACCTGTGCAGTGCCCGGAATTATTATCATGGTCAGCTGAAGTAGTCGAAAAAAGTTGTCGTGCAAGTTTGGTTTTCCCCTGCATGCACCCGATGATAGGGACTATCCTACCTAGTTTTGTCTGCTCAGGAAAACGACACAACGATCTCCTCTTTCGTCTTCCGCCATTTAGCCGGTTGCAGCGTAAGCCCCGGTTTGGGGTAGCCAACGGCCAGCAGGAGGGGCACCCAGAAATTGTCGGGGATGTTGAAGGCCTTGCGTACGCCTTCATGGTCAAAGCCGTCCATGGGATGGCTGGCGAGGCCGAGGCTGGTGGCGGCGTACATCAGGCTCATGGCAAAAAAACCGGTATTTTTGGCGGCAAAGGCCAGGTTGGCTTCCGGGCTCCAGTTATAGAGAGTCTTAGCGGCATTTAAAAACCAGTCACGCTGGGCCGGTTGCATACTGCCCGCCTTGAGCATTTCCTGCCAGTTTTTCTCGACGGTTGCATGTCCTTCCTGCCACCCGCCTTTGTCGGCAAGCACGATAAAAACCACCGGCGCTTCGACCACTTTCGGCTGGTTCCAGGCGAGAGGCAGGAGCTTTTCCTTGGCCGCTTTGTCACGGAGGACGATGAGGTTCCAGGGTTGGAGATTAAAGCTCGACGGCGCCTTGGCGGCGGTTTCGATCATTTGTCCCAGGAGATCTTCGGTGATGTCTTTCTCGGCATCAAAAAAATTAATGGCTCGTCTTTTTTCGGAAATATCTTTGAAGTTCATATCTTCTCCTTGAAAATTGGCATATACCCCGCATGGGGCAATGAAGTTTGTTTTTTCGACAACAGTCTACCGCTTGGCAGCCTGTCATCCGCCATACGCTGGGTAATCTATATATCCTTCCGGGCCGGGGGTATACCATTTCGACATGTCGTCGCAGGGAGTCAGCGGCTGGCCGTTTTGCAATCTTGCCACCAGATCGGGGTTGGTGATAAATGGTCGACCGAAGGCGGCAATGTCAACAACACCGGCGGCAAGCCGTTTCTCAGCGTCTTCTTTGGTGTAGCCGCAGTTGCCGATGAGCATCCCATCGTAATGAACCCGGAATTCCTCCAGGGTCATAGGTTCTCCAAGTTGATGAAAACCAAAGGCCAGCCCGTCCATGATGTGGACATAACCGAGCTGTAATTTATTCAGCTCCTTGATGGTGTACAGGTAGGTTTCGCGAAAATCAGGGCTGCCCATATCATTGAACACGCCGTTCGGCGAGAGGCGCACGCCCACCCTATTCGCCGGCCAGACGGTAAGTACTGCGGTCAGCACTTCGCCAAGAAAGCGGAACTTATTTAGAAGGCTGCCGCCGTAGGTGTCGGTACGAAGATTGGTCTTGGAGTCGAGGAATTGGTTGAGCAGATAGCCATTAGCGCTGTGCACTTCAATTCCTGCAAATCCCGCCTCTTTGGCATTCACAGCTGCTTGGCGATAATCTTCCACCGTGGCTTTAATATCGGCAACGGTCATCGGTCGTGGTGCTTCATAATTTTTTTTGCCCAGGGGGGTATTGATACCGTCGCCCTCGATTTTGACGTTCGAGGCCGAAACAGGCAGTTGTCCGCCGTGGAAATCGCTGTGCGAGGCTCGACCGCAATGCCAGAGCTGCAGAAAGATCGGGGTACCGGTGGGCTTTACTTTATCGGTTACCTTGCTCCAGCCGGCCACCATCTCCCCGGTGTAGATGCCGGGCGAACCGATCCAGCCGATGCCCTGCGCGTTTATGACGGTTGCCTCGGTGATAAGGAGGCCGGCTGAGGCCCGCTGAAAATAATGTTCGGCCATGATGTCGTTCGGCACCCGTGTCTCGCCCGCCCGGCCGCGGGTCATCGGGGCCATGGCTATGCGGTTTTTCAGTTTCAGGTCGCCGATATGTACTGTGTCAAAGAGTGATTTTGTCATTGCGTTCTCCCTTCTTTTTGGATTGTGGTTGGGCTCGTCAAGCGTAGGCCGCCATCACCGGTTTTGAACCAAGTGGGGCAAAAATGTTTGGGCAGAGGCAGATTGATGACAAACTATAAGATGGAGATATATTTTGTCGATGGCCCTGTCGGTAGTGCTTACATGTAACTTTAAAAATAGTTCTCATGGTTTTTCGTTAAACACTCCTGTCCGTTATATGATGGGTATTGTATTTGCCGAACAGTAAGCGATATGATAAAACAAAAAGACAGCAATTGTTTTCCGAGAATTACTCTGGTTCTACATGAGATACAAGACAGAAGAGGGCTTGGACCGGAGTTGGTAACTTCAAGAGGCGAAAGATGAAGTCAAAACGCTGCGCTTTGCGATTTCCCTGCCAGGACCAGCTGGTGAGTTATAAGACCGCCTATGAGGCAGGTGAAGGACGCTTGAAGAACGTTTCTACAGCAGGTTGTGCATTTGAGCAGCCGAATATCCCCTTGTCGATGCATGAAAAAGTCCTCGTTTCCATTGTGTTGCCGGGAGCAGAATCGGTTTTTCAGGCGCAGGGCGTGGTGGTCCGGGTCGAGCCTTTTCCCGGAAACACGGCCATTCACTTTACCCTTGTAGAGCCCGAAGACCAGCTATTATTGAGAAACCATTTTGCAGAACTGATGAGAAGAAAGTAACAAAGAAAGGGTGGATTGGACGTACCGCTCACAGCGGCGGTGGTCCTGATTCTATAGAGTCGTCGAGAAGGTCAAAAATAATGGAACAGTTTATAGCCCGACAACCCATCCTTGATGTCCAGAAAAGACTTTATGGGTATGAGTTGCTTTACCGCGGAGCCCCCGGCCGGATGCTTGGGGAGGTGAGCGGCGAGCAGGCCACCGCCAGTCTGCTCTCCAGTGCCTTTCTTACCGGCGATATAGATGCTATCTCCAATCAGCGACTCTGTTTTATCAACTTTACCCAGGACCTGCTGGAAAAAAATCTGCCGATGAATTTTCCCAAGGCCAAGATCGTTGTGGAAATTCTCGAAAATGTTGAGCCGACGCCCGAGGTTATCTCGGTATGCCGGGCACTGAAGAAAAACGGCTATACCCTGGCTCTCGATGATTTTGTCTACCACAGAAAATTTGAACCTTTTCTAGAGCTGGCAAAGATCGTCAAGATCGATATCCGCCTGACTCCCCTGAACACCCTGGTTCGAACCCTCAACCTTCTGAAAAGACACTCGGTCAAGCTGCTGGCCGAACGGGTTGAGACGGCGGAGGAATTTGTCCTTGCCAAGCGCATGGGCTTTTCCTATTTCCAAGGATATTTTTTCAGTAAACCGGAACGGATCGTTATTACCGAAATATCTTCGATCAAGGTCAACCTTCTCAGGCTTCTCGCGGAGGTAACCAAAAAAGATATTGAAATTGAGCGGTTGCGGGATATTATTTTGACTGATGTTGCCATCACCTACAAGCTCATGCGGTTTTTGAATTCCGCCTATTACTACCTGCTGCAGGAGGTAAAGTCGGTGCAACATGCGGTGGCCCTCCTTGGCGAAAAAGAGCTGCGGCGGTTTGTCATGATGGTCATAATTTCCGAACTGGCCACTGAAAAACCCGATGAACTGGTGCGGCTGGTCCTGGTGCGGTCAAAGTTTTGCGAGTTGCTTGGGCTTGCGGCGGGATTTTCAGAAAGCCAAAGTGTCGATCTTTATATGACCGGACTCTTCTCTCTTCTTGATACGATGCTCGATTTTTCGATGGCGGAAATTTTGGCAAAGCTGCCGGTAAATGCCGTCGTTAAGGAGACCCTTTTAGGAAAAGAAACAGCCTATATGGGATTTTTAATTTTGTCTCAGGCCTTTGAAAGAAATCAATACACTGTCTGTAAAAGTCTTCAGGAAAAGTTCGCACTCTCCGACGAGCAATTACAGGGATGTTACCTCGAAGCGGTTAAGTACTCAAATTATCTCGGCTAATTCACATCCATCAATAAAGGCGAGATCGCGATCATAATCAACCAGGCAAAATCGCGCCGGATTAGCATGGGGCATATTGATCCGGTGCTGACCGAAGCGATAGAAAACCGATTCCTCCGACAAGGATTCAAAAAAAATTCCGCATCAGCGGTCCATCCTCACCGCGTATGGGGCGGATGTGGATTTCGCTGCCGTCTTTTATAACGACATTTTATCCGGACGTATCGTTTCTATGCAACCGGATGTTCTTGTTATTGTTAGTCGCTTCTCCTTTTTGATGGTTGGTTGGATGCTGGGGGTGCGGCCTTTACCTCACGGATGGCTTCTGCCTTATTTTCATGAAAGGCCCCTGCTCTGACAAGCAGTTTCACGATCTCTTTATGGCCTTTCTGATCTGCGAGATCACACGCGGTTGCGCCGCCGCTGCGGCCGAAGAAATAAACCTTTGCATCGACGTCGGCTCCCTTGGTGAGGAGGAACTCCACGACCTCCTGCTGGCCTTCAATTGATGCACCAATTAACGCAGTAATGCCATTATCCCTCTTGGCGTTGATACCCGCACCTTTTTCTAAGAGGTTTTTGACCTCCAACAAATTGCCGGAAAATGCCGCTTTTATGAAATCAGCGTTTAAGTCATCGTTTGTTGTTTGAGCAAAAATTGCACCTGCGCATATCAATGGGATCAAAATTGTGATACATACGAGAAGCTGTCTGAAAAGATGTATTACACGCATGAGGTTCACCAAGAGTTTCAACTGGAGTTGTTTGCTTTTCTGTGTGTTTTTTGTTCTGACTGTGGCAAGAGAGTCACTAGGGCGGCGATGATAGAGAGATATCGGAGATGCACCGCACGGCGACAAAGAGCAGTTAGTCTGCCCTTGCCGCCGCTGTAAGTGCGGATTGAGTCAAAAATCAAACAAGATATCTGGATATTTAAAAAAAGCCAGGTTTCTTCAGGATGTATCCTGAGCATCAATAACTTGGAGATACTCAGGGTAGAGAAACCTTTTCTTCTATTTTTTAACCTTAGCTTTTACTTTCTTCGGTGCAGCCTTGGCTGGCTTTGCTTTCAGATCTTTAAGTGATTTACCCGGTGTGAATTTACCGTTAGTTTTGGCAGCTATTTTAATTTCTTTGCCGGTCTTTGGATTTCGGCCTATGCGAGCGGCACGGTTTACCGCGCCGAAAGTACCAAAACCTACCAGAGTGATCTTTTCACCAGCCTTGAGAGCGGTCGTGGTTACAGCGATGAAGCTATTGAGTGCTTTTTGAGCTTGTACTTTTGTCAGTTCTGCCCCTTCTGCGATCTTGGTTACGAGTTCTGCTTTGTTCATAATTCCTCCTAAATGTTATTTGTTGAAAATGTTGTAACTGCTCTTCTGGCTTAAATGCTACGAAAATACGTACCATATAGTTTGGGTCAAATGCTCTGAAAATTAATATCTGTCTTATTTTGGCATAAATGAAGTTCGGTCGGCCCTTTCACTGTCTCCTGAGTTGTCGTATATAATTGATCGCGCCGATGCCGGCATTAAAAATTTGCATGGTTTGAAGGGCAAGCACCTGAACTGTATATCTCCCCGTCTTGTTGAAGGGGGTCTTGCCCCGGTAATGTCAATGCTATAGCCGGCTGGAAACCATTCATCCTCCCAGTAAAAGGTCGTCCTGCGTTTTTTATGAAAGAATTGACAATAAACCAGCCAGCAGACATAATAAAGAAACATTTTCTCCAGGAAAAGGTTTTCTCTGCAGACAAGGATAGACTGTCCTCAATAATGGGGCTGGCGACAAAACCGTTTTGTGCAATCAATCGCACTGATTGGAGAGCTTATTTTATGAGTCATAACTGCACATGGAATAGCTCATTAAAACAGTATATATCTGCCTTCTTTGCCCTCTTGGTCCTGAGTATACTACAAATTATCATTTTCATTCCAAGCTCCGCCGTCTCGGCAACAACCCCTCTTCAGACTATTCGAGTAGTGACGGATAATAATTATCCGCCCTATGTTTTTTTGAATCACGATGGCATGCTTCAAGGCATCCTGGTCGATCAATGGCGCTTATGGCAAAAAAAGACCGGTATCCAGGTCGAGATTGTCGCCATGCCATGGGAAGAAGCTCAAAAGAGTATGAAGTCCGGCGAGTTTGACGTCATAGACACAACCTTTAAAACCGAGGAGCGTCTGGGCTGGCTGGAGTTCGGCACACCCTATACGCGAATTGAAGTCCAGGCCTTTTTCAAAAATCAAATCAGCGGAATTACCGATATGCAGTCCCTCAAGGGTTTTGTCGTGGCGGTCAAAAAAGGTGATGCCGTTATCGAGCTACTCCGCCGAAATGGGGTTGAAAATCTGGTGTTCTATACAGGATACGAGGAAATTGTCCAGGCCGCCAGAGAACATAAGGTGAATGTTTTTGTCATCGATAAACCTCCGGCTCTGTATTTCCTCTATAAATATGGGATTGAGAAACAATTCAATGTGTCCTTGCCTTTTTCCGACGGTGAATTTCACCGGGCTGTAAAAAAAGGCCATTCGCTTATGCTGGAGCAGATTGAATCGGGGTTTTCCCGCATATCGCCCGATGAACTGCAGCAGATTGACAAAAAATGGTACGGCGCGCCTCTCCTTAGTCCGCCGTCCGTAGGGTATTTGCTGGTTGGCAGCGGAGTTCTCTGGCTTCTCCTTTTGCTGTTCTTTTTCTGGAATCGCTCTCTCAGGGGGGCTGTAAAAAAACGCCTTTTCGAGTTGGAAGTGAATCGGCAAGAATTGACCAGAACCAAGGACATGCTGGATGAGAGCGAAGAACGACTGCGATTTCTCGTTCAGAATTCTTCTGATAGCCTGGTCATTGTCAATGCCGACGGCAGTCAAAGGTATGTCAGTCCGGCGGCGGAGAGAATCACCGGCTTTCCAGTTGCCGAATTGCAGGGCAGAGCCCTCGACACCATTATTCACCAGGACGACATGGCTGCGGTAATAGCCGCCTGGAATGAGGCCGTTGCTCATCCGGAAAAGACCGTCACCGTCCAGTATCGGCACATCCACAAAACTCGCGAGTGGGTGCACTCCGAGGCCATCGCCCAGAGTTTTTTGGCTGAACCGTCCATCAACGGGGTTATTGCCAGCGTGCGCGACGTAACCGCTCATAAAAATGCTGAAGAGGCACTGAAATTGTCGCAACGCCGCTTGCGGCTGTTTCTCGATGCCAGCCCGGACATGTATTTTCTTAAAGATATATCAATGCGCTATCTCATGGTAAATCAAGCAAATGCCCGGTTTTTTGGACGTTCGGAAGCGGATATCCTTGGCCGTACTGATGCCGAGCTGATGCTGGAAGAAGCCGCCCGGCAATGTTCTGCCACCGATCTACGGGTGATGCAGGAAAAACAGACGATTGTCTCGATTGAGGAGGTGGCCGGCAGGATATACGAAGCGCTCAAGCTCCCGGTGCTTATCGATGGCGAAGTGTCTGGCGTGGTGGGGATCATTCGCGATATCACTGACCGGGAAAGGGCGGCGGAAGACAATAAGAAGCTGCAGTCGCAGTTGACCCAGGCGCAGAAGATGGAGTCGGTGGGGCGCCTGGCGGGAGGTGTGGCCCATGATTTTAACAATATGCTGAGCGTTATCCTCGGCCACACCGAATTGGCCTTAAGTGACATGGATGCAAGCCAACCGTTTTTTGCCGGCCTTCAGGAGATCAGCAAGGCTGCTAAGCGATCCGCCGATCTGACCCAGCAGCTCCTGGCTTTCGCCCGTAAGCAAACCGTCGCCCCCAAGGTCCTCAACCTCAATGAAAAGGTAGAAGGGATGCTGAAAATGTTGCGACGCTTGATCGGCGAAGACATCGATCTCACTTGGCTGCCCGGCAGCAATCTGGGGCCGGTGAAGATTGATCCCACGCAGATCGACCAGATGTTGGCGAACCTGTGCGTCAACGCTCGGGACGCCATCGCCGATACCGGCTGGGTAACGATAAAGACCGACACCGCCGCCTTTGACGCAGCCTACTGCGCTACCCATGTCGATTTCCTGCCCGGCGAGTATGTAATGCTTGCGGTCAGCGACAGCGGCAGTGGTATCGATGCCGAGACGATGGCAAAGCTCTTCGAGCCGTTTTTCACCACCAAGGAGATGGGCAAGGGCACCGGTCTGGGTCTTGCCACCGTCTACGGCATTGTCAAACAAAACAACGGTTTCATCAATATTGCAAGCACGCCAGGCCAAGGAACCACCTTTAGTATCTATCTGCCACGGCATACCGCAGGGGACGAAGGGATACCTGAAAGCGATGCGCCGTGGCCCCTGGCGTCCGGCCATGAAACCATCCTGCTGGTGGAAGACGAAGAAATGATCTTGGATGTAACCAGGACGATGCTTAGCCTCCAGGGATACCATGTCCTGGCAGCATTGACGCCGGCTGAGGCGCTGCGTCTTGCCCGGGAGCATGGCGATCACATCAGCCTGCTCATGACCGACGTGGTCATGCCCGAGATGAACGGCCGCGAGCTGGCCAAAAATATTCTAACCCTCTGTCCCAACCTTAAAAGCCTGTTCATGTCCGGCTACACGGCCGATGTCATAGCTCACCGCGGCGTGCTTGATGAAGATGTACACTTCATTCAGAAACCTTTTGCCATCAAGGATCTCTGTGCTAAAATAAGAGAGGTGCTTGATTCAAGTCCAAGGCAGGCCATTTTCGAAAACTAACTGGACTCCGTCAAGAATATGACCGACAAGGCCTTGTTTGGAGAAATCCTCGCTTTTCGGGCTTATGATTTTTTGGCTCCACGTGACACCAGGATCTTGTCAACACGCCTGCCATCCATATCGATGATTTCAAATCTCAACCCTTTCCACAGGAAGTGCTGTGTCTCGTGTGGTACTGCCCCTATTTTTGCCATGGCAAAACCGCCGACCGTGTTCATGTTGCTGTGCGGCTCTTCACTCATGTTTTTAATTTGCATGAAATCCAGGAATTCATCAAGCGGTAAACTCCCGGCAACGAGCCATGAGCCATCCTCGCGTTCGACGATTTCTCTTTTTTCTGCAACCGTGTCCTCAACGTCTTCAAAGACTGAACGTAAAATATCGCCGTAGGTAACAAGACCAAGGATGAGGCCATACTCATCCACGACAAATGCAATGTGTGTTCCTGACTTTTTAAACAGTTCGAGAACTGTGACTGCTTGTGACGCAGCAGAAACGAAAACGGGATTTTGGCAGAGTGTTTTGAGATTAAAAGATTTTTCCTCAATAATCATGGAAAGCAGGTCTTTCCCCCTGACAACTCCGATAATGTTGTCAAGGGTATGCTGTACTACCGGATAGGATGAGTGTTTATGCTCGGTAAGGCGACGTTTGGTTTGTTCCATGGTTTCATCAAGACTCAGTCTGATCATATCAGCCCTGGGGGTCATCAAAACCGTTACCCGGCGGTCAGCCAGGCGGAAGACGCGCTCGATGGTATTTTGCTCGAACTGCTGGAAGGTTCCGGCCCGGGTTCCTTCGTTCATCAGCAGTTTTATCTCTTCCTCGGTAACCGATGATTCGGCGGAGGCCTTGAAGCCGAAAAAGCGCAGTAACAGATTGGTAGATCCACCCAACAGCAGTACTAAGGGATGTGCCAACCGGGAAAGGAGGGCGATTGTTGGCGCTACGAGGCGGGCAATTTTTTCAGGGTTATTGAGGGCGAGTCGCTTCGGTATCAATTCGCCGATGATGACGGACAAATAGGTGATACAGACAACAACGAGGACCACCCCTATCGTTTTACCATACGGGGCAAGCAGGGGGAACATGGCAAGGTGTCGGGCCAGGAACTCGGCTATGGTCGCTCCGCCAAAGGCCCCCGATAAAATGCCGATAAAGGTGATGCCGATTTGAACTGTTGATAAAAAATTGTTGGGTGTATTGGCCAGCCGAAGTGCTATCCCTGACCTCGCATCGCCTTCATTGGCTAACTGTTCCAATCGCGCTTTCCTTGCTGAAACGAGAGCAAGTTCCGACAGGGACAGCAAGCCATTGAGAAGAATGAAAAAAAACAGCAAGATAATTTCAAGCGATAACGAGTTCATCATAAAGTTTCCGTGCAACGGAGAGTTGGAGATGTAAAATGGAGAAGCGTATGGTAATGCATTGGATAACTATAAGCAAGGGCCGGCATATGTTGAATTCCATAGTGGCGATAAGTCTCGGGGCAGCGTTGGGGGCGGTGTTGCGCTGGTTGCTCGGGCTTTCCTTGAACTCGCTGTTTCCAACCATCCCGCTTGGCACCTTGACTGCTAATCTCATTGGCGGCTATCTCATTGGTGTGGCTGTGACCCTCTTTGCCGGCCATCCCGGCCTGGCGCCGGAATGGCGACTGCTGGTCATTACCGGGTTTCTCGGCGGCTTGACCACCTTTTCCACCTTTTCGGCGGAGGTCACTGCTTTGCTTCAAGAGGGTCGATTGCTTTGGGCAGCAATGGCAATTTCCGCCCATGTCGCTGGTTCCCTGCTCATGACCATCCTCGGCATTGCCAGTGTCATTTTGTGCAAACGAATCTAAAAGGATACTTCACATGAATGGCTTTCAACTCACCTTTTTTACCCAGCAGGATCGCAAACATGGCAGTCTTTCTTTGGCCCACTGGCTGCTTGAAGAAGCGAGGAAGATAGGGATCAGCGGCAGCACCCTCTTTACCGGTGTCGAAGGTTTTGGCCATGACCGAAAAATCCGTTCCAGCCATTTCTTCGAACTGACGGATCAGCCTATTGAAGTGACCATGGCGGTCAGCGGTGCGGATGCCGATGGCTTGTTTGCACGCTTGAAGGAGGAAGGGGTGAATATTTTTTACATCAAGGCCCCGATCGAGTTCGGCATGACCGGTGAGCTTTGATGGCCAGCGTCATCACTCCTTATTCAGTCCCGGTGATACTCGTTAGGGCATTGTCCGTTCAGATACCTTTTCCCGAAGAAACCATCTTCCGGGCTTCCTGCACTGTTTTTCCATCGTTAATCTGTCGGTCTTTGGCGAGGAAGTAGGCTTTGGGATTATTTTTAAGCTCCTCAATGGTCTTAGTCAAAAGATCTTTTTTCCGTGCGATGCAGGTCTTGGCTGCTTTTCTGGGTTGCTCATGGCAAATTTGCACGGCCGTTTGATACCCTTCGATGAGTTGGACTTTTTCGATGGAGATTCTTTTGTCCAGGGGCAGGTCAGCATCGCTTGCTCGGGCCACAACGGCCAAACAGAAAAGGAAAAAGGCGGTTAGTGGGAAGAATGTTTTCATAGAGCTCCTTGTGTGTTTTTTCATGAATACACTAAGATTGCGGTGCGGTCAATGGGATGGCAGGGAGAGCTACAGAGAGTTAGAGAGACGGGCAGGAAAGTGAGAATCAGAGAAGGAGCATTCGCAAGAATTTTGTTTCGTGTGGAGGTGGGAAGTATTTACTCGGTTGGCGTTTCTTTGGGTGAGTAGTTTTTACCTAGCCTTAGGCTATCTCCAGTCACGGTTTACATGGCCTTGCAAAAAATAATATTTATATCAATGTATTAAGCAATAAATTTAAACTGGCACCGGAGTTGCTATATCTCCAGCAAAGGAAAACTCCGGCGACGGTCTGCAGGTGCAGGCCGCTGCCGGAGGTAACAGCGTTAACATACTGTTCTGAGAAACAGATAACCCACGCAAGGAGAAGCAAAATGAAAAAGCACATTGTAGCAATCGCCCTTATAGCTGGACTGAGCATGGCAAGCGTCGCATCGGCCAATTGGGGAAGGGGGGGCGGTGGTAATGGCGGTTTCGGTGGTTGCCCGCAGATGCAGGGGCAGATGATGCAGCAGATGGATCCGGCTACCCAGGAAAAAGTCAGCAAATTTTTTAAGGACAACCAAGCTTTGCACAAGCAACTAGTAATGAAACAAGCGGAAAAACGAGCCATTATGCAAAGCGAAAAGCCTGATCCACAGGCGGCGGCGAAAGTTGCCGGGGAGCTTTTTGACCTGCGGACAGCTTTACACGACAGAGCAGAGGCCGCTGGTGTTGTCCAATATATTGGCCCCATGGGTGGCGGCATGGGCGGCGGCAAAGGTTTTCGTGGCCATGGCTTTGGATCCGGCATGGGGCGTAATGCCCAGTAGCAATAGTCTGTATTAGAAGACCCCCTCTCCCGGCCCCGTCCGCATTCCTGCATTGATGCTGCAAGCTCAATGCAAGGTGCGGGTGGTTTTTTTAAAGCATCGTTGACCTTCCCCTCATTATCGGCTAGATGTGTGCGAACCTAAGCCCGATAAACGGGATTTCTTATACTATTTTGGGAGGAAGGGAAAATGAAAAAACTCTTAATCGCCTCGTTGCTGAGCACTTTTATCGGTTTTCAGAGCTTTACCGTACAAGGCGCGACCATCTCGGTCAGTCAGTTTGTTGAACATCCGGCCCTGGACGCAGTTCTCCGCGGCATGCAGGATTACCTCAAGGAAAAGAAGGTTGATGTCACCTATACAGTCCACAATGCCCAGGCCAATATGGGCACCGCCACCCAGGTAGCCCAGCAGATGATCGGTGAGAAGGCCGATCTTCTGGTGGCCATCGCCACCCCCAGCGCCCAGACCTGTGTGCAGGCCCTGGCCAAGGCCCCGGCCGACCTCAAACGGCCCTTCCTCTTTACTGCAGTCACCGATCCGGTTGCTGCCGGCCTTGTGAAAGATCTGCAGAAGCCCGATGCCGGAATCACCGGAGTATCGGACCTCTTGCCGATCGAGGAGCACCTGCGCATGGTCCTGGCCTACAAAAGCAACATAAAAAAACTCGGCCTTCTTTACAATGCCGGGGAAGCTAATTCAAAGGCAACTATCGCCGCAATCAAGGAACTCAGCGTAAGGCTCGGGTTTCTCACGGTTGAGGCCACCGCCGGTAAGACCGCCGATGTGCACCAGGCTGCTAAGAGTCTGGTGGGCAGGGTTGATGCGGTGTTCATACCGACCGACAATACCATCGTTTCCGCTCTTGAGTCGGTGATCAAGGTGGGGGTGGAGAATAAGCTGCCGATCTTTGCCGCCGACGTTGATTCGGTGAAAAGGGGCGCGGTGGCCGCCATGGGTTTTGATTATTACAAACATGGTCAGCAGACCGGGGCGATGGCCGAGCGGATTCTTGCGGGCGAGAAGCCGGAAACCATGCCTGTTGAATTCCAGAAGGATCTGCAACTCCATATCAACACGGGCTATTCCCGGCAGATGGGACTCGAACCACCGGCTGCCATGCTGAAAAAAGCCACGCAAGTGTATGAATAACCGGCGGACGAGAGTATGACATTTTATGCAGCGCTGGGAGCCGTCGAGCAGGGAA
>JAABQY010000069.1 GCA_011391225.1 Desulfobulbaceae bacterium | reverse complement strand
ACTGAGCAGGGTGTGGACGCGGTTGTATTTCTCAGTCTCTTCAAGGTCCTCGCCCATTATTGCCGCCAACAGGTTGGCGGTCACACTTTTTTCCAGGGCGAAAACGTCTTCCTGAGCCAGATAACTGAGGCGAACAAATTTTTGCCGAATAACTTGGCCGCTGTCAGTTTCCTCAAGACCGCAGATGATTTTTAGAAGGGTAGATTTGCCGGAACCATTTGGTCCGATAACGCCGATTTTCTCGCCGCTGTTGACCACAAGGTTAATATTTTTAAAGAGATTTTGCGCGCCAAAGGATTTACCGAGGGCTTTACAGGTTATCAGATTTGCCATGACTTTAAAGAGGAAAACTCCTCTACCATTCCGCCCGTAATCACTGGAATATTCACGACGGATAATTTTATTATAGAGCTATTACAGCATGTTACATGGACAATGTGGTTGTATCCATATGGCTTTTTATTGTTGCTTAATTTGCTTCTCCTGAGTATAAGCTATAAAAATTTTGTGCGTTTTTGCGTAAACCGTCTCCCCTTTGTTGATATCCTCAGCAGTTTACTGGAGAAATTATTGCCGGCAACAGCGACCCAGCTCCTATGGTTTCAAAAAGGTTATTCATCATACTTTTTGTTTTCTCTCTTAACAACAGTTTTGGATTTCTATAATGGATGATCAACTCCATATCATTATCGCCGGCAACCGGGGCAAGATTCTACGGTTGCCATTGTCACGTAAAAAACTGTGGATTTTTCTTTCTTTTTCCTTGATTGTCGGCCTTACTCTCTCTCTCGCCAGTGTATTCTCCTTAACACTTTTCACTGAAAACCGAACAATCGCCAGCCAGCTTTCCGAACTGCGCGAGCAGCTGCGCACCAGTGCCGAACTGATGGCCGAGGACAGGAGGGAAAACGAAGAACAACAGCTTAAACTCACCCTGAAAGTTGCCAAACTCGAACTGAACAGCGTCAAACAAGCGGTTGCCTTCAAGGCGGAGAAAGAAAACCTCCTGTCTACCGCCGTCAATGAACTCGCTGAAAGAAGTGAGCTTATCGAAAAAATGATCGACAGCATAGGCATCGAATTGCCGGTGCAAGTCAAAGAAGGTTCCGGCAACAGCGGTGGCCGCTTCATCGAACAGCATGACGGGAGCCGCAATGCCCTTCTCAATCGGGCAGACAGATATCTAAAAGCCATCCGCTTCCTCCCCTTCGGCAGGCCTGTTGATGGCCCGATCACCTCAGGCTATGGAAAACGCTACGACCCGGTCAATGGGAAATCAGCTTTTCATACCGGCATCGACTTTCGCGCCAAGCCCGGGGAAAATATTTATGCTACAGCCGACGGTGTGACAAGCAAGGCCTTTTATAATGGCAGCTATGGCAATTTTGTGCTGATTGACCACGAAAACGGCTACTCAACCGCCTTCAGCCACATGAACAAATTCCTGGTTCGTCCGGGCCAGAGGGTGCACCGCGGCCAGCATATCGGGTTCGTCGGCAATACAGGAAGATCGACCGGCCCGCATCTTCATTACGAAGTCACCCTCGACGGTGAAACAATAGATCCCTTTAAATTTATGAAAGTTGCCAACTCATCAGAATCGCTCAGCCTTACCTCGGAGACACGTTAGAAATGGGAATGTTTGCTAAAAATGAAACGGACCAGGAAATGAAGAAGGTCGAGAGTGAAGTAATCTCCTCAATCATCGATAAAAGCATGACCATCACCGGTGGCATAACCTTTAAAGGGAAAGCTCGAATAGATGGTGTCATCAACGGTAATATTGAAGGGGAACATCTGGTTCTCAGTGAAAACGGACGCATCTGTGGCGATATTATTGTCAGCTCCTTCAACTGTTACGGGACCATTGAGGGGAACATCAAAACCAGTATGCTGACGGCGAGGAAAAATTGTTCGATCAACGGTAAACTTGAGGCAGGCAGTCTGACTGTCGAATCAGGGGCGGCGATCCAGGGTGAAATAAAGGTAGCAATTGCCGATCTCAAAACGACGGGCCATGATAGCGGACAATGACTTTTCATCCTAAGGTAGTCAATCTCATAAAGTGCCCCTATTGCGGTAACGAAAAAGATTTTTTCGAAATCACCGACGATGTCATCACCACGACGCACTATGTGCAAAACACCGACGGCAGCTTTACCATTGAAGAAAGAAGCTCACAGGCCCTGGGCGATGTCAAGCTCTTTTGCGGTGAATGCGAAGAGGATCTCACCTCTTTCCACCAAAGGTTCTCGGAGATGATCTTTTGAAGGATCAACCCACCATTATCCAAGATAACCAGACGCTCTTCTCATCCTATCAACAACTCGAAAAAGACGACATCATCATCGGACGCCTCCGTCTCAAGCCGGGCGAGGAACACCTCTTATCCGATCTGCTTGCCAGGGGTATTCACATGATACCCTCGGCAACCGCACAGATGGCGAGCCGCTCCAAGGTCTTCCAGGCCCGAATCTTCAGCGACTATTTACCGCCTGACACCCTGGCGATCTACGACGCCCAGACCCTGCTCCAGGTGTCCTCCCTCTTCCTGAAGCGCGGACATCAAAAGGTTGTCATGAAGCATGACCGAAAAAACGCCGGGATTGGTGTGCATATCTTCACCGGCATTGAAGATCTTTACAACCAGGTAAGCCTGGCGTCCTTCGCCTTTCCCTTTGTTATCCAACCTTTCCAACCAGCGTGCCGCGACATTCGAGTCATCATCATTGATGGTTACAGCGAAGCGTACGAGCGCAGCAATCCCTTCAATTTCCGCCAGAACCTGCACTGCGGCGGCAAGGCTACACCGTACACGCTGACCGATCAGCAACTGGAGTTTTGTCTTCTGGTGATGGATCGTGGCGCATTTCCCTATGCCCACCTCGACCTTATACTCACCCCCAACAAAAGAATGCACTTGATGGAAATCAACCTCCGCGGCGGACTGAAGGGTGCAAAGATATCAGGGGAAGAATACCAGAAGAGAATTGAGGCCGTACACCAAAAAATACTTCAGGAACTGCGTCGGAAGCCTCAAAACTGACAGGCTTTCTTGTCCAACAGGGAGGCAGAAAAGAAAAAAGGGGGAATGGCTCACGCCATTCCCCCTTTTTTAGTACCTGAGAAATTCGTTTCTTGTTTTTTATCAACGAATTTCGTGAAACTCCTTATACCCCTCAAGGGAACACTAAACCGAGTCCCGTTTAGCGGGGCTTACGCAATTAGAAAACCAGCTGTAGTATCAGACACAACCGGTAGGCTTAGGCAAACCGGCCATTTTACAGGCACCTTTACCAGGTCCGGACGGGAACAACTCATAGATTCTTTTCAGCGGGAAACCGGTGGTTTTTGAAAGGATACGAACCATCGGGGCAATTCCGTTCTTTTTGTAGTACTCCTGCAGAGCGTCAATTACTTTGACATGCTCATCGGTCATTTCGGCGATACCTTCAACGCCTTTTACATAATCAACCCATTCCTGATTGAAATCATCACCTTTGAGCAGGAATCCGTCTTCATCAACCTCGAAACTCTTACCATTGTGAACTAATGTTGGCATTGCAACCTCCTTGAAATATTATTTTATGGCTTGCGCCGTTTTATAATTCAAAAACTGACTTGTCTTAATACTATAGGCAAAACGATTTGTCAAGTGAATGAAGAATCATTTCTCAGCCAATTGCGATTCTCTTGATTTATCATATATTACAATAATATCAAAATGATATCAATTTAATCTCCATACATCTTGAAGCATTCTTAAATGATTCTATGCTTGTTTGTCATAAAGAACCACGCTGCTGCATTGTGGATGTATTTTCAACACCAGTTGATCATGTAATTTAACATAACATCAATTTATTTCAAATATTTATCTAATTCGCTTAAAGTTGCCGGTGCAACTGAAACAACACCTGGTGGCGTATGTCTTCCAAGAGCCCTCTATGGACCCGACGCAGAGGATTTTCCCTTGCAGTGGAGAAGAAGAAAGAGTAAATCGATCTGTTGTCGAACCAGCGGCTTGCAATGCCAGGGTCGGTGGGTTCTTCCCACCGCTCACCGGAACATTCAAGGTTTTTGTCAACCCCAAACCCATACTCTATATTATATTCATGCTGCAGATACTTCGTAGAAAAGCGCAATCTCCCTTCATTCAGGTAATTGTTGTCATCATCGCCTTGGTCTTCATCTTTTGGGGCGTCGGCACCAATATCGGGACAAGCAATCAGTCGGCGATTGCCGTCAACGGCGAGGAAATTTCCTTCCAGCAGTTTCAGCAGGCCTACGACCTGGCATATCAGCAATTAAGCAACCAGTTCGGCGGCAACGTACCAAAGGGCTTGGCCGAATCCTTCGGTCTTAAGCAGCAGGTTATCAATCAAATCATCCAGACGGCTCTTCTCCGACAAGGGGCCACCGCCATGGGCATCGAGGTGAGTGGTGACGAGATCCGCTCTCTTATCCAGACGATGCCGCAATTTCAGGCCCAAGGCGCTTTCGATATTGAACGTTACAAGACCATTCTCGCCGCCAATAAGATGGCCCCGACAAAGTTTGAACAATCAATCCGCTTCGACCAGCTCTCCGAAGCAGCAGTTCGTGAAATCGGTCGGTTCGGCACCGTCACCACCGAGTACGAAATAGAGGAAATGTACAGCCAACAAAACGAAAAGATAGCCGTCAAATATACCCGTATATCACCCACCGACTTTGTCGAACGCGCAGTCGTCGATGATGCAGCCCTCACGGCCTGGTTTGAAACGGTCAAAGACAAGTACAAAACCGAACCGCAACTGAAACTGAAATATTTGATCTTTACCTTTGCCGAGGTCGGCGACAAGGTTGCCATCGACCAGCCCAAAATCGAAGAATATTATAAAAGCAATCTCAAGACCTTCAAGCTGCCTGAGCAGCGACGCGCCCGGCATATCCTCCTGAAGGCAGGCGATAAGGATTCCGAGGAACTCCATAAAGAAAAGGCCGCTCAAGCCGCCCTGGTGCAGAAACTTGCCAAAGATGGCGGTGATTTCTCTGCCCTCGCTCGCCAATATTCAGAAGACACATCAAAAGCAAACGGCGGTGACCTCGGCTTTTTCCAAGCCGGGCAGATGGTTCCGGCTTTCGAACAAGCCGTCTTCACCATGCAGCCAGGAGCAACCAGCGATGTCGTCAAAACCCAGTTCGGCTACCATATAATTCGCCTCGAAGAAATCAAACCGACAACCACCCAGACCCTTGCCGAAGCAACCTCGCAGATTGCCGGCATCCTGCAACGTAAAGAAGCCGAAAGCTTAGCCTTCCAGTTGGCCAACGATGCCTACGAAGGAATCATTAGTGGCGGCAGCCTCAACAAATTCAGCGAAAGTCGTCCGGACATTGTCGTGCACCAAACGGATTTCTTCGCCAAAAGCAATGCTCCGGCCGGTCTGAAAAACGATCCGCAATTCCTTGAAAAGACCTTTGACCTGAACGAGGGCGAACTGAGTTCCCTCATCAAGGGCCAATCGGGCTACCTGATTGTTTTTGCCGAAAACAAAAAAGAACCGGAATTCCCAGAGTTTGCCGCAGTCCGTGCGACTCTTGAAAAAGACTATCGGAAAATCAAGTCCCTGGAACTGGCGGAAGCGGCGGCGGGCGATGTGCTGAGCAGTGTAAAGGCGGGAAAAACCTTCGACAGCGTGGCCCAGGAAAAGGGTCTTACCGTCAAGGAATCCGGTCTGCTCAGCCAGAATACGCCGGAAGGCAAAAGTGATTTCCCGGCACCCCTCCTGCAAACCGCCTTTCTGCTCTCAACGGCATCACCCCTGCCGGCGACACCGGGCCGAGCCGGAGATGATTTTTACGTCTACACATTTTTGACCCGCGAGATCCCTAAGATGCCGGAGAACAGTGCTGAAACGAAAAAGTATCGGGACAGCCTGCAGCGCCTCAAACAACAGCAGCTGCTTGCCGCATGGCTGCGCCACCTGGAGACAGGTGCAAAAATCACCAAACACCCAAGTCTTTAAATCTCGCGATATGGCCAGCGATCTTTAGGCATGTCGATAATCGAAGCGATTATCCGCTGCTGCCCTTCATTCGGCACGTGATAGCCCTCCCGATTCACCTCGGAGCAGAGGGCACCCACACTCCCGGGATACCTTCCCAGCCCCTTCCTGCGTATTTTCGCCATGCGGATTGCCTGCCTGGCCGTGCCTGCTGCTTTCGCTTGCGGTAAGAACTGCTTAGAGGATTATCCCCAACCCGATAAACAAAGACGGATAAGCCCCTGTGAACATGGGGCTTAGGCACGAAAATTATCGGTATTGCATTGATTTTCGATCTTTCCAAACTGAAATAATTTCAGTTTTTGGTTCTCATCCAGGTCAGACAATGATATATTGGCTGGTTCTCTTTGGCCCCCCGCTGCTCCCGATAAACGGGACTCTCAAATGCCACTGGCCGGAGTGGTTTTGTTTCCCGGACGATATAAACAGCCATGCAAATCACTGCCAGCCTCCTCGGTCATTACCACAAACTCTCTCCATTTGAGCAGGCACTCCTGCAGTTTCTCTCCATCGTTTATGAACCGGCGCATTTGACTTTGATCGTCAACTGTCTACGCTTGCTCGATCTCAAAAACCCCCGTGGCAACAAGCCAACAGCCGCCAACCTTGCCCACTATTTCAATAAATTTGAACAACTGGGACTACTCACCAAGGAACGTCAATGCCACGAAGAAATTGTCGAAACTCTCAGCAAAATTGCGATTAAAGAAGGAACATACGCTGCCTACGCGGAAATAATCCAGGCCGAAGCACCGGTCACCTATTATTATGGAAAATGGACAACCCGTTGCTGGCGCGGCATGCGCGAGATGCGCATCGGCATATATACTCAGCAGTTTCAGTTGATCGATGACGCAGGCGATTTCATTGCCGCTCAATGCCGGGACCTCGCCGCCGATCCGCCACCAACCGTGCGGATAATGACCAAACCCTTTGACCTTCTGTGGTTCCGCTCTCTTTCGGCTTCTTTTCAATTCTTTCTTCTCAGTAATGTTCTACAATACGGCCAGGAAACTCTGACCGATTATCCGCAAATCATCGATTTTCTTTCGTCCGAAGAAGAGTTTGCAGCCCTTACCTCCGACGAACAACTCCCCTTTAAAAGACTCTTATTCAACGAGTTGTTGTTTCGCGGCAGACTGGAAGAAGCAGGCGCCCTCATCGCCACCCACAGCGAGTCCTTCAAGGGTACCGGAGCGCGGGGAGCCCTGCTCTTTCTCACAGGTGACAGCCCGAGCGCTCTGACGGCATTCAATGAGGACCTGCATTTTCTCACCACTTACAGCCAGGGTGAAAAGGTGGCTTTCTTTGGTCCTCCCGGACTGTTCTATCTACTTGCCAGCTTGCATATCGCCAGCCGGCAGGAGTATGCGGCGATCGCCGACAGTATCGGCGTTGCCCTGTCCCAGTTTCCCAATGCCCGGGAAAACGATGCCTACAGCTACCTCGCCGTGGTTATCAACGCCCATATAACCAAGGGTAGTTTGAACGAGCAGGTGCTTCTTCCTGAGAGAGTACAGCAACACGTTCTCACCCTCATTTTCGCCGCCATCTGCCAATACTGGCTGAACAGCGCTATCGAAGGCAATGTCGAAGAAAAAATTATCGCCTTCTACCGCAAGGGCAGCTTGAGCCAATATCACTTTTTCAATCTCATGCTTGGGGAAATTCTGTCAACCATTCATGAGGACAACCAAGACTACCTGGAAACAACCAAAACCTTACGGAAGCAAACCGGCATTATTCCCCTCCTTCCTCTTCTTGAACCTGAGGAACCTTGGAAGCGTACCCTTCAGGCTCTGATTTTAGCCACCACCCAGGATCATGAACAACCCAAGCAGTCGACCCGACTTATCTGGATGGTCTCCTTCGAGGGCAAACACATCAACACCACACCACGCGAGCAGAAACTCGCTGCGGATGGGGTGTGGAGCCGTGGACGACCTATTTCGCTTGCCCGGTTGTACCAAGCCGGCAAGATGACGTATCTCACCTCGCAGGACCGGAAGATCTGTGCGGCAATCAAAAAAATCCATAACCCGGATAATCAGCGTATCAACTTTGTTCTCGCTATCGATAAAGTGCTGCCGGCCATGATCGGACATCCGCATCTGTACCTTGCCGAATCACCGATCACACCGATTGAATTCGTGGCCGGCGAGCCGGAACTTCTGGTTGAGGAGCGGGGAGAGTTTCTCCATATCTGCTTTGCCCACCCGATCACCACCGACAACGTCAACTTCCAGAAGGAAACCCCGACCCGCGTCAAGATCATAACCATCAACGACAACCATCGCCGCATCGCCCAGATTACCGGAAAACACGGCATTACCGTGCCGAAGTCGGCAAGTGAACAGGTGCTGACCGCTATCGGCAACATCTCTTCTTTCATGACCGTCCATTCGGCCATCGCCGCCGACAGCAGCAGCCGCAGATCAAGCAACATTACCTTTGTCGAGGCCGACTCCACCATCTACATGCACCTCATTCCCTACGGCACCGGGTTTCGTCTGGAAATGTTCGTCAAACCCTTTGTCGAAGGCGGTCACTACCTGAAACCTGGGCAGGGTGTCGAAAACATCATGGCCGAGGTCAACGGCAAACGCCTTCAAACCCGGCGCAATCTCGCCCTTGAAGAAGAAAAGGCCCGTGATATTGAGGAGCTTTGCCCGATACTCGATCTGGCCATGGACATGGAGCAGGAGAACGACCGTGAGTGGCATCTGTATGACCCTGACGACTGCCTGCAGACCCTCATGGAACTGCAGGCTATCCGCGACAAGGTAGTGATAGAGTGGCCGGAAGGGGAAAAACTTACCATCAACCAAAAGGTTTCCCTCGACAACCTCAACCTGAAGATCCGCACCAATCGCCAGAACTGGTTTGCCATGAGTGGCCACCTGGTCCTTGACCAGGGTCAGGTAATCGAACTGAAAGACCTGCTGATAAAGCTGAAAAATTCGCCCGGTCGCTTCGTGCAAATCGGCGACGGTCAATTCATCGCCTTGACCCAGGAATTCAGGAAGCGCCTGGAGGACATTAATCTTTATACCGATGGTGTCGGCGGTGAGAACGAAGGTGAGGTGCTGATCCATCCCCTCGCCGCCTTGCAGCTGGAAAAACTCACCAACCAGGTAGAAACCGAGTCCGACGCCGGATGGCAAGCACAGATACAAAGGATCCACGATTCCCAGAGCTTCAAGCCCGAGGTGCCCTCGACGCTCCAGGCCGAATTGCGGGTCTATCAACGGGAAGGCTATGAATGGCTGGCCCGCCTCGCCCGCTGGGGTGTCGGCGGCTGTCTGGCCGACGACATGGGTCTTGGCAAGACCCTGCAATCCCTGGCAATTATCCTTAGTCTGGCGACCGAAGGCCCATCCCTGGTGGTCGCCCCCACCTCGGTGTCCACCAACTGGCAGTCGGAGGTTCATCGCTTCACCCCGACCATCAACGTCAAATTCTTTACCGGCAAGGATCGGGAAAAAAGCATCAGGGATTTAGGGAAATTTGATCTGATGATCACCACCTATACCCTTCTGCAGCAAGAAAACGAACTCCTCTCCTCGATCAAATGGCAGGCGATTATTCTTGATGAGGCCCAGGCGATCAAAAACTCGGCCACCAAACGATCACAGGCGGCGATGTCGCTGCAGGCCGAGTTCAAGCTCATCACCACCGGCACGCCGATTGAAAACCATCTGGGCGAACTGTGGAATCTTTTCCATTTTATCAATCCGGGATTACTCGGCAGCCTGAACAGCTTTAACGAACGCTACGCCATTCCCATCGAGCGTTACCAGGACAGAGAGGCCCGGCTGAAACTGAAAAAGCTTATCCGGCCCTTTATCTTAAGAAGAATTAAGTCCCAGGTACTGGAAGAGCTGCCTTCCCGCACCGAGGTGACACTTGATGTCGAAATGAGTCCGGAGGAAGCCCATTTTTACGAGGCCCTGCGCCAGAACGCCATTGATATGCTGGAAAGCGCCAGGGAAAAAAAGGGCCGGCACCTGCAGATCCTCACGGAAATCATGCGCCTGCGCCAGGCCTGCTGCAACTCCCGCCTCATCGACCCGAACAGTTCCGCCAGCAGCTCCAAGCTGAAGGTCTTCGCCTCGATTATTGAAGAACTTCTCGCCAGCCGCCATAAGGCCCTGGTGTTCAGCCAATTTATCGGCCACCTCAACTTCATCCGCGAATATTTGGACCAGCAGAAAATACGTTATCAGTATCTCGACGGCAGCACCAGCGCCAAACAACGAAAGATCAATGTCGATGCCTTCCAGGCGGGCGAAGGCGATCTCTTTCTCATTAGCCTGAAAGCCGGGGGCCTCGGCCTCAATCTTACCGCCGCCGACTATGTCATCCATATGGATCCCTGGTGGAACCCGGCCATTGAAGACCAGGCCTCAGACCGGGCGCACCGCATCGGTCAGACCCGACCGGTCACCATCTACCGACTGGTCTGCAAGGGTACCATCGAGGAAAAAATCGTCAAACTGCACCAGGAAAAACGCGATCTTGCCGGCAGCCTTCTGGAAGGCAGCGATATCAGCGCCAAGATGAGTTCGGATGATCTGCTCGATCTGATTAGAAGTAATTGATGAGAAGGCGAAAGAGGCGGGATAAAAAGAGGCCAATCACTCGCACAGTTTCTTGAGAATCAGCCCATAGAAGCTATTCCCTTCCATGGCGAACAACCAGCCCAGATGTGTCCGGCAGCGGCGACACAAGGCGATACGCCAGAGGTGAACGGGAAACCAAGCGAATTCACTGGAAGGCGAGCCGACGACCTGACAGCCCGGGGCCTCTTGAAAACAACCCAGTTCAAAAACGATTCCGGCCGGATTAAAAAAGGTATGGGTGTGTGAACCGCTGATCTGGATCTTCTGGTCCCTCGCGGTCACGACGCCACCACAGGCCAGGCAGAAAATGGCCTCCAGCGCTTCAACAGCCCGCTCCTGTTGCGCCTTTCTCGCGGGACGATTTTGCCTTTCTTGGCTATCCGCCCGCAAGAAGAGCGGATGACTATTTACCTGCTCCACGGTAGTAAGCGACAATGGCTTCAATCATTGCCGGAATGGTGTGCTGCTCCGGCTGGACATCGACCTTAAGGCCGCTATCGGTAACGGTTTTTGCGGTTATCGGACCGATTGCCGCGATCTGCACATTAGCCAGGAGTTTCTTAACTTCTGCCTGACCCACATCATCCAGCAAGGCGAGAAAGTTACGAACGGTCGAGGAACTGGTAAAAGTGACCATCGCAATGCCGCCCTTCTCAAGCTCGGCCCGTAAAAAAGCCTTATCTCCCTCGGCCGGACAGTTCTGGTACACCGGGGCAACTGTTACCTGGGCTCCGGCCCCACGCAAGGTCTCCGGCAATATCTCACGACCGTGCAGGGCGCGGGGGATGAGGATATTCCGTCCTTCAACACCTTGATCAAGGAGGCTCTCCGCCAAACCCTCACCGGTAAAAACGCTGGGAATAAGATCGGCATGCACCCCGTATTTCAGGAGCAGGTCGGCGGTACTCTTGCCGACTACGGCAATCTCCGGCCCTTTCAGATTTCGGGCATCCATGCCCTTGCCATACAGCCGTTCGAAGAAATATCTTACCCCATTAAGCGAGGTAAAAAGAATCCAATGATATTCGTTGAGCCGCTCCAATTCTCCGTCCAGCACCTCATAGGAATCAACCGACTGGATATATATCGTTGAATATTCAAGGCAGTTGGCACCGAACTCCTCGAGCCCGGCGACCAGATCACTGGCCTGTTCCCGGGTACGGGTGACGATGATCTTTTTGCCGAAAAGCGGCCGCTGCTCGTACCAGTCGATGGTGCTGCGAAGACTCACCACCTCGCCGATAATGATCAGCGAAGGCGGTTTGATATCGGCATCTTTGACGACCTGGGCGATGGTCTCAAGCGTTCCCACCACCGACCGCTGTTCCGGGGTTGAGGCCCAGCGGACGACAGCCACCGGGGTCTTCGGGTCGCGACCGTATCTGATCATGTTGGCGACGATAATCGGCAGGTTTTTGATACCCATGTAGATGACCAGGGTGCCGACCCCGGTTGCCAGTTTCTCCCAGTTGATGCCTGAATTTTCTTTGGTAGGATCCTCATGACCGGTAAGAAATGCCACCGAAGCGGTGTAATCTCGATGTGTTATAGGGATTCCGGCATAGGTGGCGGCAGCAGATGCCGAGGTTACCCCCGGCACAACCTCAAAAGGCACACCGGCCGCATGCAGCCTCTGCACCTCTTCCCCACCCCGTCCGAAAATAAAGGGATCGCCACCCTTGAGACGCACGACAATCTTGCCGAGTTGCGCCTGATCGACCAGCATCTGGTTGATCTCTTCCTGGGAATGGCTATGCTGCACGCCACCCTTCTTGCCGACATAGATCAACTCGGCAGAGGCTGGGACATGTTTCAGCAGCTTTTTGCCGGCCAGATAGTCATAAACGACAACCTCGGCTTTTTCCAGCAGGTTCTTGCCGCGTACGGTTATGAGCCCTGGATCTCCCGGACCGGCACCAACCAGATACACCTTTCCAATTTTTTTTATTTGCATTTATTCTTCCTAAAGACAAAAAGGGCTTTCCCAGAGTGCGGGAAGGCCCTTTACCACCAGAAAAGGTGAAAATCAGCTATTCTCTATCATGACGACTCACTAGAGTTGCTTCATAATAGCGTCGGTAACCTCTCCAATGGAGATAGCGCCATCAACAGAGATGACCTTCGGTCCATCGGTATTCTTGAAGTAGTTTACCGCCGCCATGGTGCCTGTTTTATCGTCGTAATAAATGCCATGACGCTTGCTGATGGCATCGACATCCTGGTCGTCGGCACGGGTCTTCAGTTCACCGCCGCAAACACGGCACACCAGTTTGCCGTCTTTTTCAACCGGCTTGATAGCCGCGAAGGCAATGTGATTGGGATGATTGTTGTCGTTGACACAGAGACGACGGCCCATGATGCGCTCTTTGGCGATCTCGCGATCAAGGACTATCTCGATGACATAGTCGAGGGCCAGGCCCTCTTTTTTCAAGGTCTCGGCCAGAGTGACAGCCTGATCTTTGGAACGTGGGAAACCGTCGAGAATCCAGCCCTCTTTGCAATCGGCCTTCTGCAGGCGGGAAACCATCATCGGGATGGTGATATCGTCCGGTACCAGATCACCTTTATCAATAAAGGCTTTGGCCTTCTTGCCGAGCTCGGTGCCGCCGACAATATGCTCCCTGAAGATCGCTCCCGACTCAATATGGGGAATATTGTATTTCTTCTGAACGATTGCGCCCTGCGTACCTTTACCGCTGCCGTTCGGCCCGAAAACCAGAATGTTTTTACCCATCTTGTCATCTCCTTTTAGATTCTTTCAACGTTAGTGTGACAGATTTTAACTTAAGTACGATGTATCTTTGCAATTACAAACTCTAATTAACCCGCAAGAATCTTATCCCGCGGGGTTAGATTCTTTCAACGTTTAAGAACAGAATTTCACTTAAAGACGGTATGCCTTTGCAATTATAAACGCCAATTTACCCACAAGAATCTTATCCCGCGGGGTTAGATTCTTTCGACGTTAGTTTGACAGATTTTTACTTAAATACGATGTATCTTTGCAATTA
>JAABQY010000068.1 GCA_011391225.1 Desulfobulbaceae bacterium | reverse complement strand
TTTACCCCCGGCCCGGCCTGGCCCGCCAACTATCAGGCTTTTTTAGCGGGACGTGAACTTTTGTAAAAGAGAAAAGGAAGAGCGATATGAGCATAGAGCAAACAGCGATTTCCCAAGAAAGATCGCAACGCATCCATCAATGCCTTTTCCGGCCGCGCAGTATCGCGGTCATCGGGGCGAGCGGCGATCCGCTGAAACCCGGCGGCCGGGTGTTGAAAAATATCCTGGAGCATGGCTACGCCGGTATTCTTCGGCCGGTGAACCCGAAGGCCACCGAGATCCTCGGTATTCCGGTCTGTTCGTCGATTGCCGCCCTGCCCGAGACCCCGGACCTGGCAATTGTCGCCATTCCTTCTGCCATGGTCCCGGCGGCGGTGGCGGAACTTGCCGATCGCGGCACCGGGGCGACCATCGTCCTCACCTCGGGCTTTGGCGAAAAGGATGCGGCCGGCAAGGCGGTGGAGGCAAAGATGAAGGCCATCGCCGACGCCGCCGGAATGGCCCTGATCGGCCCGAACTGTTCAGGTTTTCTCACCGCCGCTTACAAGGGCAAATTCGCCGGTATCGTCCCGAAATTACCGGGCGGTGCGGTGGATTTCATCAGCGGCTCGGGGGCGACGGTCGACTACGTCATGGAGTGCGCCGTCGGCCGGGGCCTGTCGTTCGGCACGGTTATCAACCTCGGCAACTCGGTCCAGATGGGGGTCGAGGATCTGTTGCAGCTGCACGACCAGAACTATGGGCCAGACTGCGCCCGCATCCTCCTCCTCTATATGGAGGCGGTAAAAAAACCGCAACTCCTGCTTCGTCATGCCAGAAGTCTTGCGAAAAAAGGCTGCCTTCTCGTCGGCATCAAATCCGGGGCAACCGCCGCCGGATCGCGGGCCGCGGCCAGTCATACCGGGGCCATGGCCACCAGTGATACTGCGGTTCAGGCGCTTTTTGAGAAAGCCGGAATCATCCGCGTGACCGGCCGTGAGGCCTTGATCGACGTCGCCTGCGTCCTCCAGGCGGCAAGGGGTCGGCTCACCGGCAACCGTTTTGCTATCGTTACCGACGCCGGCGGCCCGGGAGTCATGCTCGCCGACGAGCTGACCCGGGGTGGTCTGGAGCTGCCACAGCTTTCCGAGGACACCCGTGCGGAGCTGGCGAAAATCTTACCGCCGGAAAGCTCGACCGCCAATCCCATCGACGCCCTGCCGTCACGGACCGCCGAGCAGATCGGGGCAATCATCCGGGTTCTCGGCGAATTCGAGGGGGGGCGCCTCGATGCCGTCGCCGTCCTCACCGGCGACTCCGGTCTCGCCGACAATGCCGCCATCTATCGGGCAATCAGCCTGGCCATGGACAAGAGCCCGATTCCCGTCCTGCCGGTGCTCAGCTCGCTTACCTCCTGTCGGGAGAAAATCGATGCTTTCACCGGCGGCGGCAAGGTCTTCTTCCCCGATGAAGTGGCCCTCGGTCGGACCCTCGGTCTTATTGCCAGTCAAACCTTACCGGCAGAGGAGCTCGGCGATTGCCGGGCGAATCTTCCCGGTTATAGTAAAGAAGACATCGGCCGAGCACTCGCCGGAAAGCACGGCGCTCTCGATCTTCTCACGGTTCGCCGGACCCTCTTGGCCGCAGGTTTTAATTTACCGGAAGAGCTTCTGGTACAAGAAGAAAAATATCTCAGCGAAAATTGCCGCCGCCTGGGTTTTCCCCTGGCAATGAAGGTCATCGGACCCTTGCACAAGACCGATGTCGGCGGCGTCCGCCTGGGTATCAACAGCGAAACCGAGGCCTTGGCCGCCTGGTCGTCACTCATGGCCATCCCGGAGGCACGCGGGGTGCTGCTCCAGCCGATGATCGGCGGCCTTGAGGTCATCCTCGGTGCCAGCCGCGAAGGCGATTTCGGTCACCTGCTGATGTTCGGCCTCGGCGGCATCCACACCGAGGTGTTAAAGGACGTGCGCTTTGCCCTGGCGCCGATCAGCCAAGCCGAGGCAGGGCTGCTGATTAACGGCATCCGCGGCCGGGCACTGCTCGACGGGGTTCGTGGCGCGGTTGGCATGGACACGGCTGTGCTTGCCGACTTTCTTGTCCGCCTTGGCCGCCTGGTCGCCGACTTCCCGGAAATAAGCGAGATCGATCTCAACCCGGTGAAGGGTTTTGGTGACCATCTCCTGGCCGTAGACGCCCGGATCATTGTGGAGAATTAAGAAAGATACCCCACCCTGCAATTCTCAACCGCAAAAACGAAGGCATTAAACATTCATCACTTGACAAATAGGTTGGAAATAAGGCTTATTCCACAAGACTTGCACCAATGCAATCGACTATCTGAGATACCAACAAGGATATTGTGAAAATACTTCGCAATATCGGTTAGACATATCCCGCCGATATTGAAAGAAAAACAAGGAGAACACCAATGGCTATTTCCGAAAAAATGCAACACTTCGCAACAAAATCCTCCTGGATTCGGAAAATGTTCGAAGAAGGGGCGCGAATGAAAGCAACCTTTGGGGCCGCGAATGTGTGCGATTTCAGCTTGGGTAATCCTGACGTCCCACCGCCGCGGCAATTCGATGAGGTCATGCAGGAAATTGTCCGCGACGTAAGCCCCGGAGTACACGGCTATATGCCGAATGGCGGCTATCCCTGGGTCAGGGAAGCGATCGCCGGAAGGATGTCGGTCGAGCAACAGGTAGCGGTAAGCCACGGCGATATGCTTATGACCTGCGGTGCCGCCGGTGGGCTGAACATTGTCATGAAGGCCCTGCTCAATCCCGGCGACGAGGTCATCATGCTCGCCCCGTATTTTGTCGATTACGGCAATTATATCGACAACCACGGCGGCGTCGGCAAGATCGTCAACACCGACGCAGAATTCAATCTTCATCTGCCGGCCATTGAGGCGGCTATTTCGGCAAAGACTAAGGCAATTATCATCAATTCACCGAACAATCCGTGCGGCCAGATTTATTCGGCCGACGCCCTCTGGGCCCTGGGCGAACTGCTGACCATCGCCGGCGACCGTTTCGATACGACCATCTACCTTATTGCCGACGAACCCTATCGCAAGATCGTCTTTGACGGCCACGAAGTACCGAGTGTTTTCAGCGCCTATAAAAACAGTATCGTCGTCTCTTCCTATTCCAAAGACCTTTCCCTGCCGGGCGAGCGTATCGGCTACCTGGCGGTGCATCCGGAGATCGGTGAAAAGGCTGCGCTCCTCAATGCCCTGACGCTTGCCAACAGGATTCTCGGCTTTATCAACGCCCCGGCGCTTATGCAACGGGTGGTGGCCGAGCTGCAGGATGCGGTCGTCGACACCTCCATCTATGCAAAACGCAAGGAATTGTTGTGCAAGATACTCAGCGATGTCGGGTATTCCTTCACACCTCCCAAAGGGGCTTTTTATATCTTTCCAAAGTCCCCCATAGCCGATGATGTGCAATTCGTCGCCCTTCTTCTCGAAGAAAAGATCCTCACCGTCCCCGGCGTCGGCTTCGGCTCGCCGGGTCATTTTCGCATCGCCTTCTGCGTTGGCGATGAGGTCATCGCAAGATCAGCGGCAGGGTTTAAACGTGCTTTCGATAAGGCTCTGGCAATGTAAGCAATGAAAAAAGAGGGGAGGCCGCACAGCAGCCTCCCCCCCTCAATAATACTCCCCCCACTCCTATCCCCTAACCCTTTTTGCCCTCATTACCTGCTTTTGCCCGCTGTTCAGTTTTATCCTTGAAAATCAGTTTAATAGGTACCTTGTCCAGGCCGAGCCCCTCACGAAACTTATTGACCAGATAGCGTTCGTAAGAGAAATGCACCCCTTTTGAGCTATTGGTCATAACGACAAATTTCGGCGGACGCGTGCCGATTTGCGAGGTGTAGTAGAACTTCAGCCGTTTGTTCTTGTAGATGGGCGGCGAGTGGGCGTCAACCGCTTCCTGCAGCAATCTATTCAGGGCGGCGGTCGGAAAGCTGGCGGAATACTGGCGAAATACCGAGCCGATGACCGGAAAAAACCTCTTAATGCCATAACCGGTAAGCGCCGACACGTTTAACACCGGGGCATAGCCGACAAACGGCAGGGCCCTGCCTACCTCGGCCATAACTGCTTCCTGGCGCTTTTTATCTTTTTCAACAAGATCCCATTTGTTGACCAAAACGATGAGACCCCTGCCCTCGTCGAGGATATAGCCGATAACCTTGGTGTCCTGCTCGGTAATGCCCTCTTCGGCATCGATAAGCACCGCCGCCACATCGCACCTGCTCATTGCCGCGAGTGACTTGAGAATACTGAATTTTTCGAGCTTTTCCGTGGTTTTTCCCTTACGACGGATACCGGCAGTGTCGATGAACAGATAGCTGTATTTGCCGTGCGTCACCAGGCTGTCAACGGAATCTCTGGTAGTTCCCGAGACCTCCGACACCACCATCCGATCTTCGCCGAGGATGGTGTTGATCATCAGCGATTTCCCGACATTCGGCCGACCGAAAAAGGCCACCTTGACCGTCCCCTCCGGCAGGGTGATATCATCATGCTCGACGGAGGGAATAGCCGCGCACAGGCCATCCATCAGATCGGCAAAGCCATAGGTGTGTTCCGCTGAAACCGGCCACAACTCCTCTACTCCCATTTCATAAAACGGCGCCAGCAGCTGCAGCTCCTTTTCCGGCCCGTCTATCTTATTGACCACGTGAAAAATGGTCTTCTTCGAGCGCCGCAGGATATCGATGACCTCCCAGTCGGCGGGGGTGATTCCTTCTTTGCCGTCCAGAAGAAAGAGGATAATATCCGCCTCTTCTATGGCAAGCATTGCCTGATCGCGAATATGTTGCACCATGGCGTCTTCGGGATTGTCATCGATGCCGCCGGTATCGACAAGAATAAAGCCCTTGTTCTCCCAGACCACCCGATCATAATGGCGGTCGCGAGTAACCCCGGGGGTTGGATCGACGATGGCCTTGCGCGACCTGGTGATCCTGTTGAACAGAGTCGATTTTCCCACATTGGGACGGCCGATAAGGGCAACGATGGGAGAATGCGTGGTAGATGACATGTTTTAACCTTTTAAAAACTGATCCTGCGCCATACTGGCAGGGATGATTAGGGGCCGTTAAGAAATAACTCATATTATTTTCAACATTTCTTTACGGCCCCTTATGCCGTTCATGACAGAGAAACGGATGACTTATTGTTGAACGACGGCTTAGGGGTAATGCGACACGACAAGGCGGAAATCTCACCTCAGGCCTTCGTAAGCGCCACGCTCCGATCGACAAGAGCGCGAACCCGGTGATACCCTGTAAAACTGCTGCCTGCCAATCGATCACGCAGGGCAAGAAGAGCTGGTTCTATATACGCGGTAAAAAAACTTTTGCCCCGCACTTTCGACAAAAAGGCAAAGGCCCCGATAATCTGAAGATTTCTTTGCAAGGCCAAGAAACTGTAGTATTTGAGAAATTCCTCTTCACTGCCGGGACAATAGGCAGCAAGAACTGAACCGTAAACGGCCAGCATCTCCTCCTGGAATTGCTCCGTCAAGGCGGCATAGGGATCAATCAGCAGAGAGGCGACATCATAGCCGAGAGGCCCCAGTCGGCCGGCCTGAAAGTCAATAAACCGGACTTTGCCATCTTTTATCATGATGTTTCGCGACTGAAAATCACGGTGCAGGAAAAAGTTGGCGGCTGCTTTGCCGGCAATTTCGGCAATGTCCCGAAATTCTTCCTCGACGCCACTATTTTCCTCCTGACCAAGAAGTCCCTGCCAAAAGGCGCGGAGGAAATACCCCGATTCTCTTTCGAGCATCAGCGGCACATCGTATCGCGGGCTGTCCCAACACCAGGTTTCATCAAACCCCTCTGCTCCAACAATCTGCATCTTGGCAAGGTGTACGAGGGCGGCCCGGTAATAATCAGGCCACGCTCCTACATCCGAACGAATATTTCCTTCGGGACTTGTGGTTAAATCGTGCAGCCGCACATCTCCCAGATCTTCAAAAAGGAGAACACCGCTAGCCTCGTCCCACCCGTACACCTCCGGTACCGGCACACCTTTTTCATGCAGATGCTTGCCGATTTTCCACGCCGATTTGGATTCCGCCAGTTCAGCATTGCTTCTTCCAGCCGGAGCGGCGATAACGCACAAGGCTCTGCCGGTTTGCAGTACCCTCCAGAATCTTCTTGTCGAGCCGTCGCTGCTCATCTTCTGAAGGTGATTGTCAACCAGGAGCCTCTGGGCCTCCGCGGCTGAAAGCATCCCGCTGTCAAGCACCAACCTCTGAGCACACCGCAGTATTTTAAGGTCGGACAATTCGCTCATGGAGAACCGAAGGTGCTGTTATAGTATAATTTTCTAACTTGAAGAAACAATGCTATCAACCAATCTGCTGCCGCCAGGGACAGTGACTCCGTCCCAAATCACCACTCTTTCGAGATGGCTGCTATCACCAATCCGGGCCTTGCCGATACAAGCCCAGTCGATCATTTTCACATGAGCGCCGAGATCGGCTTGCCCGGCAATACAAAACGGATTTTCCGCCGACCTGATTTCCTGCCAGCAGGGTATGGTTTTTTTCATCAAGCCCTCATGCAGTGCAAGATAATCCTTCGGCGTCCCCATATCGGTCCAGTAACTGACATCGGTGCGGAAGCAATCAATCTTCACCCCTTTTTCAAGAAGTTTTCGATACAGGTCAATGATGCAGGAGTATCCCCCTTCGCGAATCTCTTCAAGAAAGGACGGCTCAATAACATGCAGACCGGTAAACGCCAACCCGGCGGGCTCCACAGAATTGGTAAACCGCGCAATTTCTCTATCTTTGACTGTTACCGTATTGAAGCGCGGACAGTCATGCATCGCCAGGGTCACCGCCCGGCCGCTCATTTCATGCTGACGATATAAGTGAAGAAAATCCACCGTATGGTAGATATCTCCGTTGCTCACCAAGAGCGGTTCGTCCCGTAAAAACCTGAGTGCCCGACGAAGTCCTCCCCCGGTGCCGAGAATGACTTCTTCCTCCTGAACAACGACCCCATCCAGACCCCGTAAGGCGTCTACAATCTGCTGCCGCAAATGGTGGCAATTCACCACGATATGGTCAAACCCCAGATTCTGCAGGCGTTTTATGGTGAGAAGAAGCAGCGGTTGGTTGAGAATCGGGAAGAGAGGTTTGGGGCGAATCAACGTGTGCGGCAACAGCCTGGTGCCAAAGCCCGCCGCCAGTATCATTGCTTGCATGCGCTCTCTTTTGTTATTTTGAGATTTTTCTGATCTGATATAGCGGATGAAGAGCGTGCGACCTGGGTTATTCCATGCGCAACGAACCGTCTTCACATTCAGTGACGCCGACAACGACAATTCCTGATTTATTGGCCTCTTCAACCATTTTTTCCCGGTCAAAAAGCAATGATTGCCCTGCTTCCACAGCGAGCACCGCACCCTTCACCTGCTGCAGGGTTTTGATGGTCGCAAGCCCGGTTGCCGGCAAATCAAAACGAAAATCCTGCCCAGGCTTTCTCACCTTTACGACCACCGCCTTCTCCTTGGCGAGCATGCCGCCTCGGAGGATGGCTGCATCGGTGCCTTCAATGGCCTCAACAGCCAAAACCGTGCAATCCCTGACCACCACACACTGGCCGATATCGAGCTTACCGATGGCCCGGGCGTTCTGCCAGCCAAAAACGACGTCTTGCCGTTGCGCCGTGGAAAGTTTCTTCTTGGTCAGGATACCAGCAGGAAAAAGAAGATGCCGGAGATAAATTGTCGATTCGAGAACTTTGATACCTTCCTTCTCAAGAGCAACAGCACAGGCGCGAAGTATGGCATCATCCTGTTTCCGGTCGATTTTGTTCCACAGGGACAAAGCCTTGAAATCCGGTAGAATATCACGAAATATCTGGGTTTTAGTGATGGCCCCGAGAAAAACCGTCTCCCCCGCCCCTTGTTTTTGCAAAAAGGAAATCACCTTGCCGAGTTGCCCAAGCTTCACCCATACAACGGCATCAGCTGCTTCAACAACGTGTTCATCTGTCTCACCCCTGTGGGCAACAACGACTACCCGCCGCCCTTCCTTATGAGCCGCCTCGATAAACAGCCGGGGGAATTGTCCGCTCCCGGCGATAATGCCGATTGTTTGAGAATCTCTTGCCATCGATCGATCCGTCAATCTTCATCCGTCTGTTTGACGACGCCACGTTTGGAATCGAGAAAAAACTGAACGAGCGTCTGAACTTCCGGACAATTTGGATATTCTGTCCTGGCCACCTCGATGGCATCTTTCATAAGCAGGTGCGGGGTTCTGAAAATTATCCGAAATGCTTCATCGAGATTTTTTATGGTTTCACGGCTGAAACCGTTGCGTTTCAGGCCGACCTTGTTGATCCCGGAAATTCTCGTACGGTTCCTGGTTCCGGCAATAATGACATAAGGCGGCACATCAAGACTGATTCCCGACACCCCACCGATATAGCTGAAGGTGCCGATACGACAGAACTGATGAATGGCGACGAGGCCGCCGATGGAGGCGCGATCGCCGACCTCGACGTGCCCTGCCAGGGTTGCGACATTGGCCATGATCACATGGTTGCCGATGACACAATCATGGGCCACATGGGTATAGGCCATGAGCAGATTATTGTTGCCGATGACCGTTTTCGCGTGACCACCCGGGGTGCCGCGATGAATCGAGGCGAACTCGCGGATCTGGTTGTCCGAACCGATGATCAGTTCTGTCGGCTCCCCCTTATATCCAAGATCCTGCGGCGTGCCCCCCACCACCGAAAAGGAACCTATCAAATTCCTCTCGCCGATGCCGGTCGGGCCGGAGATCACGGCATGGGCCTCGACTGTTGTGTCTGCGCCGATGCGAACATTTGCCCCTATTACAGCATAGGGTCCGACGACAACTGAGGAATGAATCTCGGCCTTGGGATCTACTGCTGCAGTCGGGTGTATGGACATATATTTTTTTCTTTATAAAAGAGCGGAGAATGAGATGTTTTGACGCGATTACTTTCCTGTCTTCGAAATGGAAGCTGCTCTCCTTACTTGCTCTTGCAGACTATTGCAAGGGTTTTCGAATTTCGCTTCCTCGGCCAAAGCCTCTCGACATCGGTACTGCAATCCCGCACACTACACCAGTTACGAAAAGGATGCCATGAGTTCGGCCTCGGCCACAAGCTGGCCGTCAACAGAAGCGGTTGCTCCCATGACCATGATGGATCGTTTTTCCTTCAAGAGCTGGAGTGTGAAGATAAGCTGATCCCCCGGCACAACCGGTTTTCTGAATCTCGCCTTGTCTATGCCGGCAAAAAACAATAACTTGTTGCCTATTGCCCCAGGGTTGCTGTAATACGCCATAATTCCGCCAACTTGAGCCATACCCTCAAGAATCAACACCCCAGGCATGACCGGTCTGGTCGGGAAATGACCCTGAAAAAACGGCTCATTGATTGTCACATTTTTCAGGCCGACGATCTCCTTGCCCAGTTCGAGGGAGAGAATTCTGTCGACCATCACAAAGGGATAACGGTGCGGCAAAATTTTCAGAATTTCCACAATATCAATTTTTTCAGGTACAACAAACTCATCCATGATCCTCTCTCCTTGGCTATTCTTCCTGCTTGACCCGACCGATGAGTTCGGCAATGGCCTTGGTATTATTTCTCACTTGACTCTGCAATTCCGGCAGTTTTGCAAATACCGCGGTGCACTTCCCCCACTGACGGACGGGGATAGCCGGCGCACCGCCAAGTATCGCCCCTTTCGGTTGGTTGTTGTGGATGCCGCCTCGCGCCGCGACCATGACCTGATCGCCTATGACCAAATGGCCGGCAGTGGCGGACTGCCCGCCCATTACCACATTCCGGCCAAGAATTGTCGAACCGGAGAGGCCAACCTGCGCCACCAGCAGACTGTTTTCACCGACAACGACATTATGGGCGACCTGGACCAGGTTATCGATTTTTACCCCGGATTTGATCCAGGTTGCACCGAATGTTCCTCGATCGATGCAAGTGTTTGCGCCGATCTCCACGTCGTCGTCGATCCTGACAATGCCAACCTGCGGCCTTTTGATATGTTCGCCGCGCTCGTTGGCGGCGTAGCCGTAACCGTCGCTGCCTATGACCGTGCCGGAGTGGATGATCACCCGCCTGCCGATCACCGAACCATTATAGATGGTGACATTGGCTTTAATCGTCGAGTCGTCGCCAATCGTCACATCGTCACCAATGACCACTCCCGCCTCGATGCAAACTCTCTCTCCGACCTGAACCCGATCGCCGAGAACCGCCAGAGGGCCAAGGGAAATCTCTCGCCCGAGAACACAATCAATGCCGACACAGGCCCGGGGGTGAAGGCCTTTTGCAACAAAAGGCTCGATCAAAAAATAGTTATGGATGATCGCCACCGCCAGATAAGGATCTTTTACTTCTATGACCGGCAGATCGTCTCTTGCGGCAACCCCTGGCGGAACCAGCACCGCACCTGCGCCGGTGTTCTGCAACAACCCGGCCTGGTTGGCCTTGGCAAGAAAGGAAATATCACCCTGGCCGGCGTTTTCAAGGGGCGCAACACCGCAGATGGTACGCGATGTATCGCCTAGGAGCTCGCCTTTCACCATAAGGGCAAGGTTCTGCAAAGATATGCTTTTTTCAATCATGCTCGTCACTCATTAATAAAGAAAATAGTTTCTCCTGGCCTCATCAAAGGCCCGTAATTCCTGCTGCCAATCAGCCTCCATTGCCAAAATCTCCTGACCCTGCATGAGCTGCTCGCGTACCGTCCGATCTCCCAAAATCAAATCGAGCGGCAACCGTTCAAACTCGTATTCATAGGGTGGCTCTTTATAACGAAAAGATTCTGGATAAAGGTGCATGGTCGCCTGCAGGAGCGCAAGACTGGTGCGATAGGGCAGATAATTTAATGGATCGGTGACATGGATTTGGAAACCGTGGCAAGACTCTCCCGCCCATTTGCCCGAGGTCGGCTGAAAAATTATCGGCCGAAAAAAGCAGCCTGGCAATTCAGATTTTTCGAGTTGTTCAAAAATCGCCTCATGGCGCCAAAAAGGTGCCCCGACAAATTCGAAAGGCAGGGCCGTGCCCCTGCCCTCGGAGACGTTGGTCCCTTCCCAGATAACCTGCCCAGGGTAGACCAGGGCGGTTTCCGGTGTGGGCATATTCGGAGATGGGGCAATCCAGGGAAAGCCGGTGTCACGAAAAAACATGTCGCGTCGCCAACCCTGCATCTTCGTCACCGTCACCTCGGCCCAGAGTTCAAATTCATTGTTTACGAAAATGGCGAGTTCGCCAAAAGTCAAACCATGCCGCATGGGCAACGGATATAAACCAACGAAGGAACTGCAGTCGGGATGCAACAGATTTCCCTCGATCCTTTCACCACCGAGCGGATTAGGACGATCAAGAACAATCACTTCTTTGCCGAGTTCAGCCGCCAGTTCCAGGCAATAGGCCATAGTATACAGGAAGGTGTAGACCCGGGTGCCGACATCACAAAGGTCAATGAGCAAAACGTCGAGCCTGTCAAACATCTCGGGAGTCGGGCGCCGATGCTCGCCGTAAAGGCTGAAAATCGGCAAGCCGGTAACAGGGTCAAGGATATGATCCGATTCGATCATGTTGTCCTGTTTTTCAGAGAAAAAGCCGTGTTGCGGAGAAAACAGACAGGTCAATTTTCGGCCAAATTTTTTCTGTAGAAGAACTCTGCCATGCACCAATGCGCGGACTGTTGAGGCCTGATTGGAGAGATATCCTATCCTTTTTCCGACCACAGAAGGCGGTGGATCGTCGAGAAAGGTTTCAAGTCCTATTTTTACCATAGTTATCCGCAACAGCAGTAAAGGGAAGATCAACATCGTCAGAGAAAGCCATCTTAATGGCGGAAGCGAGAAAAGTCAAAATGTAGATGGCCGGAAAAGGCGGAAACCGGAATTATCTGAAGGAGATAATTCCGGCGCATTTTGCAAAAAGATGGCAGATCACAGAAACCAGACAATGATGCTGATGTCTCTCATCGGACGGGGAAACGATCATAATGGACAAACGCCTCAAGCTCCCGACGTTTCGGGACGGGAGGATCATGGTCGGGGTAACCGAGGGCAATGATAGCAACAAGTTCATGTCCGGGCGGCACCCCAAGCACCGCCTCGGCGGCCTTATGGTCGAAGGAACCGATTATTACCGAGCCGAGACCCTGCTCCCAGGCCTTCAAACACAGGGTCTGGCTGATCAGACCGAGGTCATAGAGGAACCAGTGCTGGTACCTGGTGACCTGCACCCCTTTATAGAAACCGGAGTTTTGCGGATTGCCGCAGATGGCAAGGAGTACCGGAGCAGTCTCGGTACATTTGCTGGCAGGATTTTTTGCTGAGAGGAGCTCGGCAAGTTTTTTCTTATCCTCCGGAGCCCGCACCACGACTATCTCCCAGCATTGCAGATTCCCCCAGGAGGGCGAATATCTTGCCGCTTCAAAGAGCTCTGCAAGGGTTGCGGCGGCAATAGGCCGATCTTGAAAGCGCCTGATACTTCGTCTCTTTTTTATTATATCATCCATAGGTTGCTCTCCTTTTCATAATGTATCCATTTTAGGAAAACTCGTTTAAAATCTCTCTTGCGATAATCAGCCGCTGGATCTCGCTTGTCCCCTCATAGATCGAGGTAACCCTTGCATCACGGGCGTAGCGCTCTATGGGGAATTCCCGGGTGTAGCCGTAGCCGCCGAAAATCTGCATTGCTTCATAACAGGCTTTGTTGGCGGCTTCGGTGGCGAAAAGCTTGGCCATAGAGGCCGCTTTAGCAAAGGGACGCCCCTGCTCTTTTTTAAAAGCCGCATGCATGAGCAGCAACCGAGCCGCCTCAAGTTCTGTGTACATGTCGGCTATCTTCCACTGAATGGCTTGAAAATTGCTGATTTTTCGGCCGAATTGCGCTCGTTCCAAAGAATACCGGGTAGCTTTGTCCATTGCCGCAAGACCAATACCGAGGGCTAGGGAACCAATGCCAATTCGTCCTCCGGCAAGCTCACCCACCGCCCCCCGGAAGCCGTCATTTTCTTTGCCCATAAGGGCAGACATCGGGATATGGCAATCCTGAAACAGGACTTCGTTGGTTGGCGAGGCGTGCTGGCCCATTTTGTCTTCTTTTCTGCCGACAACTAGTCCCTTGGTACCCGCTTCCACCAAGAACATACTGATGCCCTTGCCCTTGACAGCAGCCTGGTCGGTCACCGCCCAGACCACAAAAATTCCTGCAAAGGAGCCGCTGGTGATAAAAATCTTCGAACCGTTAAGCACCCATCCATCGCCATCCCGTACAGCCGTGGTGGCCATCCCGGCTGGGTCGGATCCCGCCCCTGACTCGGTAAGGGCAAAGGCACCCGCCGGATATTCACCACTGCAGATGCGCGATATGTGCTTTTTCTTCTGCTCTTCATTACCAAGCGCCTGAATAACCTCACATACCATGTTACTAACGGAAACCGTAACCGCAGTTGAAGCACAGGCCCGGGCTATCTCGGTCATGGCGACGCTGAAGGCAACGACACCAGCCTCCGAGCCACCGTAGGCATCATGAATATTCAGTCCCATGAAACCGAGTTCGGCAAGTTTTGTCAGATTGGTATAAAAGATTCGGTCGTCCCCGCCCCGGTCAAGCCCGGCAGCGGCCGGCTCCAGTTCAGTGATAGCGAAGTCTCTGGCTGTATCCTGGATCAGCCTCTGTTCTTCGGTTAGATCAAAATTCATAGATATCCCTTAGCTCTACTGCTATTTATCCTGGAAGTTCGGCACACGCTTTTCAAGAAAGGCGATCATCCCTTCTTTCTGATCAAAGCTGCTGAAACACTGGGCAAAGAGATCG
>JAABQY010000067.1 GCA_011391225.1 Desulfobulbaceae bacterium | reverse complement strand
GAATGGTTCCAGCCACAAACTCCCTGGCAGAACGGACATCGATGATCCGGTGGCCCGTCGCAAGTGCCTCATCCAGGCAAATAACCCGGTCGGTTTTTTCGAGGATAGTCGAACGCCTTATAGTTATTGCCATTTTTTTCATCCTTACAGGTTGCCGATTAAAAATTGAACGATGGAGACAGCGGTCAGCGTCGCCGTCTCCGCCCGCAGGATGCGCCGACCAAGACTGACCGTCAGCCAGCCGGATTGCCTGGCCAGTTCAACCTCCTCCTGGGAAAAACCGCCCTCGGGGCCAAGCAGAAGAGCCACCGACTGCGCCTCCGGCAGGGCAGGAATATCTTGCAGATGCAGCGCTTTTTCCTCTTCCCAGAAAAGCAGACGAAGCTCCGCAGGCGTATTCCGCAAAAGGTCGGCGAGACTTTCCGGGGCATCAATTTGCATGAGTTGCGGCCGCAGGCACTGTTTGCAGGCGGCAAGGCCAATGCGCTGCCAGCGCTCGTGCCTTTTGCGGTTCTGCCCCGGGTCGGCCTTGCCCTGGCACCTCGAACTTTGAAAGGGACTGAAGCGGTTTACCCCAAGCTCCGTGCATTTCTGCACGACCGTGTCCATCTTCTCTCCTTTGAGGATGCCCTGACCGACCCAGAGAGTTTTTCCGGCCCCATCTTCTGTCGAAACAACGCCAACGATTCGCGCCTCCACCTGCCGGCCGCCGGCAACGATAATCGCCCGGTACAGCGTGCCCTGCCCGTCAAGGAGCTCTATTTCACTTCCGGCCGAAAGCCTGAGCACCTTGGTAACATGTCGCGACTCCTCTTCCGCCAGGAAGAGGGTGTCTTCTTTGCGGCTAAGTGGATCAAAAAAGAATCGTCGCATGGAATTTCTTGCTCCTTAAATTTCTGGGTGAAAGAGTTGGTAAAAGTGCCGTCGCTCGGGTTATGATCTCTTTCAAATTGACATTATTCCTCACATTCCGTAAGTATTGACCGAGCAACTTAGTGTTTCATCATCTCCCTTCGCGCCAAGGAAATTTCAATGCCCAGCGACAAACGTACCCAGGAACGATTTTCCCTCAACCTCCAGGCGAGGATCTCCTACCGTCACAGAGAAGACCAGATGCCGGTAATTGACACGGTTGCCGCCAATATCAGCGCCGGCGGTGCTTTCCTCCAAACTTCCCACCCCTTTCCGATGGCCGCCAAGGTGAAGGTAGAATTCCTTCTCAGTTTTGATGATGTGAAACGGCTGAAATTCATTCTCTCCATGGAGAGTTTGAAAAACTTGACCGGCAAGAATCTTTGGGTCAGTGCCACTGCCATTGTCATTCGACGGGAAGTGGACGGGGTCGGAATCATCTTCGATACCGATTACCAGTTCACTCCGATGCGCCCGCCCCACCCCGCGGAATAGTGGATATGTAACTGTACCTATCTCTTTTGAAACCGCAATGCCGCCCACTCCTGACGCTCTTCTGCATCGAGGAGCGTGAACCTTTTACCCGTAAAAGCTTTTATAATACTCACCACCTGATCGCCGACAAGAATACCGGAGAGAATCAAAAACCCCTCTTCGTCTGTCAACCGGGCCAAATCCTCGGCCAAATCGAGGAGAACATCGTGGACGATATTGGCGACAACTACCTGGTACTGACCGGACAACTCACCAAGCGGCATCAGACTGACCTGCATCCGGTCGCCCTGAACATTGCGTCGAGCATTGTCAGTTGCCGCCGCAACCGCCTCGGGGTCGTTATCGATAGCGACAACGCCCGATGCCCCGAAAAGCATAGCCGCCATGCCGAGGATGCCGGTGCCGGTGCCGACGTCGAGCACGCGCATGGTACTGCCGGCGGCCAGGGTGCGGCGCAGCAATTCCAGGGAAAGGCTGGTTGTGGCGTGATGCCCGGTCCCGAAGGCCATGCCGGGATCCATGGTGATCACCACCTCGCCGGGATTCGGTTGATATTCTTCCCAGGTCGGGGCAATCACCAGGCCGGGTACAATGACAAAAGGCTTGAAGTGTTCTTTCCAGGTTGAACCCCAATCCTCCTCGTCAAAGAAAGAGGCGGTAAGCTGGGGTGTCGGCACAGCAAAAACATCGGCAAGTTCGGCAAGATACTCGGAAATCTTGGCAACAATTTCCGCGACCTCGGCAGGCTCGGGATTGGCCTTTTGCACATAACAGGTCAAGATGCCGAAATTCGGCTCATCCACGGCACCCGTTTCAACACCTGCCTCAATAACTCCGACGAGAAAGTCGCTGATCGGTTCGACCAGTACCGGATCGGTTGCAATGGTAATTTTCAGCCATTTGTTGCTGCTCATCTTCAACCTCTTAAATGTATGAACGTCCATGCCTGCGAGAGGCGCTTGGCAGATGCGGCGATAATTGTTTTTCATATGACAAATAACCGCGATGACGTTACTATAATTTCTATAAAATCAAGCTTTGCCCGTTACCCTGCCTCCAAAGGAAAAATATTTTGCATTCGCTGCCGGACTCTTTTGCCCACTTCACCGCCTGCCCGGATTGTGACCTCCTGCTGCAGAAAGCAGAGGCTCCAACAGGCTATTCAGTAGTCTGCCCGCGTTGCGGCAAAACACTCAGCAGGAGCTCGGCGGCTTCGATCAGCAAGGTGCTGGCACTGAGCATCGCCGGTCTCCTTCTCTACCTGCCGGCGATGCTGCTGCCCCTCATGACCTTCAAGTCCTTTGGTTTCAGCGGCTCCGCCAATATACTCGAATCGATTCTAAACTTTTACCGAAATGATTACTATTTCGTTGCACTCATGGTATTGCTTTCGGCGGTCGTCTTTCCCCTGATTCTCCTCACCACTATCTTTTATATCACCTATAAGCTCCAGAGAAAAAGGTATCCCTCCGTCCTCAGAGCCTTGTTCCGGCTGCATCTGCATCTTGAGGAATGGGCGATGATCGAGGTATATCTGCTGGGCATTCTGATCACCATTATAAAAATGTCCGGCACCTCAAGCATTGCCTATCACTCGGGAATTTTATGTTTTTCCTGCCTGGTGCTGATCACTCTGGCCATATCCACCATCGTCGATCGTGACCTTTTCTGGCAAATTATTGAGGATGAAGGCGGCGAAGGCAAAGTTGAAGTTTTGCCTGGGCAACACGACCAGGAAGCACCGCAGACCGCCGCCGAAAAAGGTCTGATTCTCTGCCACACCTGTCATAAACTCTCCTCGGTCTCCCTTGCCGGCAGCGGCTGCCCCCGCTGCCGGGCGATTCTCCAACAGCGCAAACCACACAGCGTCGCCCGCACCTGGGCCCTGGTGATCACCTCGACAATCTTTCTTGCCCCGGCCAACCTGCTGCCGATCATGGAAGTTGATTTCTTAGGTATTCCCGACCGGTCGACAATCGTCGACGGCATAATCCATTTTCTCCAGGATGGCTCCTATTTCATCGGCTTGATCATCTTAACAGCCTCCATCCTCATACCGGTCTTTAAAATCGTCGGCCTCCTTATCCTGCTGCGCGCAACGCGACCCGGCCATGACCATTTTCTTGTGCAAAAGGCCAGACTCTATCGCTTTATCGCCTTTGTCGGAAGATGGTCAATGCTCGATATCTTTGTCATTGCCCTGCTCAGTGTCCTCGTTAATTACGGTTTTTTCACCTCTATTCATACCGCTCCGGCAGCCACCTACTTTGCCTTTGTCGTTGCCGCCACCATGTTCGCCGCCATGACCTTTGATCCCCGCATCATCTGGGATAGCCATGCTGTGAAAGAAAATTCGCAGCACCACGAACAACCAGCAACCCTTCTCGGGAAAACGCCATGACTACCGCTCAAGTCAGGAAAAATCGCGGCATATCCGTAATCTGGACTCTGCCTCTCATCGCTTTGTGCATCTGCGGCTGGCTGATTTATTCCAGCTATAAAAACGCCGGGGTGGAAATCTCTATCTTCTTCGCCGATGCCACCGGCATAGTCCCCGGCAAAACCCAGGTCATGGCCAGAGGTATTCCCATCGGTCTGGTTACGAAAATTCTTCCCGATCTCAACAATCGACAAATTCAGGCCAAAGTAAAAATGGAAAAATCGGTGGTGGATCATCTCGTTGACGACACCCTTTTCTGGATAGTCCGGCCGGAACTGTCGGCAAGTTCCATTCATGGTCTTGAAACCATCCTTTCCGGTAGCTATATCGGCATTCAGGTCGGTACGTCGACCACCCCCCTGCGCGAATTCGCCGGTCTTGCCTCCGCCCCACCGGTGTCGCGTGATACCCCGGGACTGCATTTGAAAATTCGGGCTGAAGTTCTCGGTTCCATCCAGGCGGGCACCGGCATTTATTACCGGAATATCCAAATAGGTGAGGTGCAAAGATACCTCCTTGAAGGCGATAAAAACATTCTTATTGATGTCTTCATCAAACCGGAATTTGCTAGTCTGGTGCGTGAAGGAAGCCGTTTTTGCAACGCCAGCGGCATTCAGATAAGTGGTAAGCTGCCGTCCCTGAAGATCCAGGTTGAGTCGCTCGCCTCGCTGCTCCGCGGGGGAATCCTCCTCTATACCCCGGAACCATTGGCAACAACCCCCGTGGTGCAAAACGGCCACATGTTCTCCCTGTATGTTGACTCCCAATCGGCTCACTACGGTATTCCCATGACCCTGACCCTGGCTTCAAGTGAAGATATCGTCGAAGGCACAACAAAGATCATGTACCGCGGCCTCGAAGCCGGTTTCGTCAAGGAAATACAGATAAATAATGACGCACAACGGACAGTTACCGCCCATATTCTGCTTGACCCGAGGGCCGAACTGATCCTCCGTGAAGGCACCAAATTCTGGCTGATGAAACCGGAGATTTCAGCGTCCGGTTTCAGTAATCTGCAACTGCTGCTGTCCGGGGCGCATATCACCTTTCAGCCAGGCAGCGGGGCCTTTAAAGATACCTTTGATATCCTCTCCGAGGCGCCCCATCTAATCCCGTTGCGACCCGGAAAAACCATGGTACTGAGCGCCGATGGTCCTGTTGAGCTCTCCCCCAAGTCGCCGGTTTATTATAAAAACATCCAAGTCGGGGAGGTGGTGGATGTGGGCATTGACAAGGCGGGCATGAAAATCCGCTCCACCTTGTTCATTTATCAGGATTATCTCAAGTTTCTCAGTAAAAAAAGTGTCTTCTGGGTCGAGTCCGGAGTTGAAGTGCGAGGCAGTGTGGCTGAGGGCGTATCACTTTCCACAGGTCCCCTGGCGAAGATGCTCCATGGTGGAGTGAATTTCACCACCCCTGAGATTCAAAAGAAACAAAAGCATATACAACCGGAAGAAGGCTTTCTATTCCACCTCCACAACAGCTACCCTGAAGCCGTTGCGGCGGTCACCGACCTGCAGCCTGTCGGCAAAAGGGTTGTGCTGGTTGCCCTGGATGCCGAGTCTCTGGCCCCCGGCTCTCCTATCCTCCACAAAAAGATTAAAATCGGAGAGATAGAGAGCTTCAGGCTTTCCCCCGATCAAAAATCAGTGCTGATTGAGTGTTTGATCTTTGACGAATTCAAGAACATCATCAGGCCATACACCCGTTTTTACAATACCAGCGGCCTGCAGATATCAGGCGGCTTGGACGGGATCAGGTTGCAGAGTGGATCGCTCCAGTCGGTATTAGCGGGCGGCATCGGCTGCATCAATCCCTCTCCAGCTGCACCGTCACCAACACCTGAAACCTATCCGCTGTTCGCTAACCTCGATGATGCCCAGCACGCCGATGAAATATCGCTGACGGTTATACTTGACGGCGTAAGGGGCTTGAAAGAAGGTTCGGAAGTCCGCTACAAAGGAATTGTCATAGGCAAGATCAGCATGTTGCGCCTCAGTGAAAATAACCAAACCATCATCGCCACGGCTCGAATTCATGAACCTGCCGCAGCACTGTTCAGAAGCAACACAAAAATCTGGGTGGAACAGGCTGAATTCAACCTTTCCGGTGTGAAAAATGCCGAGACCCTGGTCTTCGGCTCCTTCCTCAATATCTTGCCGGGGGACGGCAAACCCATACGAAACCTGAAATCACTTGCCGAACCGCCATTGACGGAGATCGCCGGTCTTGGCGGCTTAGGTATCATTCTTGAAGCCGGCCATCTCGGTTCTCTCGGCATTGGCTCCCCCGTTTATTATCGGCAACTCCAGGTCGGAGAAATTACCGGATACGATCTGTCTCCTTCCTTTCAGAAAGTCCGAATCTTCGTTAACATCAGACCGCAGTATGTGGCCATCATCCGGGAAAACTCCAAATTCTGGCAGGTCAGCGGCGCAAGAATCGAAGGTGGCATCTTCTCCGGGGTGACAATCTCAGCGGAATCCCTTACCGCCATCATCCGCGGGGGAATTGCCCTCGCCACCCCGGATGGTGATCACACCGGACCGGCAATCTCTTCAGGACATTTTTTTCCCCTCCATGACCAACCGGAAAAACAGTGGCTGGACTGGAGTCCCGATGTCGTTCTTCTAGAGCAGGGTCCGAAAAAAGCTCTGCCGACAAAAGGCGAGTAGCAGCTTATTGCAAAGGATTCAATGTCATTCAAACAACTTGAAGCTACAGTCATGCCGGACGGTACACTCCAACTTGAATGGGAGGTTGTGGCCGAACGACCCAACCCGAAAGGCGAGGGACTTCAAAACGATATATTTACGCATTATTCCAATGATCCACACAGTTGGTTTTTTCAGCTCAGTTTTTGCAATAAACATAAACCATTATCACCCTCTCTCGCTTTTTGGCGCGACTTTGCCGGTTACTTTATCGAGAAACTCCGCCTCACCCCCGACATCGAAAAGTGCCGTGGTGAGTTGGTGCTCCCTTTGGTCGATGAAGATCTCCTCCGTTTCCGGGAAACAGCGCCGCTGATGTCCGGCGGGGAATACCTTCGTAATGAGGTGTTTCTTGACCTGTGGACCTGGTTGCACGAGATATTTGCCGAAAAGATAGCAGCCTATGACGGCTCGGTTGCCGAATTCATTAAGCAATACAGCCCGGACATCCATCTAGTAGGGCGGATTTATTTCCATCTGGTTGAAAATAAAGCTGAGTTGAGTAGCTTGTCTGCTCGTACGAAACTTATGCCCTTGCGGTATAGAAAAGGCGACGCACCTTTTGCCTTTCTCGCCACCTATTCGACACGCTTAAATGACCAGGGCGAATCCCGGCATCTGCCGTTAAAATACGCCCTGGAAGAATACCGGGGCGATCAAGAAAAATTGCTCCAGCTCCTGGTGACCGTCCACGAAGCTGCGCGTCAAAGTGACTTGCTGGCGAACCTCGTGAGCTCCGGCGAGTTGTTTCATCCGCTGTCCTGGTCGGCGAAAGAGGCGTTTGCTTTTTTACAGGAGATTCCACTTTGCCAAGAAGCCGGTATTCTCTGCCGCATTCCCAACTGGTGGAAGGGTAAGGCCGCGGGTATTGGAATTCACATCAGCATCGGTGAGAAACCTCCGGCTACGGTCGGTATGGCAGCGCTGCTTGATTTCCGTCCCCGGCTTATGCTTGGCGATACAGAAATCTCCGAGGAGGAAGCTCGTCATCTTCTCCAGCAGTCGGAGGGCCTGGCTTTTTTAAAAAACAAGTGGGTGGCGGTCGATACGGAAAAACTGCAGCAGACGCTTGCCGCCTATGAAAAGGCTCAGGAACTGAACACGGAAGAGGGGATCAGTTTTCTCGATGCCATGCGTTTTTCCATGAACCCGCAGGCACTTCTTGGTCCAGGGGAAAGCGACATGCTTGTCGGGGTCTCCAATGGCCAGTGGTTGCAAGCAGTTATTGCCAAACTGCACCGACCAGCAGAAATCAAAACCGTTAAAACCGACAAGTCGTTTACTGCCAAACTTCGGGGCTATCAGCAGGATGGGTTGCAATGGCTACACTACCTGCACACCTTGCAGTTCGGCGCATGTCTTGCCGACGACATGGGGCTCGGCAAAACCGTGCAGCTCCTCGCTTTCCTCAATGCCTTGAAAAATGAAAAGAAGAAACCCGGAAAATCTTCCGGGGCCTCACTTCTCGTCATTCCGGCCTCGCTTTTGTCCAACTGGATGAATGAAATCCAGGCGTTTTCCCCAAATCTTCAATATATTGCCGTTCACCCCGACCTCCATAAACCCGGCAAGGTTCCTGAACTTGGTCCAGAGCAACTCGCCGGGCTCGATCTGGTCATCACCACCTATTCCCTGACCCAACGTTATGCATGGATGTCGCCTCCTGCAGAATAAATTAATAATGTTGTCGGCAGAGCTCAGAAAAAAGACCTACCGATTTTCAAGTGACTTTCAGACAAACGGTTCTTATTATCTCCGATTGTCAAAGTTTCAGTTTTGTATAAGATTTTTCTACGATTTTTTGTTTACAATAACCGAGTCGAGCGTTTGAAAACCAATACTTCCAGGACGGATTCCCAGGAAACCACCAGGCGAATTCCCTTTGCACAGCTTCGTCATCTCATCCTGCCCTCCTTCCGGCACCATCGCCTGCGGATTCTTGGTGGGCTTGCCGCCCTGATCCTTGTCGACTTTTTGCAACTCATTATCCCACGATTCATCAAGCAAGGCGTTGATGCCCTGGAAGCCCTGACCGTAACTCCCTCCGGCCTCCTTCGCCTGGCCGGCATAATTGTTTTTATCGCCGTACTGGTTGTCTTCCTGCGATTTGCCTGGCGTTATCTTATCATTGGTTTTTCCCGGCTCCTTGAACAGAGGGTGCGAAATCAGATCTTCACCCATATCCTCAAGTTGGATGCACAATTTTTTGAGAAACGAACAACCGGCGACCTTATGGCCCACTTCAGCAACGATCTCGCCGCCGTGCAGATGGCCTGCGGCATGGGGGTGGTGGCGGCTGTCGATGCCCTGGTGATGTCTCTTGCCGCCATCGGTTTCATGATCGCCATCCACCCGCTGCTCACCCTTCTGGCCCTGCTGCCGATGCCTTTTCTGGCTGTTGCAACGCGTATACTTTCCAGTAAACTGCACAAAAGGTTTGCCACGGTGCAGGAAGAATTTTCCGAACTCACTGAATTTTCCCGGTCAAATCTCATTTCCATAGGGCTCATCAAGGCCTATACTATGGAGGACTTTCAGGCAGGCAGGTTTGACCGGCTTGGCAAAAGATATGTACGCAGCAACCTGCGGGTGGCCTTCATCCAGGGTTTGATCACACCCCTGGCGACTCTGGTTGGCAGCACCGGCATGCTCATGGTCCTCTATTTCGGCGGCAGTCTGGTCATCGAGAAAACCATCACTTTGGGCGATTTCGTCGCCTTCATCACCTATCTGTATATGCTCATCTGGCCGATGATGGCTATCGGTTGGGTGGCCAATCTGGTGCAGCGCGGCCTTACCTCTCTGGACCGCATTTATGGCCTTGTTACCAGCCGGTCGGCACTGCCGGACCCGGTCACCGAGATAGCACCAGAGCAGCTGGCTCAGCCCGGGTTCCAATTGTCGCATTTGACCTTCGGCTACCCTTCCAGCAGCAATCCGGTTCTGAGTGACCTCACTCTCAATCTCGGCCCCGGCATGCACGGGGTAACCGGCCGTACCGGATCAGGCAAATCAACTCTTTGCCGACTGCTGGTACGGCTCTACCCCCTGGCCGACGGTATGCTGCACTTCGGCGGTCTGGAGGTGAACCACCTGCCTTTAGCCTTTCTCCGTTCGCATATCGGCTATGTCAGCCAGGAACCAGTTCTTTTCTCCGATACCATTGCCGCCAATATCGCCCTCGGCCTGCCGGATGCAAAACGGGAGGACGTTATCAAGGCTGCCGCCAATGCCGCCATCCATGAGGATATCCTGGCCCTGAAAAACGGCTATGACACCCTGATCGGCGAACGCGGCGTAAAACTCTCCGGCGGCCAACGCCAGCGCTTGGCCCTGGCCCGGGCCCTGCTTTGCGACCGGCCGGTGCTGATCATCGACGACGGTCTGTCGGCGGTCGACGTGGCCACCGAACATGAGGTGTTTGCCGGACTGAAACGACATTTCCAGGGAAAAACAGTGGTGATAGTGTCGAACCGGATCAAACTGCTTTCGATGACCGACCATATCATAATCCTCGCCGACGGCGCGGTGCAAAGTGAAGGCAACCACGAACACCTGCTTGCCACAAACTCCCTGTACCAGTCGATGTTTGCCAAACAAATGCAACAAGATACACACCCTGCGGTGGCCCTGCCATGATGGACTTCGGCTACAGTGAAGAGGGCCGCCAGGCCTCTCTCGGCGACCTCCAGCTGTGGCGGCGAATCCTTGGGTTTTCTGCGCCCTACAAGGTCGGCCTTATCGTTGCCGTGGTCATCTCGCTCTTCATCACCTGGGCAACCCTGACCCTGCCCTATCTGGTGCAGACCGCCATCGACGGCTCGATTACCGCAAGTCAGCTCCCCAATGTTGAGAGGCTTGCCGGACTTACCGGGAATGCCCTCCTTTATGGCGCCATCATCGTCGGCGTGTTTTTTGCCACCTTCTGCCAGATTCTCGTTCTCGAATGGGTCGGACAGTGGGTTATGCACGGGCTACGGCAAAGTCTTTTTAATCACCTTCTCTCCCTTGATCTGCCGTTTTTCAACACCCGTCGCACCGGCCAGCTGGTGACCCGGCTGACCAACGATATTCAGAACATGAACGAAATGTTCACCTCGGTCATCGTCACCCTCTTTAACGAATTTTTGCGTCTTATGGGCATCCTTGTCCTGCTGTTCTGGATGAACCCACGCCTTGCAGCCTTAATGGCGATATTTGTCCCCATCGCCCTGCTTATTACCATCTTTTTTGCGCAGCTGGCGCGGGAATGTTTCCGCACCATCCGCAGCCAGCTGGCCAAACTCAACAGTTTTCTTTCGGAAACCCTGTCGGGCATCGGCATCCTGCAACTCTTCGGCCGTCAGGAGGCCACTCGGCACATCTTTGAAGACCTCAGCGCCGGCTACCTGCAGCGAACCCTCAGCCAGATCCGTCTCTTTGGCACCTTTATGCCTCTCACCGAATTTCTCAGTTCGGCGGCTGTAGCCCTGATCCTTTGGTACGGCGGCGGTGAGGTGCTCCAGAAAAGGCTGACCCTCGGGGAACTGGTCGCTTTCATTTCCTATATGCGCCTTTTCTTCCAGCCACTCCGAGAACTTTCCCAAAAATACTCGGTTGTGCAGTCGGCCATGGCCTCGGCCGAGCGGATCTTTCAACTGCTTGACACCAAGAGCACCATCGCCCAGTCACAAACCCCCGGCACCATGCCGGACATTCAGGGGCATCTTGAATTTCGTCATCTCCGTTTCGGCTATGAACCTGATAACCCGGTACTGCACGACATCTCCTTCACCCTACGGCCCGGACAGACAGTGGCCCTGGTCGGGACAACCGGTTCCGGCAAGACCACCCTGGTTAACCTCCTCCTCAGGTTTTATGACCCGCAGGAAGGCCGGATTCTTATCGACGGCCGGGATATCGCCACCCTTCAGCTGAAAAAACTGCGCACCTTGGTCGGTGTGATTCTCCAGGATGTTTTCATTCTCCAGGACACCCTCCTCGCCAACATCGTAATGGATACCGGCTGCGGCAGAGAGCAGGTGGAAGCAATCCTTACCCGCACCAGCATGGACCGCTTTGTACGAAAACTGCCGCATGGCCTTGACACCCCCATCGGCGATGGCGGCACCGAGCTGTCCACCGGCGAAAAGCAGCTCCTCTCCTTTGCCCGAGTGCTTTGCCGCAACCCTGCCATCCTCGTCCTTGATGAGGCGACGGCAGCAATCGACACCGAATCGGAAAACATCCTTGAACAGGCCATCGCCGACAGCTTCCACGGCCGCACCTCTCTGGTCATCGCCCATCGCCTTTCAACGATACGCCGAGCCGATCACATAATCGTTATGGCGCACGGCAGAATTGTCGAACAAGGCAGTCACGAAGAACTCCTCAACCGAGGCGGCCACTACGCCCTGCTGGTCGCTATGGATCTGCAAAACGGCAACTGAACGTACAAACCTGTATTTCCTGTTTACAAAGAAATGACGGTGGGTAATGAGAAATCCGGTTTATCGAGTTTAGGACATTCCCAGATAGGCCTTCTGCACTTCCTTGTTACTTCTGAGGTGCACTGCCGAATCGGTGACGGTGATCTCCCCGGTCTGCAGTACATAGCCGCGGTGAGCGATGGACAGGGCCATGAGGGCGTTCTGCTCAACCAGCAGGATGGTGGTGCCCTGGTCGTTCAGTTTCTTAATAATATCAAAAATCAGTTCGACCAATATGGGGGCAAGCCCCATCGACGGTTCATCGAGCATTAAGAGGCGCGGATTAAGCATGAGGCCGCGGGCGATGGCCAGCATCTGCTGTTCCCCGCCGGACAGGGTGCCACCATACTGATCAATACGCTCCTTTAAGCGGGGAAAGAGAGCAAACCCGTTCGCCATCCGCTCTTCAATCACGTCCAGATTCTCGACCGTAAAGGCTCCCATCTCCAGGTTTTCCTTGACCGTCAGCGTCGGGAAAATGCCCCGTCCCTCAGGCACATGAACCATGCCCTGGTAGACGATCTCGTGCGGCTCCATCTTCGAAATATCCTTACCAGCAAAGACAATCCGCCCCTTCTTTGGGTGAATCATGCCGGAGATGGTGCGCAGTGCCGTGCTTTTCCCGGCCCCGTTCGAACCGATAAGGGTGACAATCTCACCTTCATTGACTTCCACCGATATCCCTTTCAGGGCATGAATATGTCCATAATAACTATGGATATTTTCTATTGTTAAGAGGCTCATTGCATTTTCTCCTCGTGCTGTCCGGCAACAGCGCCACGACCAAGGTAGGCCTCGATGACGCGGGTGTTGTTGCGTATTTCCGCAGGCGTACCCTGGGCAATCTTCACCCCGTAATCCATAACGCAGATATCTTCGGATATATTCATAACCACACGCATATCGTGCTCGATGAGGAGGATGGTGATACCCATTTTGTCCCTGATATTGCGAAACAACTGGATTATATCCTCGGTTTCCTGGGGATTCATACCGGCGGCCGGTTCATCAAGCAACAGCAACTGCGGGTCGGCGGCCAGGGCCCGGGCGATTTCCAAGCGGCGCTGAGCTCCATAAGGGAGGTTCTTGGCAAGTTCATTTTCAACATCATGCAAACCAACATACTTCATCAGCCGCAAAGCCTTCTGTTCCGCGGCCTTTTCCTCATCTTTGAACGATTGCAAGCGAAATAGGGTGGCAAGCGCCGTTTGTTTAAAATGGATATGCATTCCGACCATGATATTCTCAATAACCGTCATATCCGGGAAAAGGCGGATGTTCTGAAAGGTCCGCGCTATGCCGCAGGCGGCGATCTGGTCAGGCCTGAGGCCGACAAGGGACTTGCCATTAAAGGTGATCGACCCATTGTCGGGTTTGTATATCCCGGTCAGTGTATTGAAAAAAGACGTTTTACCAGCGCCGTTCGGGCCGATGATCGAAACAATTCGCCCTTTTTCGAGAGAAAAGGTGACGTCACTGATCGCTTTTAGTCCACCAAAGGTCTTGGTAATATTTGCAATTTCAAGTAATGCCATTGGGTTGGTCTCCTAATTGGTACCTTGGAAATTCATTTTTTGTTTTTAAAATGAATTTCGTAAAGGTCCTTATCCCGTTTATCGGGGATTGGTCTCTTCCGGGGCCACTTGGCGTTTACGCCGTTTGGCGGGAATCAAACCGGCAGGCCGGAAGATCATCATCAAAATGAGAATGAGACCAAAAAGCAATTTCTGGTATTTTGCCGGATCCAACTGGGTCGACAGATCCTTCCAGGCAAAATTAATAATCGGAATAACCGTATCACTCTGGCGCAGGTCATTGAGAAACAGGGAAAAGCCCTGAAGCACCTGGAGATTGAGGATGGTGACAACCGCCGCCCCGAGAATAACCCCGGGAATACTGCCGGAACCACCAAGAATAACCATCGACAGTACTCCGATGGACTGCATGAAGGTAAAAGACTCCGGACTGATAAAGGTTCGGCTG
>JAABQY010000066.1 GCA_011391225.1 Desulfobulbaceae bacterium | reverse complement strand
GGAGGGTGCCAGGCAGCAAGTGTGAGGACAAGCAGGGGGATAGAGAGACCAAAAATCGACCGCAACCTGGAATGGATGGAGGAATAACCAGGCTGCGGCCGACTTTTTAAAAAACTCAGCTGAGAGCAGCAAGCTTTTGCATTGAAATTGATTCTACCGCTTTGGTATCAATCCACGGCTTACCGACCGGCAAAACATCTCGGCCGAAGACTTGTTTAAAGATTATATGGGCCATCATATACCAGGCATTGAGGGCGCAGAGGATAAGCACATACGCTGCGACCTGAGTCATCGCCGGAAAGCCGAAATGTGCGAAATCTAACAGGATAAAGCCCGCAACCAGCAAGGTGAAGGTAGAAGCCATAGCACCATGAACCCGCATGGCTGCAACCCACATAATAAGGGTATAGAGGGTCCAGCCGACGAGGAAGTATCCGAGGTCGGTTCCGTTTGACGGGTACACCTGAAATTTGTTGCATAAGAGGATCACCGCCAGGGAAATCCAGAAAGAGCCATAGGATACAAAGGCACTATAACCGAAGTTATTGCCGACTTTAAATTCCTGGTATCCGGCGATCATCTGAGCGAGACCGCCAAAGATCAGACCAAGTGCTAAAACCGGCCCCATACTGCACAGCCCAAGATTATGGAATTGCAGGATGAGGGTTGTGAGACCGAATCCGGCCAAGCCGACGACGGCCGGATTTGCCAAAGGTGTTTGCGTACTTGCCATTGTGCTTTCCTCCTGATGTTTGAAAAATAGTGAGATACTGTTGTAGCTGATAGTTGGATATTTTTTCTGTACTGCATAAACAACTAGCAAATGGCGTACCAGTGTCGACAATAATTTTAAATATGTAATTTCAATGTATTGGGAGATAAGAGTGTAGTACGAAGATACAACCTAGGTTGTGAAGCGGAGGAGTGAAGAACGAAAAAAAATGGAACCAGGCACAGTTGGCCGGAAACAACAAATATTGTGCAAACAACTATTATTGTAGGGCTTACTAATCTTTTTGGCGATTTTTCAGGCGCTTGCTGAGAGCCTGTTGGCTGATACCGAGCATCAATGCTGCGATTGTCTGGTTGTGACCTGCTCGTTGCATTGCCGTCTCGACCAGCATCCGAGTAGCCTCCTTGATTGTCGGCAGAGGCTCGGCAAAAGCAAGAGTCACGCCCTGAGGCTGCTCCTCGACGTCGCGGCTGCGCCCCTCGTCTCTAGATGCCTGCCAGATATGATGACGAAAAATGGCAAGGGACAGAACACCGCTTTTATGTCGAGCGATAGCGTCAAAAACCATGGCCTGGAGTTCGCGAATGTTGCCGGGAAATTGATAGGACAGAAGCATGGTCGTCAACTCCCGAGGAATATGCGGTTTCGGCCGGTGCAGGGCCTCGGCCGACCAAGCGGCGAAATGTTCTACCAGGAGGCCGATATCTTCCGGCCGCTCTCGCAGTGGGGGCAGGAGGATCCTATGGGTACGCAGGCGATAATGCAGATCCTGGCGGAAAAGCTCCCGATTCTGTAAATCCCAGAGGTCGACATGGGTCGAGGCGATGATTCGGGCCGTGCTCCTCCTGTTGCTGTCTTGGCCGAGGGGCATGTATTCCTTTTCCTGCAGCAGACGCAGCAGCTTGATCTGAGAACCGGGCGAGAGATCGCCGATTTCATCGAGAAAAAGAGTGCCGTTCGCAGCTTTATCGATCAGCCCAGGACGTTGGTTTTCCGCGCCGGTAAAGGCCCCTTTGATGTGGCCGTAAAGGGTGTCGGCAAAGACATTGTCATCAAGGCCGGCGACATTGACGGCAACAAACTCGCCGGGGCAGCCGCTCACCGTGTGGATGGCCCTGGCCATCAGTTCCTTGCCGGTTCCAGTTTCGCCGCGGATCAGAACCGGTTGCAGGGTCGGGGCCACCGATTCGGCATACGTAAAGATTTGAAACATTTTGGGCGAATGGCTGCGCAGGGCGGCAAAGGCCTGCGGATTCTTCAGCTGGTCCTTGCCTGACTTCTTGCCGGCGGTCTCATTTTCCTGCAGGAGTTCCTTGTATTGCAGACTCTTTTTGACGGTTTCAATCAAGCGTTTTTCATTCACAGGCTTGACGATGTAGTCGAAGGCCCCGGATTTCATGCACTCCACCGCTGATTCAGCATCGATTCGTCCAGTGATAATTATGATCGGGATATGGGGATAGAGACCTATCAGGCCTTCTTGGACGGCTTCGCCGCTTAGATGAGGCATGTTCAGATCAAGGAGAATGACACTGGGGTGGTATTTTTGTATCATTTCCAGCGCCCGTCTGCTGTCGGCACAGGTAAGGACATTGTTCATCCCCGCCAGCTGCAGAATGGTATCTATCGACAGAAGGATTGCTTCTTCATCATCGACGACCAATATAGGCTCTGCCGGATACAGTGTTTTGTTCATATCATTCTCCCCACAACCTCGTCCGGGCTGTAGCGTGGCAAACGGATAGTGGCGACGGTGCCCTGCTGCGGTGCGGATATAAAGTCAAGCCAACCAGCATGGTTGCGAATAATAGTGTCGGAAATCGACAACCCCAGCCCGGTGCCGGCGCTGTCCCGTTTGGTGGTGAAAAAGGGATCTTTGATCCGGGCCAGTACCTCCGGGGCCATCCCCTGACCTGCGTCTTTGACCTCCAGATAGATTTCTTCTGATTCCTCAAGATAGCCGGTACGCAGATGGATTTTCTGAGAGGGGTCGGTGAGGGCCTGGCAGGCGTTAACCACTAGATTGATGGTCACCTGGACCAGCCGCTGGCTGTTGCCCTGCAGGGTCGGCAGGTTTTCGTCGTAGGTGACCTGAAAATCGTTGGTCGCCTTCTTGATCATGCTGGAGATCAGGCCAATGGCCTTCTCCACCACCTCGTTGAGATGGACTGTTTCCTGGAGATCAGATGGTTTCTGGCCGGAGAAATCCTTGAGGTCGCCGACAATGCGTTTGACCCGTTCCACCCCTTCAATGGAAAAATGCAGGAGTTTCGGCATCCTCTCCCGCAGCTGCAGATAGGTCATCGGCCCGACATCGAAGCCGCCGTTTTCAGTTTGGTAGTGGTCAAGAATTGGCTGAACCGCTTGCCAGAATCTATCGAAGACCTGGATATTCAGCATCACCGAGGAAATCGGATTATTTATTTCATGGGCTACGCCTGAGACAAGAGTGCCGAGGGCTACCATTTTGTTGGTTTGCATCAGCTGCTCTTGTTGCAGCTTGGCCTGGGCCTCAATCCGCTTCTTTTCGGTTATGTCCCTTGCCGCCATCAGAAAGATACATGAATTGCCGGTTGTTTCCATCTTGGCAAAGGTGGCTTCGACAAAAATAATCCGCTGCTGCGGCAGGATGAATTGAGTCTCAAACAGATGGTCGCCCTGCCGCTCGTTATCAATAACCGAAAGTTGGCTCTGAAACAGATCGCGCTGCGGTGCGGGAATAAGGTTAGTTATCCGCATGTTCCGCACCTTGTCGAACCGATAGCCGGAGATCCGGCTCCAGGCGGCATTAGCGTAGGTGACCCTCAGGTCGGAATCGAAGAGCAGGATAATTTCTCTGGCGGTTTCGGCCAGCAGTCGGTATTTGTTTTCGCTGGAGCGGAGAGATTCCTCCATCTCCCGACGATCGTTTTCAGCCCGTGCCCCCTGCCACACCACATAGACTGAAAGAATGGCGATGATGACGACAATACCCAGAAAAATAAAGGTCATGCGGGTCGTTATTGCGGCTATCTGGGTGCGCACATCCTCAACATAAACCCCGGTGCCGATGATCCATTGCCAGGGTCGATATTCCTGCACGAAGGACAGTTTTGAAAAAATCCGGTTCGGATCGTCCTGCCACTGCCAGTGGTAGCTGACATAGCCTCCGCCATCCTTATTTTTTACTTCCTGCAAAAATGCCTGGAACATTTTCATGCCGGAGACGTCCTTGGTTTCGCCGACATACTGGCCTTCAAGGTCGGGGCGGTAGGGATGCATTATCATCCGTGGATAGGTGTCGTTGATCCAGAAGTAGTCCTTACCCTCAGGTCCATAGCGAAGGTTGCGGAGAAGATCAACCGCCTGGCGTTTTGCTTCCTCCTCGGTCAGGTGATTTTTTTGTGCAAATTCGTCCAAATATCGGATGGTGCTCAGGGCTGATTCGCTCAGGGCGTGAATCATTTCCCGCTTCCGATCCATCAGATTCTCTTCGATCAAAGGGAGGATATAGCCGAAAAATGTCCCGACGAATAAGAACATGCAGAGGAGCAGCGGAATGAATATGCGGACCGGAACCGTATTCGGGAAATTGAGTCGCACTCTGTTTTCCATTGACATTTTGAGAGGAGAGAAGCTCCTTTTACCGTCAAACGTAATTGATGGCCCGTTTAAAGTCAATTTGGATTCGCTGCGAGCGATGACACGATTGACGCTATACTGCCGATAAGCTCGACCTGCTATGATCGGTTATAAAACCAATCTCGAAGACGTATAACAGAGCTCTTCTTGGGGTTGAGGGGTATTCTCTTGTGCCGGAAATTTTAGGCGGCTTTTCTAGCGAGGTATTCAATCTCACAGCTCTGGCTCGCTTCTTTTTCTGCCAGATATTCGTCGAAGGTCATCATTACATCAATAATACCGTCGGCAGTGATTTCGACAATCCGATTAGCGACGGTTGAGACAAACTGATGATCGTGGGAGGCGAAAAGCACTACCTCGGAAAAAGCGATCAAACCGTTATTTAAGGCGGTGATCGATTCTAGGTCGAGATGGTTGGTGGGTTCGTCGAGGATGAGGGCGTTGGCGTCGGCGAGCATCATTTTGGCGAGCATGCAACGGACACGTTCACCACCGGAGAGTACCGAGGTTTTTTTTGTGGCCTCTTCCCCGGAAAAAAGCATTTTCCCAAGAAAGCCGCGAATAAAACTCTCGGTTTCTTTGACTGGTGCATACTGACGTAACCAGCCGATCAAATCAAGTTCTTCGCTATTAAAATATTGGCTGTTTTCCTTGGGAAAGTAGGAATTTCTCATGGTTACCCCCCAGCGGAAATCGCCGGTATCGGCCTGCAGCTCTCCGGCGAGAATCTGAAACAAGGTGGTCTTCGCCAGGCTGTTGGTCCCAATAAAGGCGATTTTATCACCTTTATTTACGGTAAGGGTAAGATCGCGAAACATCGAAACCCCGTCAATTTTTTTGCTGAGTCCTTTAATCTCAAGAATGATATCGCCGCACGCTCGTTCCGGTTTGAAGCTGATATAGGGATACTTGCGGGAGGAACAGGGCATTTCTTCGATGGTCAGCTTATCAAGCAGTTTTTTCCGGGAGGTTGCCTGCTTGGCCTTGGAGGCGTTGGAACTGAAGCGACGAATGAACTCTTTCAGTTCTTCCGCCTTGGCCTTGGCCTTTTTGCTTTCGGTTTCTTTCTGATGGAAATGGAGCTGACTTGCTTCGTACCAGAAATCGTAGTTGCCGACATAGACGGTGATCTTGCCAAAATCGATATCGGCCATATGGGTGCAGACCTGATTAAGGAAATGGCGATCATGCGAGACAATTATGACGGTATTCTGAAAACGGGCAAGAAACTCCTCCAGCCAGTTGATGGTCGTTAAATCGAGTTGGTTAGTAGGTTCGTCGAGCAGGAGAATATCCGGATTGCCGAAAAGGGCCTGGGCCAGCAGCACCCGCACCTTGTCGCTGCCGTCGAGTTCCTTCATTTTTTTATCGCGAATTTCTTCAGGAATGCCGAGGCCTTTCAAAAGTACCGCAGCCTCTGCTTCCGCCTCGTAGCCGTTCATTTCGCCGAACTTTGCCTCAAGTTCCGCTGAGCGAATGCCATCTGCTTCGGTAAAATCGGCCTTGGCATAGATTGCCTCACGTTCGGCCATCACCTTGAAGAGCTTCTTATGGCCCATGAGCACAGTGTTGATGATGGAGTGCTCGTCGAAGGCAAACTGGTCTTGGCTGAGAACCGCGATGCGTTCCCGTGGTCCTTTGAAAATTTCGCCCCGATCAGCCTCAAGCTGGCCTGCAAGGATTTTCAGGAAAGTCGATTTGCCGGCACCGTTGGCACCGATCAGTCCGTAGCAGTTGCCGGGTGTGAACTTGATATTGACATCTTGAAAGATGATTCTCTTGCCATAGGAGAGAGCAATATTGGATGCGGTAATCATGGTTGTGTCCTCATAAAAAGCCACCAGGAGAACTCCCCATGGCATAGAGCTATTTCGCTAATAATAATATGGAATTATGACTGATCCTCAGGAAGATCGAGGGTGTCCTTGTCTTCGCTGGGATGTTTCAGCTTTTCCTGTTTTTGCTGTTTCTTTTCTTCTTTTTTCTTTTTCTTTGCCAGTTCTTTCTGCCGCTTTTCAAATGAATAGTTTGGTTTCGCCAAGATCATCTCCTTCTGCTTGCTCGTGTTGGAAAGCAACACGAGTATCTGAATCTCTCAGAAAAAAATTACATGTTTTGCCCCATAAGGGTGGCTGAAAAAGTCTCAGTTTTTAAGGCGAATGCAAGAGACCCCGCGGTCTGCGGGGTCTCTTCAGCCGGCTGAGATCAGTTATTACTGCTGAACAACATTGGCCGCTGCCGGTCCTTTCGGGCCGTCAACAACCTCGAAGGTCACACGAGCACCTTCCTCCAGGGATTTAAAGCCCTGGGCCTGAATTGCGGTGTGGTGGACAAAGATATCCTTGCCGCCGTCCTGCTCAATAAAACCAAAACCTTTCGCATCATTAAACCACTTTACTGTACCTTGAGCCATCTTCTACTACTCCTTTATTCGGGGCTTACCCCTTTGTCATGTAGTCGAAACATCACCTGACACTTCGACTGGAAGTCTGGGAATCCAGACAAATTAATTATTATCGTTGATACGTTTTTCTTGTGCCGAAATCAAAGGCGCAGGCCTTATCACGGCGGCTTTTGCCTTGTCCGGCGGTGTCGGTTTTCTTTGCCCGTGGTGCCTGGTGGCGGGGCAAATTCTCACGCTTTTCTTCGCGACGATCTTCTTCTGCCAGTGGGGCAAGGGTCGGGGTCGTCTCGCGGACCATTTTTTTACCGAGATTTCTCTCGATGAGGGCAATCATCTTGCTATCCTCATGGCCGGCAAAGGTTAAGGCCTGGCCTGTCAGGGATGCTCGGCCGGTGCGTCCGGTGCGATGGGTATAGGTCTCGGCGGTGTCCGGCATGTCGTAATTGATGACATGGGAAATACCGGTTACATCTATGCCACGGGCGGCAATGTCGGTGGCAACGAGAATTCCATAGGTACCGTCACGAAAACCGTCCAGCGCCTGTTGTCTCTTTTGTTGGGAAAGATTGCCCTGTATCGAGGCGGCGTTGAACCCGGATCGCTCCAGCTGCAATGCCAGACTTTTGGCCTTATGTTTGGTGCGGGTGAAAACCAGGGTGCTGGTCATTTCCCGCTCTTTTATGATATTTTTCAGCAACGAGGTCTTTTGGTCTGTTGCCACCCGAAAGAGACCATGGGAGATTGACGGGGCCGGCAGGGTATGGTTTATCTGCACGGCTACCGGATTGTTGAGAATTTCTTCCGCCAGATGGCGGATTTCTCCGGGCATGGTCGCGGAAAAAACCAGTGATTGGCGATTTTTCGGCAACAGCCTGATGATTCTGCGAATGTCCGGCAGGAAGCCCTTATCAAACATATGGTCCGCCTCATCCAGGACCAGCACCTCAACGCTGCTGAGGGTTAAGGCCTTTTCGTTGAGGAGGTCGAGGAGACGACCGGGACAGGCGACAACAATCTCAACTCCGGCACGAAGGGTGCTTATCTGTTTGCCTTTGCCGACGCCCCCATAAATAACCACGCTGTGCAGATTGGTCTGCTGGCCCATTCTGCCGATATTTTCATGGATCTGTTCGGCCAGTTCTCTGGTAGGTGCGACAATCAGAGCTCGCACTTTCTTTCGGGGGCCGGTTAGCAGCCGCTCAAGCAATGGCAGGACAAAGGCCGCAGTCTTGCCGGTGCCGGTCTGGGCCAAGCCCAGGATGTCACGGCCAGCCAGGATCGACGGGATAGCCTCTTTTTGGATCGGTGTGGGGATGGTGTAGCCGCAGGCGGTGATGCCGGCGTCTATCGTCGGATGAAACTGAAAATCTTTAAAACTCATTTATACTCCAAAGTACTTCGTGGTGAGCTGCCGGGCATTGCCGGACCTCTCGAGAGTGCGGATACCAAAGGGATCCGCTGGTATTATATGCATTCTCTTTGTGCAAGTCGGGGCTGGTGAAGGTCCAACGGCTTGCTGTCGGATATCGCTTGAAGTCCGAAAAAATGCAATTCATTAACAAGATAATTGTGGATGAAGCTGACGTATGTGACCAAGAGGTAGAGTCAGAAAAGGAATACACTGCGTTTTTATAAAAGTGTGACAGGGTATCCAATAAAGTGTCTCATGCTGCTCCTCCAGCTTAAGTAAACAGCATGAACTTCAACAGCAACGAACGACGCTAGGAAAAGAATGAGACTAACGAGGAGAACCTGAAGGAAATGTGCTTCTACTTAAGAAAAATAACCCTCCTAATATACTCTTTTTTGAGAGATGCGCAAGGAAAATAATAGCTCAGGCGAAAAATGGTTGTGTGTTTCAATATTATTGCTGCTCGGCGGATCAGTCATGGGTTCATGGTACGCGGCGCATAACTCAGAAAACATCCTAACTCCGAGAAACGGGCAGTATCACTCATCAAAAAATCCATGAAAAACGTGCGTGATTATTTTTTGTAAGTGGATATAAATGCCTGAGGAAAATGGGCTTGGCATTATTTATCGGTTTCAAAATTATTTGATTCATTTTCTTACTGCAAAACGCTACAATGCCACAACGGTCGGTTGTATTCACCAGCTGTAAAAGCATACGTCACACAAAGAGTTCTTAGGAAATGCCAAAGTTTTCCCGGACATCCTATGGCGAGCAGGGACAACCCGCATTGTGGGGGAAAATATGCGGATACTTATGTTTCAGCGAGCGATAGCAGCAACAAGGTACAGAAAGGGGAAGTCTTACGACAAACTTAACTAGGAGAATGCCCATGACTGAGAGTGTTTACAAAATTATCGAACTGGTTGGATCAAGTCCCGTATCGTGGGAAGAGGCTACGAAAAATGCGGTGAATTCGGCGGGCCTCAGCCTCCGTGATCTGCGTATTGCCGAAGTCATGACCCTCGATATGAAGATTGACAATAACCAGCCAGCTGTATTTCGGGCGAGAGTCAAACTTTCTTTCAAGCTCCTCTCGGATTAAGGATCTTTACGAAAGAATGGGCCATTGCGCTTTTTCGCTGTGGCCCCTGTTTAAAAAAATCATCAGGGCTTGAACTGTGGCAGGTTGGAACACGGTCCACAGCTCAAGCCCAAACTTCGTGCATCCGCTCTTTATCAGCCAATAAAAAAGCTATGTTAGCTTGTTGCCAATGGCTTTGCCGTAGTCTTGGCAGGCCTTGACGCCTTCGTTGCCGGTCACCATGGCCTCGGTAAGCTTTAGTGGTCCGAGGTCGGTCATATCCATTTTGAACACATGCATCATGGTGTCAAAGAGCATCGGGGCGCTTTCGCCGCTATGGGTGTGGGAACCAAACGCGCCACCGATTTTTCCGGTTAAGTTGGCGAGTTCGGCCTTAAACAGGAACTGCTTCATCCCGCCCGTCATATCCTTGTGGTAGGTGGGGCAGCCAAAAACATAGGCGTCGTATCCAACGATGTCCAGTTCGTTGTCAATTTCAGAAATTTTCTTCAGCACCACTTCAAGAGCGCAAAAGCGCAGACCCTCGGCAATGAAGTTGGCCATGGCTTCGGTTTTTCCGGTACGACTGTGATAGGCAATGAGCGCTTTTTTCATGAAATCTCCTGTGGTTTTTGGTGGTGGAGTTCGTGTCCAAACAAGCATTCGCAGTGACACGACCCTTCGTTATAGCCTGTAGAATGTTACATTGCTTCAGACATTAAATCTAGAACTGGAGCGGCAGTACTCATAAAGGGAGAAAACCAACCCAGCTCCGGCAAAGATGCGCATGTTTTGCCATTTGTCAATATTTGTCAGGGCCTTAGGTTCTTGATAAGGGCCGTGTCAAAGGGTGCCGGTCGCGAAAAAAAGTGCCCTGCCATATCCCATTGTGGCGGTTATCTTTCTGGGAAATCCCTATGGGAAGAGAAAGGTTTCATCAGGAAAAAACTCTGCCGTAAGAAGGGAGCTGGACATATCGGGCGGAAAGTTTTACCCTTGAATGAGAGACATATTCGTTGGGAGTTCTCAAGCATCTGCAAAACCCTGCACGGGTTTAAACCAATTGGCCTGAACTCCCTTGATGATCAATATCAATTCAGCGGGAGGCATTATGCAAAAAGCCAAAGAAATTATGTCTGTTAAGGTTATAACTGTAACTCCTGAGACATCGGTGACAGATCTTGCCCGGCTGCTGGCATCCCATAATATCGGCGGGGCACCCGTTGTTGATGCATCCGGTAGTCTCCTCGGGGTGGTTACTGAAAATGATCTCATTGATCAAACAAAGAAAATTCATATTCCCACCGTTATTGCCATCTTAGATTCCCTCATTTTTCTTGAACGGCCCAACAAAATGGAAAAAGATATCAGGAAATTCGCTGGTTCGACGGTTGCCGATATCTATACGAAAAATCCCCTGACGGTTGATGAAGAAACTCCGCTCGATGAATTGGCGACTATCATGGCGGAAAAAAATGTCCATACCCTGCCGGTTATGAGGGGGGAGCAGCTTGTCGGGGTGATTGGTAAAGGCGATATTATCAAGACCTTGATTTCCTAGGCATCTGTCCGTCGACATTTCCGACAACAGATTACCGGACGACAGAAAGCAATATGCGACAGATTCTTCTCGTTGAAGACAGCAACATGTTCGGCAGGCTGGTCAAAACCAGGATCGAAAAAGCCTTTGATATCCACGTATTCTGGACAAAAACGCTGGCAGAGACCGAGAAGCTGCTGGCGATGGCCAAGGGAAATTTTTCGATGGCCCTGTTGGATTTCAACCTGCCTGATGCTCCGAATGGTGAGGTAATTGATCGAGTCGTCGCCGAAGGGATTACCAGCTTTGTCTTTACTGCTGAACTGAACGACGAGGTGCGCAATTTCGTCTGGTCGAAAAAGGTTGCCGACTATATCCTCAAGGAGGATCCGAACAGTCTCGATTATATTATCGCCGCCATGCGCCAGCTTGAGGAAAATCAGAACTCCCTGGTTCTTGTTGTCGGTGATTCGGCGGACTATCGGACTTTGATTTCAGAACTCCTGTATGTCCGGAAATTCCGCGTTCTCAATGCCACAGACGGCAGGAGAGCTCTTGAGATTCTTGGTCAGTATCCGGAAGTCAAACTGGTAATAACTGATTTTACCATGGCCGGTATGGATGGTTGCACCCTCTGCCAGAAAATCAGGGAGAAATTTCACCGGGATCGCCTGGCAATTATCGGTTTTGCTGCGAAAAACGAGGGAAATGTCGGAGTCCGGTTTATTAAGAGCGGAGCCAATGATTTTGTCATCCAAGAATCATTGGTGGTTGAGGAGTTTTACTGCCGAGTCCATCACTGCATGGAAACCCTCAGTCTCATCGACAAGATTCATGAAGGGGCGATCCGCGATTTTCTCACTGGCCTGAATAATAGAAGGTATTTTTTCGATGCCGGTAATGACCTTCTTAAGCTTTGCCGGGAAAGCCGAGAGAGGCTTGCATGCATTATGCTCGACATTGATTTCTTCAAGAAAGTCAATGACACACACGGATATGATGTCGGGGATCTGGTGATCAAAAGCATAGCTGGCATGATGCGCGAGGATTCCCTCATCCGGGATATTGTTGCCCGGATCGGCGGGGGAGAATTCTGCATTCTCACTCCGGGTGGAACGAGGCAGGAGGTTATTGCCAGGTTTGAAAATCTGCGGCGGAAGATTGAAAAAACCCCGGTCGCCATACTGAAAGATACAAAGCCCCTCTGCGTCACCACCAGTATAGGAGTCTGTTCGGAGATGGGCGACAGCCTGGAGTTGATGATAAAGATAGCCGATGAATGTCTGCATAGGGCCAAAGACACCGGCCACAATCGCCTTGAAGCTTAATCCTTGTCCCCAGTAAAAAGGGAGTGAAAATTCGGAGATATAAATGGCCCTTACCAAAGAGGAAATAAATCGTAAGCTCCTGCATGTGTTCTCAGGCACACTGATTCCGGCAGGAATTTTTTACATCCCCATGATTGGAGGCTACTCTGCCTTTAGCCCGGTTATTGTGCTTGGTGTCTTTATGGTCGGGTCGATACTTTTTGAATACCTGCGTTTTCATAATACAACTGTGCAAAAGCTCTTCACTACCATGGGGTCAGGGGTGCTCAGGAAATCTGAGAAAAACACCTTTACCGGATCCACATATATTTTCATGTCGGCATTTTTATGTTCGGTTATCTTTTTTAATCATCCGCATATTACCTTCATAGCACTTTCTCTTTTTATCCTCGGTGATGCCATCGCGGCTATTGTCGGTATCAGCATGGGACGGATCAAAATAGGCAAAAAATCACTGGAGGGTTCGGCGGCCTGTTTTTTTCTGGGGCTTTTACTTTTCTTTTTTGTTTATCCGCAAGTGCCCATGCTGCTTGACCGCTGGCATGGCGCAGTGCCTTTGCCCCTCATCTTTATTGCCTCTTTCGCGAATACTCTCTTCGAGCTTTTTCCGGTGAGTTTTGGGAAAAAGCTCAGTATCAACGACAATCTCTCGGTACCGCTCATTACCGGCACGATTTTGCTTGTCCTGTATCCGGTTTTTGCTTGAGTTGGGCCGATGATAGCTGTGTCACCTATCAAAAAATCATCGCAAATACGCCTTTGCTGGCACCTGTCATCGGTAGGAAAAAATAGTCGGCGGCAGCCATGGTTTTTTAATAGAGGCTTAGTGCAGTTCCTCCATCATCTTGCTGATAATTTGCTGATCCCAAGACTTTTGTTTGGCAATACCGGCTGCCTGCAAACGTGTATGGGTAAGTACCAGGACGCTGCTTTCCCGTGGTTTGATCCAGATGTAGACCATTTCACCTTGGTTGTCTTTAACGGTTTCGCCCGGTTTCAAATGCACCGCTTCAATGTATTCCCCGGTTTCTTTGGTAATGGCAAAACTCAGCTTGGTCAAGGTGTTGCGGGCGGCAGCCTGTACCTCCTCGGGTGTTTTTTGGAAGACGGTGCCTGTATTGGGAGCGGGTTCAACGGGGAAATTTGGCCATGAACAACCAGCCACAGTGAAAAGACCGAAAAGAAACAGGACTGCCAGTTTTAACGGACCGATCATACATTCCTCCTCACGAATATGGGTGAATATACCTACTTTTCCGAACCGTTGGCCACTCTACTTCCAGGTTCGGAACCAGTTTTTATTGTCTTGAATCTCAACACATCCTTCCTGTAATTTTCTTATTTTAGCACACTCACCTGAGTGAAGCAAAATTACTCTCGGCGGCAGGGGGGGGGCAGTGATTTTCACCATTATGATTGTCCAAGCCCCGGTTTCCAACATTCCAGCAATTTGATGAGTTCCACCATGGTGCGGTGGGTGGGGACGCTGATGCCGTGCTCCTCGGCATAGCGACAGATCGCCCCGTTCTGGGCGTCAATCTCGGTGGCCACCTCATTGAGGATATCCTGCAACATGGAAGAAAGGTTGCTGGCACTTTTTTCACAGGAGTCAAAGAGCACTTCGTAGAGATCGGGGTGAATGAGTTCGATCCCCTGGGCCTTGGCTACCGCAAGTCCTTCGTCGAGAAGACGCTTCATCAAAGTTATCGATTCTGTTCTGGAAACCAGCGAACCGTTCGGTACCTGGAGAATCGCCGAAACCGGGTTGATAGCCGCATAGATTATCACCTTGGACCAAAGCCTACCGATAATTCTTTTCACCATCTGGGTTTCCAGGCCGCTGCGGCAAAAAAGCTGTTTGATAATCTCCAATCGCTGAGAGAAGGAGCCGTCCAACTCGCCGATAAAGGTTGTGGCGTGGGAACCTTTGCGTACCCGGGCATCGCTCAAGGCGATCCCGGACATATAGGTGATGCCGAGGAGAATGTTTTTTTCCGGTACGATTTCCCGGGCCTCTTCCAGATTGCCGAGTCCGGTCTGGATGCACAGCAAGGGACATTTGTCGGTGATCAGGTGGGCGACGTCTTGCACTGCCGCCTGAGTGGCCTGGGACTTGACCAGGAGGAGGACAAGGTCGGCCT
>JAABQY010000065.1 GCA_011391225.1 Desulfobulbaceae bacterium | reverse complement strand
ACTTTTTACTGATTGTCATCCTCATAAGATGCACTCCTATGAAATGAGGTGCCGGAATGTTATTTATTCCGGCGAAAGGTTCTTAATGTAGGATATTAAGCAAAAGAACCCGTTTCTTCGAAATTTTTTTGGCCTAAATCGAGTATATCCCTACATTGTCGGGAAAGTCAAATTTATGAACGATTTTTAAAAAATATATTAGATACGGGGTCAGGCTTCTAAATTGTTAAAAATACGTTTGCAGTAAAACTCTATTGAGTGTGAATTGTCA
>JAABQY010000064.1 GCA_011391225.1 Desulfobulbaceae bacterium | reverse complement strand
AGCTTTCACTTTTTGTCAAAAACTTCCGGATAAAGTTTTTTTGCGCATTGTGGACAGAGTATACGGGGTCAGGCTTCGAAGTTGTTAAAAATGCGTTTGCAGTAAAACTCGATTGAGTGTGAATTGTCAAAACTCTGTTTGGTAATTGACTTGTTAACTGTGACGGTGCAACAAAAATCCGAAAAAAATAGTTGACTTCAAGGTAACACTTCCCGTCCAGTCATGAAGCTATGAATTGCTCCATCAAAGCGATTATTTCTTGTCGTTGTGAAGGGATAGCCTCAAACAAACCGCTTCATCATTTCGTCAATCGCCCCATCGACGGTATCCGGACTGATCCCGGCCCTGACGCAGGCGGTTTCGACGTGCCGCCGTTTGACCGCATCCGCCATATCGCTCGTGCCGCGAAACAGCCCCATCCGCCGCCCGACCTGGTAAATCATCCGTTCCTCCGGCTCCATGACGAGAAAACCCTTGACAATGGCGACCATTTTTTCCTTGTCACGCGGATAGGTGCCCTGGACATCTTCGAAGAGGTTGAGGATATGGTCGCTGGCCAGTGTACTGGTAATCCCATCGAGGCTTTCGAGGAAAACCACGAGCTCCCTGGCCGTTTCGACATCGCCGAGCTTTTGAAATTCGCCGCGCTGATATTGCTGGTAAAGCTCGACCTGGTCGGGAATGGCCAGGCTGCGCAGACGAATAAAATCCGGATTGATCTGGTTTAAAGCATCGGCGCTTTCCCGGGCGTGATCAAGGGAGAGCTCCCGACCGCCGAGACCGGGCATGATATATTCGGAGAGTTCCATGCCGGCCCGCTTGATCTTTTGTCCGGCGAGAATGTGGGTTTTCTTGTCTACCCCCTTATGCACCCGGGCCAGAACCTTATCCGACCCCGATTCCATGCCGATGTGGATGCGGGAAAGACCGGCCTCGGCCAGTAGCCGCAGATGGTCGTCACGTATCCTGGCGACTGTATGCGACCTTGCATAGGAGGTGATCCGTTCAATCCAGGGAAAACACCCTTTCAGATGGCGGACGATGGTCAATAACCGCTCCGGCTTGATGATCAGACTGTTGGCATCCTGGAGGAAAATCGATCGCATACCGTTTGCCGCCCAGTGCAGGGCGGCGTTCAGGGCGGTATGGTCGGTCTGTCCGTCCATGGTTCGCAGCCGGGTGATATCGTCCGGATAGACCTTAGCGCTTCCGGCGGCGCTCCGCCGAATCTCCGCTATGTAACGAGTTACCCGATCTATGTCCTCCAACACGTGTGCAACTGGCCGCAGGGAAAACTCCCGGTCCTTATACACCGGACAGAAGGTGCAGCGGTTCCACGGACAGTTGCGGGTTATGCGGATGAGAAGACTGCCCGCCTCGCTCGGCGGCCGTATCGGGCCTTGTTCAAAACCCTGGTAGGCAGCGGTCTGCCGACAATCCTTACCTGTCACATTGATCTCCCGTTGAAATTCTCTTCGCTGATCCTGATTTCCCAGATTATATCCATAATTTTTCGATACATTGCACTCACCCCGCAGTATTTGTCCTGGGACAATTCGACCGCTTTTCGCAGCTTCTCCCGGTCGAGCCCCGCACCGGCAAATTCATAGATCAGATGCATCGACGAATACAGAGCCGGCACCTCATCCGTCAGTTTACTCTCAACAGTCATGGCAAAGTCGTCCACCTCAACCCACATCTTTTTCAGGAGAATACTACACGATTCGCAGATGAGAACCTGAAAACCTTCATGGCATATAAATTTTTAAGGCGGCACAGTCCAAATAAATGGCTATTTTTCGGAATTTCCAAGAAAAAATCTGGAGAGACAACAGAGCGGCAGATCTGAGGAAATAGCAAGATTATCGGGTAGTGTTTATTCGACAAAACAGAAAACGAACACGGCGCATTAATCACCATTTTTGACAAACATTCTGGTGTGTATATTCTGCACTATTTCTTCTCATCCGGGCTTCTTGGCAACAACAAAGGTGAAGGAGCTATTTTTTCATTGCAGTGAGTTTTTCAACAATAGCAAAAAGTTCCGGTGGGGCATTGTGGATATCCTCATAGGCCCGGCGCGCACCCCTGTCGGCGGCAACGATTTCATCTTGTTCGGGAAGAAAACCAATGATCTGGTAATCAGGCAAAGAACTGCGAATCAACTCCTCGTCCTCTATGCCTTTTACCCGGTTTCCAAGAATAATAATGTTTTTGATGCCGATATCTTTACCGAGCTTGCGAATCTTGTCGGCAGCCGCCCGACTCCTTGATCCGGGATTGACGACAATAATAAGGGCATCAACGGAGGCCGAAGTCGCCCGCCCAAGATGTTCGATTCCCGCCTCCATGTCCATGATGACAATTTCATCGCGAAACAGCACCAGATGATTCATCAAGGCCTTGAGGATGGTGCTTTCCGGACAGAGACAACCGGTGCCGCCGCTCTGCACGGTTCCCATAACCAGCAGTTTCACACCATCACGTTCGAGAGAAAAACGCTCGGGAATATCATCAACCTTGGGGTTGAGGGTAAAAAAGCCACCCATTGTTCCCGGTTTTGCCCCGGTCCGTTCAGCGATAAGCTCAGTCAGCTGCGAAATTGGCGTTATCGGTTGATCCTCGGGAATGCCCAGGCCGGCGGCAAGGTTAGCCACGGGATCGGCATCAATAGCAATAACTTTATTATTTTTATCAGCAGCCAGACAACGAGCTAAAAGCGCCGTTACAGTGGTCTTACCGACTCCACCTTTGCCGCCTATTGCAATTTTTAAACTCACGTCGAAATTCTCCTTCCAATGTATTAGTACCTTAGAAATTCATTTTTTGTTGTTTTAAGTAAGAATTTCGTGAAGGTACTTATCCCCTTGTTTGGGGGGCTTTGTCCCTTAGGGGTCGCAAAACTACTCGCTGATTACCTTTCCCTCTTGGTCAACCATGGCTACGACAAAATTGTTTTTTGTTGCATCGGCATAGAGTTCTTCAATATGAATGGCCTGCAGTTCATATTTTTTCCCCTTTTCCCGAGGCATATTCAGGAAACAATCGTTTGCCTCTTCCTTAGATCGAAATGCTGGAATAAAATGAACACCCTTTTCTTCATTATAGAGTCCGAGAAAACTTTCATTTCCCCCCGGATCACAAATGAACACATACACCCATCCTGCAATTTTTGCATTTTCGCTCATGACATCTCTCTGTTTCGGTGGAATTAAATAATGTTGTCCTGCCCTTTTCTTAGCAGAGTAGTAACCATGATTCATCCAAAAAAAAAGCCCCATCCCGGAAAGGATGGAGCTTTTGATCGACCACAGACAGGTAACTAAATATCCAGGTAGGAATCGGAAAAGAGACTTTCTCCGGTGATAACCCGAACAGTTTTCACATAGTCACCCAACTCTTTCGACAAAGAGGAAAGACTCGGCGCGGTGCCGTCCATAGCTTGATGAACCACTTCAACGATGTCAGGACGCTTACCCTTGGCAACAGCAGTCAAAGTTGTGTCAAGTGGATCGGAGATAACCGCCTTCATGCCATTCCTTTCTAACATGATCATATAGGTAGTGTTGAGTATTGGTCTCAAATGCACTGGAGGTCCGTTAGAAATGTTGGATAAGCCACAGGTAGACATGCAGCCGGGAGCGATATCTTCCAACATTATCTGGAAAGTCATCAGTGAAACACACTGCACCTGTTGAATATTCACCGGTGTAACTATACCATCAACCCAAATTTTCTCGTTGGGAATACCTGCTTCGTTTGCTGCATAAATAAGCTCTACGGCAAGGGCAGCACGCTCATTTTCATCACGAGGCAGTCCATCCGGTCCCCACATCAGGGCAACAATATCGGCCCCGTACTTGGCAGCCATCGGCAGCATTACCGTGTATCGCTCCGGACGGGCCATAATCGAGTTGACAATATGCGCCTTACTCGCCGGTTTGATAACTTTCAGTCCTTCTTCAATTGCGGCAATGTTCGAGGTGTCAAGCAGCAACGGCATATTGGGCACAACCTCCTGCACCACCTGGACAACCCACGGCATTAATTCGTGACCATCTTTCTTTGCCGGGCCAAGATTAATGTCAATATAATCCATGCCAAGCTTCTGCTGCTCTAGGGCTTCAGCCTGAATCGGCTTTGGATCACGCTCTTTATATGCCTTACCAATAACCTTGGAAATGACATTGAGGCTTTCGCCATGCAGAATCATGTTTTTCTCCTTTGAAAAAATATAATTGTATCAAACTCTTCGGAACTACATCAAGCTTGTAATACTAAAATAATATTTTGCCGGCTCTTTCATGACAAAAGAACCGGCAAGTGCTTTCCACTTTTTATAATCTCGCCCTCAAAAATCCTGCAAGATGGGCCGCCTCTCTCGGACCGACGGTAATGGTCCAGCCGGACAGCTCTTCCTCAACATCACCGGCAATGGCAGCAGCATAGCCGGGAATGATGAGCTCAGTGTGCTTGACCTTGTCCATGATCCCGCATTTCTTGACGAATGCCCCCACGTCATCGCCGCCGAACTTGCCGGCGGCCCAGGCGGTGAGGACGGAAAGGCCTTCCGAGTCCTTAATCAGCAGCCAGGCAGGAACCTTGCTCGCCTCGATTTCACCTGAGACTATAAAGTAGGTCAAGGCGAAGTTGGTGGTAACCAGTACCGGGGAATTTTCGTTCGGTGCACCAATCTCAAAAATACCCTCGACAACTGTCATCGGCCGCTGTGGATCGGTAAAGATATTGAGTCTTTCGAGCAACAGCGGGAATATCACCTCGGTGGTGAGATCGGACATAACGACAATACCACCGTATTTGGCAACGAACATACTGGCGATAAGCCCTTCCGTTGCAATATTGGAAGCCATCTCACACGGGAAGGTGATGGTCGGAAAGCCGAGAGAACGATTGCCGGCCTTGAGTGCCGCACGTCGTATACCGACCTGATCTTCCAACGCCTTCTTGATTTCTCGAGAACCTGGGTCAAGCACCAGATCTTTCAGTCCCATGCCGACCAACTTGTCGGTGAGAGCAATAAGGCCATCAACGGAATCGGCCTTGACTGCCAGGGGAAGATCGTTGTCCAGGGCAATTTTGCCGAAGGCATCAACATTTGCTGCAGTTGCGGCATAAATCAATGGTCTTTTGAAACCGGCGGTTGCTACAGCCCCGCCAATAATTTCCGCGCTCTCACTCATAAGGATGAGATTGAATTCGGAGGTTTCAGCGATGAGTTTAGCCAAGGTGGCAAAGGCCACACCGTCACCATTGACATCTTTCAGCGCGACCAGTTCCGGACGAAGATTCAAGCCGACACGCTCATACTGCAGTGCGTTCCAGACTTTAAGTTTAGCCTCGACAACCGCGACAGCGGTATCGGAGGTAATGGTCCCGGCAAAAAGAGTCGGATTAAAGAAGGTCTTTTCATGCCGACAAAGGACGGTTTCTCCACCGGTTTTTGCAGCACGAACGCCTTTACCGATAGCAACCGGACGGATCGGCGGTGCAGAAGCCTCGGCGAGTTGCGCCCTGGCATCATCGGACACGTACGGGCAAGAGTCGAGTTCGGCCTTGCCGGAAGCGAGGTTCATTGCAAAGGCAAGGCAAGTCGGAACTCCACACTCCTTACAGTTGGTTTTTGGCAGGAGTTTAAAAATTTGTATTCCTGTTAACGCCATTTGTATTGTCTCCTTATAAATATTTATCAGCCGTTTGGGGCATGGTCTCAAACAGCCTCGAAACCATGCCCCTTTCAGCTTGAAAAATTATCACATAATAGGTGGCATGCTGACGGCAGGATGCCCTTTTTCCTTGAGCCATGGCAAAATTTCGTCTTCCGTGATTCCAATAGTTTCATCGGCAATCATATCGGCGAAATTCTGGACACCCATTGCCGCACCTCTGGCATTCAGTCGATCACGGATCTCATCTTTGACGACTTTCGGCATCCAAACCATACGCAGCAAGCCGCCATCGCCAAGAATGAATTTGCCTTGGGTAATGTTGAACTTGGAATGGCCGACAAAACCGGGTGAAGAAGCACCACCACCCATAACACCGGCAAGCGTTGTAAACTTCATACCGGAAGGCGTCTCACCCGTGTAGTCGCGACCCACGGTCATAATGCCGTTACAGGCCGGGAGCACGGCGGCGATACATTCGCAGCAACCGCAGGTAGTCATAGGCGCTTGGCACATGGAGTAGAAATTGTAGGTGTCAATGGCGCCCTTGGAGGCACCTTTGATAAACTCATCTACACCTTCAAAACGGCCGAGAACCGGATCAAGGACCTTACCTTTTTTAATCGGCTGATTAGGTCCGGTCGGATTGATCTCGAAGGAGGCCTTACAATCCATCCAGTTATAGGCGCCGCACAGACCGGTTCTTTCCGGACTGACGGTACACACATGGCTTGGTGCAAAAGACTGACAGAGACTGCAGGAGTAGAAGGTGTCTACTGCCTCATCGGTCATCTTGTCGACACGCTCATCGCGGGTTCTGTATTCGCCGCGGGCGGTAGCGGTGAGTTTATCGACATCTTCCTGTTTAGTAAAGAGAGTGACTTGGACCTTATCGACTATCTTCTTGAAATCCTGATGGAATTTGGCATGGAGAACAACGCCGATATCTTTCAGGGTGAAGCCTTTTTCGACAGCTGGCTTGCCTATACGGACCCAGGCGATGTCTCGCTGGCCAATATGCATGACGCCTTGAATGTAGTTGATCAGATGATGGATCTGACGCTCCATGATTGGCTCGAAGTCGGTCTGGAACTCGCGGCCGGCAATCTGCACAAAGATACCGAGAGGTAAAGTCCCCCCTTCCTTCATATCCTTGAGATCTGGGCCGACCACAGTGACCTTGCCGTCTTCGATCTCATTCATCTCCGCCATTTTCACCAGCTCAGTACACTGGGTCTTACCACCACCCATCTGTCCATATAGATCTCCACCGCGTACCCGCTCACCCTCAAATGCCGGACCGAAGGAACAGGGAATGTCGATCTGGGTGATATTGATCTTCAGGCCGCGAACCTCAACGGATTTCTGACAGATCTCATTATGCGGCACATTGGCAACAACATGTTCGTAGGTGCAGATACCGGTCGGCAGGATCTCCGGGATATCAGTATCGGCAAGAGTCGGGAAGCCCCAGTTGACACAGCCGGCAGCAGCAACCGCCCACTCGGTACCGACATCGCCGAGAGCGTTAACGAAGGCGAATATACGGTTTTTGTTGTACATGAGCATACGGCGATAGTCACCCGGCTGCACACCACCAAAGGCCATAGCGGCACGGTTGGCAAAACCAAGGGCGAAGATGGCCGACGAAATATCCGGCCCGAAGGGAACGATACGGGTATTCCAACCGACCTGTACTCCAGCTTCAATAAGCTGTTCGATGACGGTTTTGCCATTATGGTTGGCGGCACAGAAGATATAAAGATTTTTCTTCTGATAATCCTCGACGATCATTTTGGCGATCTCGGCGTTAGGAGCGGCGCCGACGATGGCCGCAAAACCGGGAGCCGACCCGTCAACGAATTCGACACCGCGCTTCCGGAGAATAATGTCGTTGGCGGGACCAACCCAGATCTTTCCGGATTCGATATCCGGATCTTCAGTGTCCACGTAGAAATCCGGCTCACGCAGGATACGCAAGGCCTCTTTTACCTCATAGGCGAAGATACCGGCCATACCGGCATCAAGCAGCGGTCCAAGGTAAGGAAGATGGTTGCTCCCCTTGATATGGGGGGGCAGAAGGCCACGGGCAAACTTCATGGGCTTCTTCAAATCTTCAAGGGTCTCACATTTTATACCGGTGAGAGAATAGATAACCGGCAAATAATATGCGGTATTGGGGAATCCTATTTTGGTGCTGGCGTCATAGGTCTGAAGAGCTTTTTCCAGCTCTCCCTCCACCTGGGCTACCACCTTGTAACCACCCTGTATTGCTGCAAATGCTACTAATCTTGACATGCTTTACTCCTTAAATTGAGGGATTAGTAATATCGTGTTGGTTTCCGTGAGATTATTCCATTCCAAGGGCTTGTCTGTCAGCCATATCCATAAGGACCCTGTCACGAGCCTTGTCGATGCCGAGTGCCTTACGTTTTTTGTCGATATGGGCGATCATTTTATGCGCATGTTTGATTGGATCGGGTTCACAATCCCACATGCCGCCATACATTGCTTCCATTCCCTTGTAGAGATAATCCTTAAAGACTGGGGCGCCCTCAAGCGGCATATGGTAACCGAAGACGGTATAAACGCCGGAAGCAACGAAATATTGACCAATGGAAATCGCCTTCTCACTCATCCACTCCGGCGCGCTACCGGCAGCAGGCAGGTCACAAATATCATTGCCTAAACCACCCGCTTTGACGACTTCGGTGGCTGCCAGCAGGATACGGCTGTTATCGACACATGAGCCAAGATGGAGTACCGGGGGAATACCAACGGTCTCACACACTTCCGCAAGGCCGGGACCACAAAAAACAGCGGCTGATTCCGGAGTCAAGAGGCCATGGATACCAGCGGCTATGGCACTACAACCGGTAGTCAAAACGATGACATCGTTTTTGATCAGTTCTTTAATAAGGGTGATATGTTCCTCATTATGCTTAGTTCGAGCATTATTACAACCAACAACACCGGCAATGCCACGAATACGCCCATTGATGATGTTATCGTTCAAGGTGAAATAATCACCGCGGAAACTGCCACCCAGGTGGTATTTAATCGACTCTACGCCGAACCCGGCAATCTGTGAAGATTTATGGCGCGGTATCATTACATCGGCACCGCGCTTTTGGAAATTGTCAATACCGATTTTGACGATACGGATTGCATCTTCCATGGCATGATGCTCGTCAAACTCGATATGAATGACATTATCCTGCTCCATCTTAGCGATGGGATGGGTGGTGATGAGCTTGGTGTGGAAACATTTGGCCACATTGGCCAGGTTCTGGAAAATACACTGAACGTCGACAACCATTGCGTCACAAGCACCCGTAATGATTGCTAGTTCCTGCTGGAGAAAGGTTCCCGCCGGTGGAACGCCATGACGTTGGAGTACCTCGTTGGCAGTACAACAAATACCACTTAACTGGATACCTTTGGCGCCTTTTGTTTTAGCATATTCGACCATTTCCTGAGATTGAGAAGCAGCGACAATCATTTCGGAAAGCAACGGCTCATGACCATGCACGATAATATTGACATGATCTTCTTTCATCACCCCGAGGTTGGCCTCAGCCTGCAGAGGTGAAGGGGTACCGAACATGACATCTTGAAGGTCAGTACCGATCATTGATCCGCCCCAGCCATCGGCAAGTGATGCTCGGGTGCCCTGCTTCATCAGGTTTTTGAAATCCTGATCAACACCCATATGGGTCCGATGCATAATTTCAACAATTTCGCGATCTACGTTACGAGGCAAGACACCTTGCTCTATCCACTTGTCCTGAAGAGGTTGTGGTGCTCTCTTGAGATAATCGAGAGTACCTGAGGTTTTACCCCATTCGTTAACCGCCTTTTCGCCGACAGCAATAGCAATTTCTTTTATACTCCGATCCTTGACCACGCCATTTTCTTCAACGGTGGTGGCCACCCCAAAGTACGGGGCAATCTGGATGAGTTTGATGGGATCTTTAATCTTATAATCGGCAACATCCCCTCTTGCAGCAGCAAGGAAGGTGATGGCAACATTTCGCCCATGATCGGAGTGTGCAGCGGCTCCGGCAGCGATCATCCGAACGAAGTTTCTGGCGCAGATGGTGTTTGCGGTCGCGCCACAAAGACCTTTACGGGTATCTTCCCCCTGGATACCATCCTTCGGCAACGGCAGACGGCAAGGGCCCATCGCGCAGTTCTTGCAGCAGATACCCTGGAGGCCAATGGCACAGGGTTTCATAGTTACAGCACGATCAAAGACCGTTTCAATGCCCATTTTCTGGGCCCGGCGAATCATTTCCTGGGTCGACGGTTCAATGGATGCTTCCATCGGATCTGCGAGTTTTACAACTTTTTCGACTTTTGTGGTTACTTCTGCCATATCGAGGTTCCTCCTCAAAGAGTTTTTTGAGATTACCAATTACTCATTAATTATCTCAAGAGCGACACATCCTATACTTTATTATGTTATTACAATTCTTTATCTATTCCTGCGATGGAATCTATCCAGCATGTCAAGAATTTTTTGCTGCTGATCCTTTTGCACCGGATCGGCAGTCATGGTTACTTCCTCATCCGCATCAGAACTGCTTCCTGCAGCTTCGTGAGCGGCTTCGCGAACCTGAGCTCGCAAGCGCATCAGGGCCTTTTCATCCTCATCACGCCGAGCTTTATCAGCTGCCAGTTCATCGGCAGCAGCCTTGGCCTGTGCTGCCACATCGGCTTTGGCTTTGGCTTCGGCATCAGCTTTGGCTTTTGCTTCGGCATCGGCTTTGGCCTTGGCGTCTGCTGCGGCTTTGGCTTCGGCAGCGGCTTTTGCTTCCGCTTCTGCCTTGGCCTGGGCTGCCGGGTCTACGGCCGGCGCTGCTGCGGCTTTTACTTCCTCTTTTACCGGTGCAGCCGCTACAGCGGCGGCCGGTTTGGCTGCTGGTGCTGCCGGAGCAGCAGAAGCTGCTTTTGCAGCAGCCGGGGCTGCCTTCTTTTCTTCGGCGGCAATGGTCAGGTCAGGTTTTGGGGCAAGCGCTGCAAAATCAATATTCACCTCGGCAAGAACCTTGGCGATTGGGGCAGAATCTTTCAGTGATCCGCCGCCTGACAGGGCACTTATGAATTCCTTGGCCAATCTTATGGCTTCAGGATGGCGCATGATCAGCAGGCTGGAACCGGCGAGCAGATAGGAAACCGCTCCGATTGCCTCCATCATGACCCCACGCTTTTCCGGGTCTCCGAGGATCGGGGCATCGGCTGCTTTCTGCCTGGCTTCTTTACACTTCCAGACTTCATTGCCGAGATTGTTGATCATCGGGAACTGCAGTTTCTCATCACCCTGGACCATGGCCGCCATGGTGAGTCGCTCCATAACCGAATAGGAGTATTCCATGCCATAGCCAAGACCACCGGTGGTCGGATCAACGATCACCCTGTCCATGGGCATGCCAAGATTCTCAAGGAGAATGTTGACTTGTTTTGCCAGGTTTACATCGATCGGGGAGGAGGAGATGACCGCATGGCCATAGCCCATTGCCGCAGCACCGATGCCTTTGTAGTTTTTCTCTTCGACCGGACCCATAACCAGGTTGTAGCCTTGACACTTTTCGGCAACGACCTTCAAAACCGCCTCATCTTTGGCCGGATTAGCACACCCCCAGATGATGAGAGGCACATTGATTGCCTTTAAAACCTTTAATACGGTCTCAGCTACTGATTCGGGGCTGGCGTTCTTGTCATTCGGGTCGGCACTTTTCAGCTGAAGAACAATTGCTTCGGCACCAAACTTCTCAACGCATTTTTTGGCCCAGGCTGCAGGGTCGGAGATAACATCCTTGAAGTGAGCCATGACCGGTTCCGGCCAATCTTCCGGTGCAATGTCCCAGATTTCCATAGCAATCTTAGGCTTGTTGGGCATGTTTCCTTCAAAAGTGTAGAAAGGATAACATGTCTGACCTCCAACGGTAATGGCGGAAGCACCCTTGCCGATGGAAATTGCCTTGATGCCGCCACTATAGGATTCCTTCTTTAGTTCAAATCCCACTTTTGCCTCCTTACTGGTGAGTAATTATTCTCCGAAGGTTGTAAAAAACAACTGCAACAACCTCCCCTTTTCATAAACTAGCCAAACAACAAGAGGTACAAACTAAATAAAAATTGACACTTAGAGCTTAGCCCGGGCGTCCATGCGAGCTTTTAATCTTGGAAATTTCTCAATTTCCGTATGCGGCAAAAACATAGCCGCGATATAATTATCCATGTACGATGGTGTCTCAGAGAGTTCGAAATTGGTCATTTTTTGCGTCACCGAGACGACATCTTTACGTATCCTGTTAGTAAGTGAACTCATTCTTGCGCCCATGAGTGAGCCGTTGCCGATAAAGGTAACACGCGCGGGGTCAATCTCCGGCAAAAGACCGATGGTCATCGCCTTTTCCAGGTCTATATAGCTGCCAAAGCCTCCAGCCAGGATGATGCGTTCCACCATGTCCATATTCAGGCCAACCTCTTCGAGCAGGGTCATACAACCACTGTAAATAGCGCCTTTGGCGCGAATGAGGTTATCGAGGTCGGGCTCGGTAAGGACGATATTCCGTTCCAGTTGGGTGACATCTTGCCAGGCGACGACATATTCCCAGATATCGTTGGTTGCCCTGATCCGCGGCGTACCAAGTTCGCGATTGAATTTCCCCCGGTTATTGATGACCCCCATCTCGAACATAACGGCGACCATGGTGATGAGGCCCGAGCCACAGATACCCTTGGGACGGACATCGCCAATGGTAAAAAGCATCGGCTCGTAGGTAATTGGATCAATAGAAAAATCTTCAATAGCGCCTTTAGCGGCGCGCATGCCGAATTCAATGCCGCCACCCTCAAAGGCCGGCCCGGCCGAGCAAGCGGTGCAGGCCAGCCAGTCCTTGTTGCCCACCACCAGTTCGGCATTGGTACCGATATCGAGAAAGAGGGTTAATTCTTCCTGACGGTACATTCCCGACCCCATAACTCCGGCGACAATATCGCCGCCGACAAAACTCGATACCTGCGGATACATCAGGGCAATGGCGTGTTCATTGAGATCGATCCCCACCGATGCCGCGCTGAAAGGCGGATACAGGGTCGTCGCCGGCACATACGGAGCACGGCGGATATTGCGGGGATCCACCTGGAGGAACAGTTGGGTCATGGTGGTATTGCCGGCAAAGGTAATCGTCGATATATCTTCGCGATCAACTTTCGAAACATGAATGATTTTCGCCAGGACGCTGTTGAGGGTGCCAACCACGACCTCATGGAGCTTGTCCAGGCCGCCCGGTTTCTCAGCATACATTATCCGCGAGATGACATCCTCGCCGTAGCTTATCTGGCTGTTGAAATCCCCCGCCTCGGCAAGACACTTGCCGGTAGCGAGGTCAATGAGCTGTCCGTAGACCGTCGTGGTGCCGATATCCATGGCGACCGCATAGTTTTGCGCGGTTGTGTCTCCAGGCTGAACATTGAGAATGAGGTGCTTGCCGCCGTCTCGGACTGGGCGTATGACTGTAACGGTCACCTGAAAGCCGTTATTGCGTAAAATTCCGGGAAGTTTTCGGATCACCGGTAGAGTGAGTTCAAGTTTGTGCTCATCGGCGACAAGTTTGAGGGTTTCAATAAGCCGCGTTACATCGGGCATATTGTTTGTGGAATCAGGAGGCGGCAGAGTAAGAAAGATTTTTTCTACGGGGGGTATGAACAGTCCTTCTTCTTTCAGGCTTTCAAAGTCCATGTGCTGAATCGTTGCCGTACGCCGCGGCGTAACTTGCAGATTCATAACACTCTTATCCATTGCCGATTCTACGGGGATACGAACAACGACGTTCTCCGAGACCTTAGCAAGGCAGGCGAGACGACAGCCTTTCTCGCTTTCTTCCTTTTTGATTTTCTCGTTCAAGCCGCCAGAAACATCACCATTTTCAACGATAATTCGGCATTTTCCGCACACTCCCTCACCGCCACAGGAAGCATTAATATGCACACCGGCCTGAAGTGCGGCCCGAATCAGGCTCTCTCCCGGGTCAACAGAGATTACCCTGTTATGCGGAAGAAATGTAACGGTGCATTTACTCATGCAGGTTTCCTTATACGCCGGTGAACCAATTGGAAACAATAATTTTTTTGCATTCACCGCACAGAAGCACTCAGCAATGGCAGACCACTCTGCGCATTTGCCGGAACTTCACCTCAGCATTGTATAAAAATTCGTTTCCGTAACCACCCTCGTGCAAGCCAAAAAAACACCGTCAAATATATCATATATTTTCACACTTACAACTTGTAATTGGCAATT
>JAABQY010000063.1 GCA_011391225.1 Desulfobulbaceae bacterium | reverse complement strand
CCCAGACCCTGGCTCAAATCGTCGAACTCTATCGGCCGAAACTGGTGCTCTGCGATCATAGTCCCCAAGGCAAGCACCGCGAGCTGGTGCCGGCCCAGGAGGCGGGAAAAGCTTACAAAACGGTCTGGGTCTTAGGCAGCAGGGGCGTTATTGGCGGGGTTAACCAGGTGCGGTCTGACCTGGCCCGGCGGATCTTTGCCGATCATTACCAGGAAATTCTCTGGTACGGGGACAGCCGGGTCCTCGGCAGCAGTCATCTCCGGCAATTGCAGGACCTCTATGGTCAGACGCCAAAGGAGTGCGGCTATGTTTCACGCCTGACGGAACTGAACCACTGGCAAGGCCACAGTCAGAACGAAGGGATGCTCGCCGGAACTGTGGCAATCCCCTGGCGAGGAGAACACAGTGATTCCTTTCTGCGGATTCTGGCTGAAGCGATGGCCGGCATTGATCCGGATTATGGAATCTGGCAATTTTTTATCGACATTGGCCGGAATCCGGCCCAGCAGGCTAAAACAACCAACCTTTTTGCACAACTGCCTCACTGCCACTTAAATCCGCCGAGCGGGCGGAAGTATCTCCTTTCTCTGTTTAAATCTCGAACAGCTCTGGTCTATGGCGGCTACAACAGCGTCATGGATGTCCTTGCCGCCGGCATTCCGGCTATAGTTGTGCTGCGCGCCATGCAGGATAACGAGCAACAGATCCATCTGCAACATCTGCTCGGTAGCGTTGGCAACCGTCTTCAGGTTGTGGCGGAGGAAACAACCGATGTCTCAGAACTGCGGCAGTCCCTGCTGGCTGCCCTCACCACACAACGGGATTCGAGGCCACAAGTCAACCTTGCCGGGGCGGAAACCGCAGCCGGGCTACTGTATCAACTCCTCGTCAACCAGCAGCATCAAGGAAATGGCAAAAAACAACCTATAATTTCGATACGTAAGTGATCTAAAGGTAGCCCTTAAAGCCATTTGTCCCCCAGGTGCATTCTTGCTGAAGATTTCATTGAGGGCTGACACAGAGAGGGGCGGCCGTTTTTGCAACGACCGCCTCATGTCATTTCGTCATGGCTCCTAACTGTCCTGGCCGAGAGGTTTTGCGTGGGTAAAAGACGCCTCCAGGTAAATCATCTCCCCCTGGGGCGAGGTCTTCACTTTATAATCCAAGGTGTTGAAGAGTTTCACCATCCTGGTGTTTTCTCTTGCGGTGTAGGCGGTGAGGCCTTTGATTCCGTTTCTTTTGGCAGCTTCCGCAAGTTTTATTATCACAATCGACGATAAACCCCGTCCCTGCCAGTCCTTGACCACCGAGAAGGCTATCTCAGCCATCTCAGTCTCCGGATTGAGGTAGTATTCGCCGACCGCCAGAATCTTCTCAAAACCAGGCGGGCCTACGACCGCAACGATCGTCATATCCTTGATGTAATCGATGACAAAGGTGCGTTCGATCTGCTTGCTGACAAAACTCTTTTTCTCATGAAAAAACCTCGACACCACATCAATTTTGTCCAAGCCGTAGTAATGCTCCTGGATAATCCGCTCATCCGTCGGTTTAACAGGTCTGAAGGTAATGCCCTGGTTGTCTACAACCCTGGTTTCTTCCAACCCCAAAGGATAGATCGAGTGCATCTCCCCCCGGAGTGTCCGCTCGGGCCCAAGCAACCCGAGTTCTTTTGCCTCATCGAAGAGCCAGTCGCGGAAGTCGGGATGGGCAATGCTTATCAGGGCGGTTGCCCGCTCCTGGATGGACTTGCCGAAGAGATTTACCGAGCCGTACTCGGTCACCACATACTGCACCTCACTGCGCGGCACAACGACGGCGGCGTTCTGCAACATCGGCACAATCCGGCTGTTCTCGTCATTGTTGGTGGTGGAAGTCAGCATAAGAATCGACTTGCCGCCTTTGGACAGGGCGGCACCACGGAAAAAGTCGAGAATACCGGTAACCCCGGAAAAATTATTGAAAGGCAGGGCGTCGGCCACCACCTGCCCGGTGAGATCTATTTGCCGACACATATTCATTGCCACCATTTTGTTGTTTTTGGCGATTTTCCTAGGGTCATTGACATATTTCGAAGGGTGGAACTCGATTGCCGTATTGTTTTCGAGCATGTCGTAGAGTTCCTGATTACCGATGGCATTGCTGCAGATAACTTTGCCGGTATTGAAGCCCTTCCTCTTATTGTTCACCACCCCCATGGCCATCAGTCGCATGATGGTGTTGGTCATATACTGGGTATGAATCCCCAGATCGTTTTTGTCGATCAGCGCCTCAATATTGGCGTGGGAGGTGCCGCCCAGCGACATCTGCATCGTCGATCCGTCTTCAATCAATCGGGCGATATAGCGGGCAATCATTCCGGCCGTCGTTACGTCCGGATAGGTGCCGATTTCGATGAGCTTTTCATCGTGCTCAACAAAATAATCTACATCATTGACATGGATGGAACTGCGGCCGAGAACGCGGGGCATATGGCGGTTCACCTGGGCAATGACCAGGTCGGCTGCGGCCGCCGCCGATGCGGTGACATCGACGGAGATACCGAGGCTCATCCAGCCGAAATCATCGGGCGGACTCACCTGAATCAGGGCCACCTGGAGGGGCAGCAGCCGCGATTTGATCAACTTGTGGACATCGGAAAGATTTATCGGAGTTATAAAGCGCAGATCGCCCTTGAAACTCTTGGAGTTTGCCGAGCCAAGATAAAACGAGCGTATATTGAGATTCTGGGATTTCGATTTTTCGGCAATCCGCGACAGGGAGGTACTCTCACCACTGAACATCCTGACAATTTCCAGATCGGTAAAGTTCGTTCCGGCATCGGCCAGCCCTTTAACCAAGAGTTGCGGTTCGCCGCACGAGGAGCCGATAAATATTCGCTGCCCGGATTTTATTTTGGCGATAGCTTCTTCAACCGATAATCGACTGTTTTGGTAGTTGTCCGCCCAATATCCCGATTTGCTCTTCATACCGCGCTGCAGCCTCTTTGTTTAGTTCCCAGGGAAATGTTCCTTTTCAATATCGGTGACGTAATACCAGGGTCGCAGCAGGGGTAAGCACCGCCTCAAACGCTTCCAGGTTGGCGTGGATATCCGAAAAAACTGCAACTCTCGTGATTTTATCATCGTGGGAGCGATCTACTGTGACCCTTTCTCAATCCGCCTTTCAGCAAAAGTCTTTCTACGATATAAATCAGTTTGTCAACAATAGCAAACATCCTTCCAACAGGGAGGGCCGCGAACCGCAGGCGCAAACCCAATTTGTTCTGGACCGGCCGATTTTTTCCTTTCCTTTGCTCCTCTTTTCCGCTATTGCTGTAGCCATCTCGCAACTCCTCTACAACCATCACCGGATCACAAGACAATGCTTCCCACAAAAGATAAAAAGACCCTTGAAAAACTCCTGAGCCTCGCTCCCGAACCGGATGAGGCCTTCACCTACGACGAACTCTGCGGCTTCCTGTTCGGCCTGGCCATGACCCCGGAGCACATTCCTCCGGACGAATGGGTACCGATAATTTTCGGTGGCGATCTCCCGGAATTGAAGGATAAAAGGGAAATGACAAAAATGACCGATTGCCTGACCAATATGTATAACCAAATGGTCATTGCTTTCCATAACAACAACCTCTCGTTCCCCTTCGACCTGGATACCCTGCGTGACGACATGCTCGAGGAAGTCTATGGCTGGGTCTCGGGTTTCGATGAGGCCCTTATCCTTCGCGATGACCTGTGGGACCCGGAGGAATACCCGAAACTCTCCGATCGAAAAAAAGAAGACCTCATGCACAGCATCATGACCATCCAAGGTTTGGTCGATCCGACGGAGATGCTGGAGATGTTTGAAAAGCTGCCGGACGACGTCTTCCAGGATGCCTTCCCCAACGACGGTGCTGACGAATTTCCCGATCGAGAATTGCAAATCCAGGTCTTCCTCCTGGCGACGCTGCCGCTTTCCATCGAAACCTTGCAAAACCATTCACGGTCGGTCGGCAAAAAACGTAAAAAATCTACCGGTGGAAAAAACATCCCGATCCCGATTCGTAGCGGCAAAACCGACCAGGACAAGGCTTGCTCCTGCCCCGGTGGCGGTTCGTGCTGCGCCCCGCCAAAGAAAACAGCCAAGATCATCAAGGTCGATTTCCTCCAGCACGGCAAAAAGCGCAATACCCCCATTCCCTTGGTATTCCAGCTAAAAATCTCCCTTCAGGACACCAAGCCGCCGATCTGGAGACGCATCCAGGCACCAGGCGACACAACCTTAGAACGTCTGCACAAGGTCATCCAGTTGTGCATGGGGTGGACGGATAGCCACCTGCATCAATTTCTCATCGACCGCACCTGTTATAGTCTGCCCGACATGGAAGATGATACGTTTCGAACCAGCCGGCCAAAAAACGAGGGGAAATTTACCCTGCAGGACCTGCACGATAAGATTCTCCCAGCTTTTCAATATATCTACGACTATGGTGACGACTGGCTGCACAAGATAACCGTCGAAAAAGTCCTCGGCCCGGATGAGGGCAAGCCGTATCCCGTATTGCTTGCCGGAAGACGCGCCTGTCCGCCCGAAGATATTGGCGGTATACCTGGATTTTTCCATCTTTTGGAGGTTCTTGACAACCCGGAAGATCCTGGCTTTGAGGAATATCGGGAGTGGCTCGATGAAGAATACGACCCGGCCCGTTTTGGCAAAGAAGAGATTGCCTTGATCAATGCGGTCCTGGAGGAAATGTACTCGTAAACCGGCACCGATGAACAACAACCCGATCCTGCAACTGGCCGACGAATTTGTCCGGGACACCGGCTGCAACATTTTCCTTACCGGCAAGGCCGGGACCGGCAAGACTACCTTTCTGCACTCCATTAAAAAGCAGAGCCCGAAGCGCATGATCGTCACCGCCCCGACCGGGGTGGCGGCGATCAATGCCGGCGGCGTCACCCTGCATTCCTTTTTCCAGATGCCTTTCGGGCCGTTCATTCCCGGCAGCGAGGGCGAAAACCGCCATAAATTCAGCCGGGATAAAATCAATCTCATTAAAAGTCTTGATCTCCTGGTGATCGACGAGATCAGCATGGTCCGTGCCGACCTCCTCGACGGGGTTGACAGCGTTCTCCGCCGCCATCGCCGCAGCACCATGCCGTTCGGCGGGGTGCAGCTGCTGCTCATCGGCGACCTGCATCAGCTGTCTCCGGTGGTGAAAGACGCCGAGTGGCGCATCCTCCAGCCCTACTACGACTCGCCCTATTTTTTCAGCAGCAATGCCCTGCGCGGGACGGAGCTGATTGCCATCGAGCTGCAACATATCTACAGGCAGGCCGACAGCAACTTCATTGATCTTCTCAACCGGGTCCGCGACAACAAACTCGGCGGCGAAACCCTGCAGGCGCTGAACCGTCGCCATATCGAAGGTTTCATCGACCACAAGAACGAAGGCTACATAACCCTTTGCACCCATAACAGCAGCGCCGAGGCCATCAATACCGCACGGCTCGCCGGTCTGCCGCAAAAAACCCACCGCTTCGCCGCTGACATTGAAGGCGAGTTCCCGGAACATTCCTACCCGACAGCCGAGACGCTCGAACTGAAAACCTCGGCCCAGGTGATGTTTGTCCGCAACGACGCCTCGCCGGAGAAACGCTTTTTCAACGGCAAAATCGGCAAAATTACCCGCATCGAAGGGAAAAAAATCACCATAAAATGTCCTGGCGATAACGAAGATATCATCGTCGAACCGGCGACCTGGGAGAATATTGAATACTCTCTCAACGAAGAAACTCTTGATATCAGCGAAAAGAAAATCGGCGCCTTCATCCAGTACCCGCTGAAGCTTGCCTGGGCCATCACCATCCACAAAAGTCAGGGATTGACCTTTGACCGGGCGATCATCGACGCCCAGGCAGCCTTTGCCCATGGCCAGGTGTATGTGGCACTCAGCCGCTGCCGGACCCTCGAAGGCATTGTCCTCAGCTCACCGCTTGCGGCACGGGCGGTAAAAACCGACCATGCCGTTCTGCGCTTTGTTGAACAGGCCGGGGAGAATGTCCCGACCATGGCGCAACTGGCCACGGCAAAGATCCGCTACCAGCAGCGGTTGCTGCTCGAATGTTTTGATTTTCAGCGACTGCAGGGGCTTCTTGCCAGGCTCATCTCGACGGTTGAACGTAGCGGGGAACTGGTGCGGATCGTCGGCGCCGGTAATCTCCGCGACCTGCAGACCCAGACCGTGAGCGACATTTGCAACATCGGCGCCAACTTCCGCCGGCAACTGCAGGGCATGTTCAGTGACCTCATTCCTCCTGGCCAAGATGCGGCGATAGGCGAACGATTACAGAAGGCTTCAACTTATTTTCAGGAAAAGTTTGCCGCCGGAATCGGCGAAGTAGTTGCCTCTTTTCGGGTGGAAACTGATAACAAGGAAATCCGCAAGAAAGCCAAGGACCTGTGTAAATGGCTGCAAGAAGAAACCGCCGTCAAGCTTGCAGCGGTTGGGTGCTGCAAGTCGGGATTTTCCTCGGCGGAGTATCTGAAAGCGGTTTCCTCAGCGGAAATCGACACCAAACCAAAGAGGGAGAGAAAAGAGACACCTATCTACTCGGAGGCCGACGTCGGCCATCCCGAACTTTTCCAGGCGCTCAAGGAGTGGCGAAGCCTGACGGCTAAAGAAGAAAACGTCCCCCATTACCAGGTCCTGCACCAAAAGACCCTGGTGCAAATCGCCGTCAACCTGCCAAACACCCTGGAAGACCTGGCGCGCATCAAGGGGATAGGCAAAAAACTGGCGGAGAAATACGGCCAGGAACTGGTAGCCCTGGTGGTGGTCTACCGCGTGAAAAACGCTATCCAGGCGGTCTTCCTCCCCACCAAACCGGCGGCAGAACCTGTGGACCATAAAAAGCTGGGGCAACCGAAAGAAGCAAAAGGCCCCAAAGTCCCAACCAGGCTCCAGACACTTGAACTTTTCAACCAGGGTATGACCATTCCGCAGATTGCCGAAGAGCGCGGCTTTGTCTTTACCACCATCGAAAGTCATCTGGCTCAATGTCTGGAACTGGGCGAAATCCCCGTCGACCGGCTCATCACCCAGGAAAAACGCCTAGCGCTTGAAAAGATAATCCTGCCCCTGGAGGAAAAACAACTCGGCAAGGTCAAAGAGATTGTCGGTGAGGCCTATAGCTACGGGGAAATCAAGTATGTCCTTGCCTATCTGAGACAGAAAGCGGCTAAGCCCTGAAGCGCAGTTTCTCTCTTTTTCCAGTTAATTCAAAAAGGTATCTATTACTGTTTTCCTTTCTCATCGACACGCTCATGCAACCACTGTTGTCCCTTGTCAGTCAAACGATATTTCTGCAAGCGGCTGTTGGGCTTATCGGGAATAGTCATTTCGATCAACCCATCGACCAATGCCGGCTTGAGGTAACGCTCGCGGAAGGATTTGCGATCCTGCATATCGAGGTGGTGGAAATCACCTATCATCCGAAGGAAATAACCTTTCAGCAGCTCCTTAACGTATATTGGCGCCAGGTGGACCCGACCGATGCCGGCGGCTAGTTCGTCGACCGTGGTCATGCCTATTCAACGGCAATTTTCTACAACAGCGATGCACAGCGCCGTCTGGCCGAGGCCACCAAGGCAGAGCTTGCTGCCGGCGGCATTTTTAAAGGCCCGCTGGTCACCCCGATCGTGGCCTACAGCACCTTCTATCCGGCCGAGGAGTATCATCAGGATTATTATAAAAAAAATCCCGTCCGTTATACCTACTATCGAAGTCGATCCGGCCGGGATACGTTTCTTGAAAGCATTGACTGGAGCAAAAAAGCCATGACAAAACTCAGGTATTGCCTCAATTCAGCAGCGTTACGTTTTGTCCCGGTGGCTGATTTGCAGAAAGAGGGCTTCGGGGAGTTTGACAAATTGTTCTCCCGTTAGTTGTCATTTCTGTCATAATTCGTGCCAAACATTTACCCGCTACCTGCCGCCCTCCGGCGGCAGGTAGCGCTTATTTCTAACAGGTGAAGGGGATGGCCATATTTTTGTTGCCAATCTACGCCGATTTTTTTTAGGATGATAGACATGGGGAGGAACCGGACTGGCAAAGTGGCAAAAACTTGAAGGCAGAGTGTGCGGCAAGCTAAATCCATAAGTTAGATTGTGTTTTTCAACACCCTTTTGATATGATATTTTCTTCTGTAACATTTATTTTTTTCTTTCTCCCTCTTGTTCTGGGGACGTATTTTCTTGCCGGTCGAAGGCTACGTAATGTCGTTCTGCTTGGGGCAAGCTTGCTTTTTTATGCCTGGGGAGAAGGGATATATCTGCTTGTGATGATGGCCTCAATCCTGACAAATTATTTTTGTGGAATTCTGCTTGCAGAAAATGCAAGCAAACCTTCCTCTCGGTGGATTGTTTGTTTCAGCCTGTCTCTCAATGGAATATTGCTTGGCTCTTTCAAGTACGGAAACTTCATTGTCGATAATCTTAACAACTTGTTAACATCTGTTGGTCTGCCACAAGCTATCCTGGAACCGGTTCATATCCCAATCGGTATTTCCTTTTTCACCTTTAAAGCAATGTCGTATCTTATCGATGTCTATCGTGGAAAGGTCGAACCGCAACGCAATCTGATTAATCTTGGCCTCTACATCTCATTTTTCCCCCAGTTGATGGCAGGCCCCATCGAGCGGTATATTGATATTGCTGAAGAGCTTGTAAGGCGAACAACAAGTTTTTGCGGATTTGCTTGTGGCGTCCAGCGTTTTCTGTATGGCCTTGCAAAGAAGATGCTCATCGCCAACCCTCTAGCCCTTATTGCCGATCAGGTATTCGCCCTGAAAACACACGAAATGTCGCCTGAGGTTGCCTGGCTTGGGGCACTCTGTTATACATTTCAGATCTATTTTGATTTTTCCGGCTATTCCGATATGGCCATCGGTCTTGGCAAGATGTTCGGCTTTACTTTTCCCGAAAATTTCAATTATCCGTATATCGCCCGATCCTTCCGCGATTTCTGGCGGCGCTGGCACATGACCCTTTCCTCTTGGCTCAGGAATTATCTGTATATCCCTTTGGGTGGCAGTAGGCACGGCAACCAGCGCACATACTTGAATCTGATCGTCGTTTTCGTGCTTTGCGGTCTTTGGCATGGTGCCAATTGGACATTTGTCGTTTGGGGGCTTTACCACGGCACATTTCTCATCCTCGAACGTAGCCGGATCGGCGAAATTAGGCAGCGACTTTGGGCACCAGTACAGCGTCTGGCGACGTTCATTCTGGTTATGATCGGCTGGGTGCTTTTTCGTAGCGAGACTTTCGAGGGAGCAGTGCAATATCTCCTGGTCATGTTCGGGCACTCGATCGGTCAATCGGGTAGGTATTCATTGGCCGAACTCATCGACATGCAGATCGTCGTGGTAATGGCTCTGGCAGTTCTGCTCTCGTTTCCATTGTATCCGGTCTTGCAAAGATTGCAGAATTATCTTGTCTCAACACCGACACGGCTGAAATTCTGGTTTGTGACTGGAAGCTACCTCCTGCAAATATTTTTCTTGGGAACCCTAACGTATTTCTCCGTCATCAGCCTGGCGGCTCAAGTCTATAATCCTTTTATTTATTTGAGGTTTTAAAAAAACATGAGCGCTACGGCACTGCAGTCCTATTTCCATAAAACGCTGACCGTGCTGTTTCTGCTGATTATTCTTCTTCCAGCTATAAAAATGCTCTTCTCCCCAGAATCCGACTGGTCCAGAGCAGAAAAACGAAAACTCGCAGAAAGCCCCCCCCCACCTCGATCTCTCCACCAACTGCCAACTTTCTTTTCCGGGCTTGATGCATATCTCGGCGATCATTTTGGCTATCGGGAAGCTCTCATCCACCGTTACCACAGGGAGATGAAAAAACATTTCGGTAAAATCGGCAAGGAATCAAAAGTGCTTCTGGGTAAAAATGGCTGGTACTTCTACTCTGCTGAAGAACAGATGGAAGATTATTTGGGGCTGATCAAGGCCAGTGAAAAACAGCTGAAAACCTGGGTAGCAGAGCGCCAACGAAGGGCATTGTGGTGCAGGCAGCGAGGAATCGCGTACATTCTGGTGATTCCGCCAAATAAACACAGCATCTACCCAGAATTTCTGCCCGAAAATATCGCCCCGTTTAAAGGAACCAGTCGTTTCGAACAATTAATCGAATTTACAGAAAAGGTCGGCCTGCCATTCCTGGTTGATCTCAGTCGACCGTTGCGAGCTGCAAAAAACGGCAGGGAACTGTTCTACAAAACCGATACCCACTGGAACTTACGAGGAGCTTTTATCGGCTTCACGGCAATCCTCGAGGCATTGCAGAAGCGCTTTCCGGATACAGCCTTCACAGCCGATTTTACCCTAGGACCCGATATCACAGAATCCTGCGTTGAGAGTCAGGGGCTTTGTGATCTTGCCCTGATGGCCATGCAATCGGAAGAAGCCAGCATAACCTATCAACTATTGGCACCTTATGAAGCGTGTAGCCAACCATACAATTTGGAATCGTACGGCTTTTCAAATCTGGACGAGCGGCAAGACAAGCCATCATTTGCTCGGAGATGTGAGAGTAGACAGCTTACCGCTCTGATTTTCCGAGATTCCTTTTTTGATTCAATCGAGCCGATTCTCTCGGAAAATTTTAGACGTGCAATCTATCTCTGGAAGACCTACAATGAGGAAAATATAGAACAGGCGCTGAAAATTCAACACATTGATGTCGTCATTGACGAGATAGTCGAAAGGTCTCTTGTCAAGGATATCCATGAATGATCCACACTGTACATGATCGAGGAATGTAACGTTTCCACGAGACTATTGTCAAAACAAGGCCATCACAAAATTGCAACGCCTGCCATTATCGTCTTTGCTCGTTTTCTGTCCCCAGCAAACCCCCTCATTGTAGAAAAAAACGATAACCAGTATAGTTGACATTCTTCTTTTTGATTGATTGGATATTTCATGGAAATTACCCTTCTCACTATTTTTTGCACCTCATTTATCCTGGCCCTTTCCGGTGCGCTGATGCCAGGCCCGCTGCTCACTGTCACCGTCAGTGAAAGTTCTCGACGTGGCGCTTTGGTCGGCCCGACGATGATTTTCGGCCACTCCCTGCTCGAACTGGCCTTGGTACTCGCGCTGCTGTCGGGACTGGCACCTTTTCTGGTGCGTGATGATGTCTTTATTTTTATTTCAATGGTCGGTGGGGCGGTCCTGCTGTGGATGGGAACGACCATGCTCCGCTCTCTGCCGCAACTGAGCCTTAAGGGACGCCCTGATGGACCGAGGTCGAAAAATCTTGTTCTCACCGGTATTGTGCTCAGCGCCGCCAACCCCTATTGGCTGATCTGGTGGGCATCGATCGGTCTCGGCTATATTATGTATGCGATGCAGTTCGGGATGTTGGGAATTGCAGCATTCTTTTTCGGCCATATTCTCGCCGACCTGGCCTGGTACTGCCTTATTTCTTTCGGGATCGCCAGAGGCAGGCGTTTTTTCAGCGATAGCCTGTACCGCAAACTGATCGGTGGCTGCGCCGTCTTCCTGCTGTTTTTTTCCTGCTGGTTTCTCTACGGTGGCATTAATAAAGCCATTTATCTTGTTTGAAAATTCGTATCACCACAGCCTGGCATACAAAGAACTGCGGAACCTTACGATCAGGAGCAAAAGTTGCGAATTATGAATACCAATAACCTTCAGCACGTACCAAGTAATCCCGACATCACAAAACGTTATCTCTTTTATCTTCACGGCCTAATCGTGGAAGAGGCCGGTGTCAGGCCCAGAAGTGAAGAACATGGATACTACGAATACGAATTTATCCTTGAAGAGCTGGTGAGTGAAGGATTCATAGTGATAAGTGAGGCACGAAAAAAAGGCACCGAGATTAAGTCCTATGCCGAGAATATTGCCTCCCAGATTAGAACACTTCTGGCAAACAATGTCCCGCCGAGTAACATCACCGTAGTTGGTGCATCCAGAGGCGGTGTCATCAGCGCTTACGCTTCCACCATTCTACGGGAAAAAGAGATAAACTTCGTACTCCTGGCAGGCTTATTTGAAAAATTCCTGCCAGATGAAAACTTGAAATTATATGGCAATGTCCTCTCGATCCATGATCGGTCCGACAAACAGTCACTCACTCCAGAATTGTACTTTCAGCGATCAGAAGGGCTTGGCAAATTCAAGGCAATCGTCCTCAATCTTGATATCGGACATGGTTTGATCTACCGGCCCTATAGGGAATGGATAGACCCGATGTTGGAATGGGTCAAAGGACAGTGACAGCCACTTGAAGGAGAAATAATATGGGAGAGAAAGTTTATTGCATTGAAGCGGCCGACAATGAAAATGATGAACACCTGTGCGCGAGACTCAAGGAGTTGATCCAGGGCGAAGAACTATTAGACTGCATCGCAGATCAGGATGTCACGGCTGTGAAAACCCATTTTGGAGAATCCCCAAAACTTGGGTACGCTAGGCCGCTCTACCTGAAGATGCTTGGCGAAGGTATCAAGAACCAGGGTGGAGTCCCTTTTCTGACTGAAACATCTACCCTTTATAAAGGCAATAGAAGTGGGGCGATCAGGCACATAGCTCACGCACATAGCCAGGGATTTGATTATGCGGCCACAGGAATGCCGATTATCATGGCCGACGGTCTCTTTGGCGATGAGGAGTGTGTCGTACCGATACCAGGAAAAATCTATACATCTGTTCATATCGCTGCTCTTTTTGCTAAATGCAATGCCTTGGTAATGGTATCTCATTTTACCGGTCATCTGGCTGCAGGTTTTGGTGCAACATTGAAAAACCTCGGCATGGGGTGTGCTAGCCGAAAGGGCAAGTTGGCTCAGCATTCCACGGCCAAACCAAAAATTGTGAAAAAGAAATGTACCGCTTGTGGTACATGCATCACTTGGTGTCCGGAGTCAGCAATTACAATAAAGGAAGAGGCCGCTGTGATCAACGCCCGTAAATGTATCGGTTGTGGTGAATGCCTGGCTATGTGCCGGTTTGATGCCGTGAAATTCAACTGGGGTGCGACCTATGAAGACCTCCAGAAAAAGGTGGTTGAGCATGCCATGGGTGTTTGTTCCATGTTTACCGGCAAAAGCCTCTTTATCAATGTTCTGACGAGAATTTCTAAGGACTGTGATTGTATGGGACACACATTCGAACAGATTATTCCAGACATTGGCATCCTCATTTCTCGGGATCCAGTAGCGTTAGATGCGGCCTCTCTGGATATGGTTGAAGGACGGTCAGGCAAGCCCCTATCTCAAATGGCTTACGATATACCGTATCGGTTCCAACTGGATTATGCCAAGGAGCTTAATTTCGGCAACCAAGACTACCAGCTTGTTACAGCGCTCTCTTAATTTCGACATCAGGGGGGATACTGAAACGTGATCGGCTAAACCCGATTTGATTTTGGTTACCTTCTGCAGTTGTCGATAAATGATCGACGTTATGCACTGTTTTTCCCGGGATCCTGCTTTCCATGTCCTTAATCACGCTGTTATATACACCCCATGCGACGCAGTCTTTATCTTCCCCTCCTGTTTCAAGCTATGCACAATACCGTACAGTTTACTTTTCGAATACCCGGTCTTTGTTACCATGTCGGCGATGGTGACTCCAGATGTCCCGGCGGCAATGATTGCTGCAACACGGGCTGAGGCAGTTTGTGGCGATTTTAAAATATTTTTAGGCTTGTCAGCGCGTGGATAAGCGGGTTGGACGGCCTTTACGGTCGAGGCTTTTTCTTGCAATACCTTTGGCCCCTTGCCGGAAAAGTCCGGCTTAAGGTCCATATCGATACCAAAGAGGTTCGCCAGATCGGCATCGTCAATAACCTTGGCGGTTTTCTTTTTGGTCTTGTTCAGCATCTCATCCGCTGAATCCTTTAGCGCATCGGCAATCAGATCTCCAGTATCCACCCCCCGCAGAGTAAAAAATAATGAGGGATCTTCGTCAAACCTGGCACCGACGCCGTACAGTGCGGCTGCCACATGTTTGCACATTGAGGCGCTGTCAGGACAACTGCAATGAAAACGGATGGCCTTAGGAGTTGGAAAGAGCCCTTGATCCTCAGTGAAAAAAATTTCCGCCAGGGTCTTGGGAAACTTGCCGGCAAGCAAGTCCTGCAATGATTTCAAATGGCCTTGGCACTGCTTTTTGATCGTTTGCCAATGGCTTGCGGAAACCGGCTGGATGGTGATTGTTATCTCATAGGGGTTAGCGGCTGTGCCCATAACCAGGGCAGTCACCTTGCCGGGG
>JAABQY010000062.1 GCA_011391225.1 Desulfobulbaceae bacterium | reverse complement strand
ACTGAGACGTTCAGCACCTTTTTATCATGGGTTTGTTGGAAGATCAAGCTGCCGCTTTCTTCACTTGCCGGCAAAGCCGTTACCAATTTCTGCTCAAAAGCAATTCTCACAGTCATGGCAGCAGGGCAAATCTCCACCTTAGTCTCCGAGCATTACCTTGAGCCGACCGACAGCCCTTCATTCCTGTTGACATGGCTCGGGAAAAACCTGTATTCTTAAACTTCGCAATTTTACTACACCTACACTACTTCAAAAGGAAATATCTATGTGGCAAAATATTGTAGCAGCACCCGCCGATTCTATATTTGGTTTAAACGATGCCTTCCGGGCGGATATAAATCCGCAAAAGGTCAATCTGGGGGTGGGGGTGTATAAGGATGAGGCAGGCAAAACGCCGATTCTGGCCTGTGTCAAGGCAGCCGAAAAGATCCTCCTCGAGGGGGAGAGTACTAAAAGCTATCTGCCGATTTCCGGAGACCCAGTGTATGCCACCGAGGTGCAAAAGCTGCTGTTCGGTGACACCAGTGAGGTCATCACCAGCGGCAGGGCGGCTACCGCCCACGCCCCAGGCGGTACCGGAGCTCTGCGAGTGGGTGGCGACCTTTTGAAAAAGTTTTATCCCGCTGCCAAGGTTTGGATCAGCAATCCGACCTGGTCCAACCACAAGGGAGTTTTTACCACAGCCGGATTTCCCTTGGCCGAATATGCCTACTACAATGCCTCGACCCGAGCCCTCGATTTTCAGGCAATGGTTGCAGACCTTATGAATATTCCAGCCGGAGACATCGTTTTGCTGCACGCCTGCTGCCACAACCCAAGCGGGGTTGATCTTACTGCCGACGAATGGCGCAAGGTTGCCGCAATCGGGGTGGAAAAAGGCTGGATTCCTTTCCTGGATTTTGCCTATCAGGGTTTTGGTGAAGGACTTGAATCCGATCGAGCCGGGATTGCAGCCTTTGCCGCGACCGGAGTCGATTTCTTTATCGCCAGTTCCTATTCGAAAAACTTCGGACTCTATAACGAGCGCACTGGTGCCCTGACCATTGTCAGTCCGACCGCAGCAGACGCGGCGGTGGCGATGAGCCATCTGAAGATCACCATCCGGGTCATCTATTCCAACCCACCGGCCCATGGCGGACTGGTGGTTGCTGCCATCCTCTCGACCCCCCACCTGCGTGAGCAGTGGCTGCAGGAGTTGGCGGCCATGCGCAACCGCATCAAGGCGATGCGCGTGGCACTGGTAGAGGGGCTTACCGCACGCGGTGTGAAGGGTGATTTTTCCTCCATTACCAGTCAGCGCGGCATGTTTTCGTTCAGTGGTTTGTCGGATGAAGTCGTGCAATGGCTGCGGGCCAATAAGAGCATCTACGTGGTGGCAGGTGGACGGATAAATCTGGCTGGCTTGACCGAGGCAAATATCGGCTACGTTTGCGATGCCATTGCCGAGGCAACTGAAAGATAAAGGTTTTTAAAAGGCTTACAAACGACAAAGGCCGAAGGTGTTTCACTCCTTCGGCCTTTATATTTTTCACCAGGCTACGCCAGTTCCTGCTCCGTTCGGCTGATGATCTCTTCCTGGTGCTCGCGGTCAAGATCGACGAAATAATCGCTGTAACCGGCGACCCGGACCAGCAAGTTGCGATATTCGTCCGGATGCTCCTGAGCGGTGCGCAGGGTTTTGGTGTCGACGACATTGAACTGGATATGGTGGCCGCCAAGGGTGAAATAGGTGCGGATAAGGCCGGCGAGTTTATCGAGATCCTGATCGGTGGTGAGAACGCTGGGTAGAAAACGCTGATTGAGGAGTGTGCCTCCCGACTTCAACTGGTCCATCTTGCTGAGTGATTTGATCACCGCCGTCGGGCCGTTGCGGTCGGCCCCATGCGACGGCGAGGTACCGTCCGATTCCGGCAGACAGGCAAAGCGGCCGTTGGCCGAGGCGCCGAGCATTTTGCCGAAATAGACGTGGCAGGTGGTGGACAGCATGTTCAGATGGTAAATGGTCCCCTTGGTATTAGGTTTACCGTCGATGGCAGTGAAAAGCGATTCGTAAATCTTCTGCATAATCGCGTCGGCACGGTCGTCATCGTTGCCGAAAAACGGCGTTTTGTTCCACAACCTTAAGCGTAAGGCTTCAGCACCCTGGAAATTGTTTTTCAATGCAGAAAGCAAGGCATCCATGCTGACCGTACCGCCATCAAAGACATGGGTCTTGATCGCCGACAAGCTGTCAGTGGTCGTGCCGATGCCGCAGCACTGGATGTAGTTGGTGTTGTAGCGAGGGCCGCCGTCATAATAGTCCCTGCCCTTTTCAATGCAGTCATGAATGACCACCGACAGGAAGGGTGCCGGCGAATACTTAGCGTACATCCGTTCGATATAGTTGTTGACGCGAATTTTCAAATCGACAACATATTCCAGCTGCCGAATGAAGGCCTGGTACAACTCGTCAAAATTCTTGAAAGTGGCTGGATCGCCGGTGGCGATGGTGACCATCTTGCCGGTCAGCTGGTCAACGCCGTTATTCAGAGTGACTTCGAGGATCTTTGGGACATTGAGGTAGCCGGTAAGGATATAGGCCTCCTTGCCGAAGGCGCCGGTCTCAATGCAGCCGCTCGTCCCGCCCTCCCGGGCGTCTTCGACGCTCTTGCCGACCCGCACCTGTTCCATGACCACCGCGTCGGTATTGAACACGGAAGGATAGCCATAGCCTTTGCGGATGACCTTGGTGGCGGCTTTCAGGAAGCGGTCAGGTGTCTTGCAGCTGATATGGACACTCGGTTGCGGCTGAAGGAGATGGAGCTCGTCGGAGACTTCCAGGCAGATATAGGACACCTCATTGCAAGCATCGGCCCCAGCCGTATTCAGGCCGCCAAGATTGATCTGGGTGAAATCGTTGTAGGTGCCGCTTTCCTTGGCGGTGACGCCCACTTTTGGCGGAGCGGTGTGGTTGTTAACCTTGATCCACAGGCAGCTGATGAGTTCCTTAGCCTTTTCGCGGTCGAGAATGCCGTCGGCCAGATCTTTTTCATAGAACGGCAGCAGGTGCTGGTCGATGTGGCCGGGGGTCATGGCGTCCCAGCCGTTCAGCTCGGTAATAGTGCCGAGGTGGACGAACCAATACATCTGCAGGGCCTCGTGCATAGTCCGGGGTTTTTCGGCTGGGACACGCCGGCAGATTGCCGCTATCCGGCGAAGTTCTTCCTGGCGTAGCGCGTCCTTTTCAGCTGCGGCCATGGTCTCGGCGAGATCCGCGTGGCGGCTGGCGAAAACTATGGCGGCGTCGCAGGTAATAGCCATAGCCCGGAGTTGTTCGGCTTTGTCCGAGGCTGCCGGGTCATTGTTGAAATCAAGACGGCGTATGCGGTCGGCAATCCGCGCTTTGAAATCAACCATGCCCATGGTGTAGATAGTGCCGTCAAGGGCGGTGTGGCCGGGCGCCCGCTGTTCCATGAACTCGGTAAAGAGGCCTGCCTCATAGGCAATGCACCATTCGCTGGGGATACTGCTGAAGATGCGGTCTCGCATCGAGCGACCCTGCCAGTAAGGGATGACCTCTTCTTCATAGCGACGGATATCAGCATCCGCCACCCGGTAGCTGGCCATGGCCCGGGTGTTTAAAATGCGCAGATCCTCGGCGCTGTGGCAGGTAAGTTCCGGAAATGTAGGTACAACCTTTGGTCTTGGGCCGCGCTCGCCGACTAGCAGCTCGCCTTCGCCTATATGTATGGTCTTATACGTGCAAAGATGAAGAAAGCACATGGCCCGCAGGACCGGAAGGGAATGTTTGCCACTGTTTTCTTTATAAAACGAAGTCTCAAGAAGAGCCCGTTCTATGGAAATCGTTGGCTGTGCCTCAAAACTCTCTGTGCGCAGTTTGTCTATTCGATCGTTCATCTTATCCTCCGATGTTGACGTCAACAACATATTTTTTCAGTATTTCCGCTACTCCGGCAAGGTGTGCCTTAGTGGGCACGGTGAGCGACGCACCCTTATAAATCTCGCCGAGCTTGCGATATTTGGCGATGGCTGAAGGATGATAGGGCAGTATGTCAATACCCTGTACTCCTTTGCAATCGGCGATAAAGGCACCTGTCGCATGGATATTTTTTCCATCGTCATTGACACCCACTATAAGGGGGATGCGAACCCTGATGGCATGACCGTCGTCACCAAGCGCCTTCAGATTTGCAAGGATCAGATCGTTGGCAACGCCGGTGAATCGTTCATGGGTAGGGCTGTCCATATGTTTGACATCATATAGAAAAAGTTCACAATGTCGGGCAACCTCCAAAAGTGTTTCAACCGGCGCAAAGCCGCTGGTATCAACAGCCCGGTGTATTCCCAGCTTCCCGCAGGCTTGCAGGAGCGCCAGAAGGCTTTCCGGCTGGCTGAGCGGTTCCCCCCCCGAACAGGTAATGCCTCCACCGCTTTGATCAAAAAACGGTAGCTCTTTTTTTATTTCTGTGATGATCTCGGCAATGCTCATACTCCGCCCGGTTGCCTCATGGGCGAGAGCCGGGCAGATCTGAACACAAGTGGCACAGGAGGTGCATTTATCGTCGTCTCTAAAAACGCCTTTGCTGGTCAGGCCCAAAGCCTTTTCCGGGCAGTGCCCGACACATTCACCACAACCAACGCATTTCTCGGCCAGAAAGAGAACCTTGGAATGAAAATCTATGCCCTCAGGGTTATGACACCACCAGCAGGCGAGTGGGCAACCTTTGAAAAAAATGGTCGTCCTGATGTTTGGGCCATCATGGAGAGCATAACGTTTGATTGCAAAGATATTGGCGGCAAGTGGTTTCATCTTCTCAGTTAACAATAAATCTCATTCCCATGCAAGAGTAAAAGTTCAGTTTCAGAAGAATTTCGTAAGCATAGTGTATCTCTGAAGATCAATGAATAAGAGGATCAACGGCAATGTATACTATATATGTGTACTATTAGTATGCCTTGTAAAGGAGAAAGATCTTTACAGGGAACACAAGTATTTGCATTGAAATTCGCATGACCAAGGCAGACAGGATATTGACAGCAAACAACAATGTAGCTAACAGAAAAGTTGAAGAAATGGTACTGTTGAAACAATCAGCCTCGACGGGCGCAGAGACCATCATCGATCACCAAAAAAAATGGGAGAAAATGCTATGAATTTGCTGGTACTATTGGGAAGCCCCCGCAAGGGTGGAAACAGCGAGACTCTGGCCAAGAAAGTGGCCAAGGCAGTAGAACAAAGCGGCGGGACGGTTGAATACCGACGGCTCAACGACCTGAGTCTGCGACCCTGCCAGGCCTGCGGCGGTTGCGAGAAAACCGGCAAATGCGTCATCAAGGACGATATGACGGAGATTTATGAAGCAGTCGATGCAGCCGATCGGATTCTCCTGGTCAGCCCGGTCTATTTTTACGCCCTTTCTGCCCAGTGTAAAATTTGTGGCGATCGCTTTCAAGCCCGATGGTCAAGGAAATACCTTCAGAAAGAAAGGTTTCGTCAGGGCGAGGGTCGAAAAGGCTACCTCCTCTCCACCTCGGCCACCAAAGGTCCGAAGATCTTTGACTGCAGTATACTGACCGCCAGGTATATTTTCGATGCCATGGACGTCCAGTATGGCGGAGAGTTTCTTGTAAAAGGCGTCGACAACAGGAAGGCGGTTTTGGGATTTCCCGAGGAGATGGCCAAGGCCGAACAGTTTGGAATGGATATGGTGGCCGGTCGCGCGTAATCCGGCCCTGCTCAAGGTTTTTTCCCGTAGCGAAATCGCCGCGAGTGTCATCGAAAACGGTTTTGCTCAACCGTTATTTCAACCCGAATTTCTCCTGCCTATGGTCATCCACCGCAAGGTGGGTAGCAAAGTCTTATCCACGGCTGTTGAGACCTGCTGCCGACTGAGCGGTCTTACGCAACTGTTCGGTTCGCCGATTATGCTCTATGTTGGTAACCTCGAAAAATATCAGGGAATCGATCTCCTTATCCAGAGCTTCCAGCTGGCGTTCAGGCAGTGCTGTCGCGGCAACCTGGTGATTATCGGCGGCAGCCCCGACCGAAAGATTCACATTCCAGCCCTGCCCTTTCAGCTCGCCGGGTCGATCTGCGAAAAGATCTGTATCCCCTTCGGCATCGAACCGCCGATCTATCGCCGGCGGGTCGATTTCTTCACAAAAAGCCGGTCCTTCGATATTAGCAAGGCCAAAAGGCTGCTCGGTTATTCCCCGCAATATGGACTGTTTGAAGGACTGCGCAACACTGCCCAATGGTATAAGGAGCAGGGTTTGCTGTAGTCTTCACCGTAAAATAGACGTTTGCAAGAATCCCCTTATCACGCAATCGTCGATGAAAGTCACCAGGTGAAAAGGGGATATTTTTATTCCCCGACCTTATAGGTACGAACAAAAACCGTATATATTTAAGTCATAGCGGTGTTCAGCAAGATTTCTTTTAGTTGCCTAGATCCAGTGCCGTTTCCGGAAATAAAAAATCTGGCCGAGGATGATGGCCAGGACCACCAGCCCCACGACACCAAAGCCCCACGGGGAATCGGCTCCGGGAATCCCGCCGACATTTATGCCGAGGAGGCCGGTGAGAAAGCTTAAGGGCAGAAAAATTGTCGTGACCAGCGACAGCGTGTACATCCGCGAGTTCAACTGCTCCGAAAGCAGACTGATCAACTCCTCCTGGGCCACCAGCGCCCGTTCATGAATAGAGTCGAGATCCTCGATGATGCGGATCAGGCTGTTGATGGTTTCGTGCAGATGCTTGCGGTCCCTGTCTCCCAGCCAGGGGATGGTTTCAGATTGGATGCGATCCAAAGCCTCCCGCTGCGGTGCGAGATATCGGCGGAGGAGGATTGCCTTGCGGCGAATGGCTGAGATCTGCGAGCGCAGGCCTTTGTCACTGAATTGCACGACCTGTTCTTCGAGGCGGGCGGCCTGTTCTTCGATTATATCGACGGCGCTTTCAATGTTTGTCGTGAGGATTTCAGCCAAGACCTCGATAAATTCGCCGCTGGTGGCCGGTCCACGACCGGCGGCCAGGTTGTCGGCGATCTCGGCGACCGACATCAGGCGGCGTTTCCGGGTGGAGATGATACGCATCTCTTCAGCCCAGAGCCGCACGGAGACCATATCTTCATGGTCCTCACCCTGATTGTGGTTGATGCCTCTCAGGGTCATGAGAAGACCCTTGCCGACTGCCAGCGACCGGGGTCTGGTTTCTTCGCTGATAAGTGCCTGGGAAACGACCGGATCAAGAGCGCATTTCTGCTCGATCCAGGCTACCGCCTGCGGGGCATCATAGGCCAGGTGCACCCACAGGTGTCCTTCCGCCGGGGTCCAGCGCTCCACTTCCACCCAGGTAAGTGGCTGTCCGCCACCCTGGCCATCAAGAATAAAAGCGTGAATTAAACCATTGTCTTCCATAATTTTGGCCTAGCGGAGCCGTTGCGCAAAATATTGCTGTGCCGCCAGGGGCTCTTCGTTTTCAGCAGGTTGTCGGCGTTTGTAGCTGCCGTCCGGCTGCATGTCCCAGGCAAAGGTGTTGTCTTTTTCGTACACAGCAAGGATTGTTTCCAGTTCCGCTTGAATCTCCGGGCTTTCAACAGGCATGATGGTTTCCATCCGCGATTCGAGATTGCGTTTCATCCAGTCGGCGGAACCAATCAGGAAAATCGGTTCGCCGCCGTTTTCGAAGCGATAGATGCGGCTGTGTTCAAGAAAGCGGCCGACGATGCTGTAGACGCGAATCGTCTCCGATAAGCCCGGAGCACCGGCCAAAAGGCTGCACAGGCCGCGGATATTCAGGGAAATCTGCACCCCGGCTTGGCCGGCTAAGTACAGTTCGCGGATGATCTGCCGGTCTTGCAGCTGGTTCATTTTGCATTTGATCCCCGACCCTTTGCCGGCCTTATGATTGACGACCTCCTGGCGGATGAGGGCGACAAATCGCTCGCGCATATTATGGGGGGCCACGAGCAACATGTTGTATTCCTGGGCGGCAATAGCGCCGGTCAGTTCGTTGAACAGCCGACTGACATCCCAGCCCAGTTTATCGTGGCAGCTGATGATACCCAGATCGCCGTACAGCCGCGCCGTCCCGGTGTGGTAGTTGCCGGTGCCGATGTGGACATAGCGTTTGATGCCGTCACTTTCTTCGCGGACGACCATTGCCAGCTTGACATGGGTTTTGAGCCCCTCAACTCCGTAGACGACATGAGCACCGGCCTGCTCGAGGATTTTTCCCCAGGCGATATTCGGGGCCTCGTCGAAACGGGCGGTAATTTCGACCAGAACGGCGACCTGCTTGCCGCGCTGAACCGCCTCCATCAAGGCCTTGACGATAGGTGATTGGGTTGAGGTGCGGTAGATGGTCAGCTTGATCGCCAGGACTTTCGGGTCGGTGGCGGCATGCTGCAGCAGCCGGAGTATAGAGGTATCAAAATCATGATAGGGAAGATGGATGAGGATATCCTTCCTTTTTATTTCGGCAAAAAAGGCGTCGCAGTCGTCGGGATGGATGTTTTTTAAATTGTTATGGGTTTTCGGAATGTGCGGGGCGTAGCGAAGATCATTGCGGCCGTCGATCTTCAGTTCGAGCAGATCGCCGTAACCAAGCATACCGCCGGTCGCCATGGTTTGCGAAGGATCGATTTCCAGTTGTTCGACCAGCCAGGTGCGGAGATCGGCCGGAGTGTTTTCACTGACTTCGAGTCGTACAATACCGGCGAATTTGCGGAAGTTCAACTCGGCGGTGACCATGCCTATAATGCTGCCCGGCTCCATGTCCTCGGCGTTCAAGTCATCAAGGCGGGCGCGGTCCCAAGGGTTGTCCTTGGCTGCCCGGGTGACTCGGAAGAAATAGGTGGCAAACGACGCCGCTGCGGGAAAAAGCAGGCGAAGGTTGTTGGCGATAACCTCCTCAAGCCGTACAAAGCCACGATTGTCGGGGAGGGCCACCCAGCGTTTGCGATTGGCCGGCACCTTGAGGCGGACGAAGCGGGTGCGATCGTCTTCCTGGGTGATAACAATCGCGATATTGAGGCTGAGATTACTGATGAACGGGAAGGGATGAGCGGCATCGACGGCCAGGGGGGTGAGTATCGGCAGCACGGAATCTTCGAAATGTCGGGTAAGGAATTCCCTGTCTTCATCCCCCAACAATCCGTAGGACTTGAAATGTATCCCCTGCTCCTCGAGGGCCGGTTGCAGGACATTCTCAAACAAGTCAATGAGTATCCGCATCTGGCGCTGCAATTCTTCCCAGCAGAGGGCGAGTTCTTCACAGGGGGTCAGGCCGTCATAACTCTGCTTCTGGGGCTTTGTTCTTTGTTTCTGGTGCAAGCCGCCCATCCTTTTCATGACGAATTCGTCGAGAATCATGCCCATGATGCCCGAGAACTTGAGCCGTTCGAGCAGTGGCTGGGAGGGGTCCTCGGCGATTTGCAGGACCCTTCGGGCAAAGGCAAGCCAGGAGAGCTCCCGGTTGATATAGGCGTCGTGGGCATCAACATCGCGAAAGGTGTTTTCATTCATGGCAGTTGTCTTATGCTGGTTAATTTGACTGTGATATTTTTTGTTGAAACAGGCACCAAGAATCTTCTATATATGGTACCTTAGAAAGAAGTTATTCCGCAAGCAATTGCAGGCGATTGGCAGAAAAGAAATACTTTCAAGGATCTATGACAATGACAACAGAAATGGCTTCCTTATCACCTTCCTCAGTCGGTCCCGCTACGTTTTTCCGAGGCCTGGCCTGGACGCTCTCCCTTACGATCAGTGTGGCGTCTCTCCTTTTGCCTGCCCTGTGGAATGGTTTTGCCCTGGTTTTTTTCGACACCGGCGGGTATGTGCGCCGCGTGCTGGAGATGGACCTCAGCACCGGACGATCTCTTTTTTATGGCCTGTTTTTGTGGGTATCTTCGTTTGCCTGGTGGTCCTTTTATGGACCGATACTGGTGCAGGTACTGGCCAGCGTCTGGCTGATTCATCTCATGCTGCGCTGTCACAATCTACCTGCAGGCCCCTGGATGACGGCATTATTTTGTATGGGCCTGACGCTTTCGACCGGCATAGCCTGGTCTGCCAGCCAGTTAATCCCCGACGCCCTCGTACCTTTGGTGGTCTTGGCCCTCTGGCTGCTGGGTTTTCGTTTGCAAAGATTGGCACCATTTGAACGGGCAGGTCTCATTGCCATAGCCTTGCTGAGCTTGCTGTCGCATATGTCGGGCCTGGCTTTAGCCATGGGATTACTGGTGGTCACTGTTGTAGCACGCCTGGTCGTACTTCGGCGAGGCTTTTCTTTGTCGGTAAACTGGATGCTTCCGGCGGTGGTTGTGACGGCTGCTCTGGTGCTCATGCCCATGCTCCATCTCTTCCTGGTGGGAAAGGCGACGTACACGCCCGGGAGCACGGTAATTATATTCGGCCGACTGGTGCAGGCCGGTATCGCCCAGCGCTGGCTGGCTGAGCATTGCCCAGTCCCAGGCATAAAATTGTGCGGCCTGCAGGAGCGTATTCCGAGGACCGGCGATGAATTTCTTTGGGGCGAAAATTCGGCATTTCGCGATCTCGGGGAGTGGAGTGGGGCCGCCGATGCGGAACTTGGGTATTTGTCGAAAATGTGCCTCAAAACCTATCCGGTCGCCGTTGCCTGGACTGCCTTACAAGCCACAGCAGAACAGTTGGTGATGGTAAAAACCGGCGATCAGTTGGCGGATCATCATGACGATACGATCAATGTCTTCAGCAACCTTCTGCCACCCCACGTTGCCAGGGCTTTCAATGCAGCGCGCCAGCAGCAAGGCGGGCTCACGCAACCTATGGTTGATGCTGTGAGCCGGGTGCATGTCCCGGTCGCCCATCTGTCACTTTTCGGCCTGTTGCTGGTGGTCGGTTGGGGGCTGCGATCTGGGCGGCATGATCTGGCAGCGGCGGCGCTGTTCATGCTTTTCGCCCTCCTTGGCAATGCCTTTATCTGCGGGGCTCTCTCTAATCCCCACGACCGCTACCAAAGCCGCATGGTCTGGCTCGCGCCGCTGGTTGTCGGTATGGCAACCGTGTGCTGGTGGCAGCTCAGGGCAAGAAAGCAACCCTCTTGAGGCGATTGTTTTTTCGAAGTGTGGCGGTTGCCGGAACTGGCGTCCTGCACAGCACAGCCATTTTTCCCAGCGAGGGTTTTCTTCTTGACATACATGCTTGGTTGTTTTACCAAATAAGACAACGTGAGGCGATAATGAATGCAAAAGAAAAGGCCTTGGTCGAGGCCAAAGCCACCACCATCACACGCCAGCTAATCTGAATCGGCCTTTTGTCAATGGCATGACCATTACCGGCATTGCTGCCATCGGGGTGGGCAAGAATACCGCCACAGCCTGGCTCTTCATGGCTGGACCTACGGGTGCTGAACCGGGAGAACCAGTCGAAAGCCGAGATCGACGTTAACGAAACCAGGGGCAGCTGCAAAGCGGGAAGTCGCCCGCGCGTCCACCGCTCCACCGCCCCAACTGCCACCGCGAACAACGCGATCCGAACCCGATGACGATCCTTCCGGGTTATTCCGGGGGCTGTTGCCATAATAGCCGCTATCATACCAATCCCCACACCACTCCCGGACATTTCCAGACATATCATACAAACCAGGGCCGGTTGGTTGCTTCTGCCCAACCGGATTGGTACTGGCCCCACTGTTTCTGGAGTACCAGGCAACCGCATCGATATCATTGCCGCCGGCGTATTTTTCACTTCTGCCACCGGACCTTGCCGCATACTCCCATTCCGCCTCGGTCGGCAACCGGTATTTCCTTCCACTCTTGCCGTTCAGGGAACGAATAAAACTTTGGACGTCGTTCCAGCTTGCTTTTTCCACAGGATAGTTGTCGCCTTTTTGAAATTTCGAAAGATTATTGCCGGTGACGGTTTGGTACTGGCCTTGGGTCACTTCATATTTCCCCATATAGAAAGCATCAATGCAGACCTCGTGCACCGGCTTTTCATCCAAATCCCCATCACCGAAAGTATCGCCCATCAAAAAACACCCGCTCGGTAACAAAACAAATTCCATACCCGTTTTTGGGTCGCTAAAGGTCTTGACGAGTGAAGAGCCCCCGACCACTGGCCCCACTGTGCTGGTTATCCTTTGGTCCGCAACCTTCTCCTCTTCCGCTTTTTTTGCTGCCGTCGATGTTGATCCTCGCACTTCGGGTGCAGTTGCAGGTTTGACAATGGATGTACTGCTCATTGACCCCTGTTTTTCTTTGTCATTAGCGATTCGCAGCGTTGATTCATCCTCTTTTCTCAATAACTCAGCAATACGCTTTTGTTCTGCCACGGCTAAAATTTGTTTTTTCTCTTGGTTCAACTTCTCGATTTCAGCAGCGACTCTTTGTTTCTCAGCTTCGCCGATCTTCCTTCTTTCTTCAGCCAATCTTTGCTTTTCTAACTCTTCAGCCTTTTTTTTCTCCTCGGTGAGTTTTTTCGCTTCTTCTTCGGCTTTTTTCGCAGCTGCCAAAGTAGGTTTGCCAACCAGTTTCGCCGCAACATTTTGAACTGTGACTATCAATTCGTCTTCTGCGCATTTACTACAACTCTCATTCACCCGGTTTGTGACGCCAGCCTCCGCACCTTTGGTATCGAGCATCCGCAAGCTAACCGTATAGGTCGTACCAAGTTTAGAAATATCGCCCGCCACCATAAACCGGGTACCGATGGCTCGACCGAAATCAACAAGATACTTGCTGCCCTCCTCATCAGCCCCTATTGCCTGTATGATTTGCTCCCGACTGGCCACCGCCTTGATGTCTTCCTGACTCATCACCTGATAATCACCAAAACTGTGGAGCTTATCGCGAACGATAACCGACAGTGCTTCGGCAAAACTCTTCTCAACACCATGTTTGGCATTAAGTTCGAGTACAGCCAGTCGCTCCTTAGCCTTTTTCTCCGCAGCTTGAATCAAATTACAGAGGAAGGATTCTATTATCAGAAACGAGAATAGCAAAATGACTACCATTCGGATTTTTTGGTTCATACACCCTCCTCATTTTTACTTCTGGTAATCAACAATACCTACTCCCAATGTTGGGGTATGCTTAACATACTCACAAGACGATGCAACGGTTTGCAAAAGGATAGAAGAAAGTTTGCTTTTCTGCAACAATGGTTTGAAATTCTGGCATGCCCACTCAAGACCTCTTGATTATCGATCTGCTCAACCACGCCGGACTGCGAGAACATATTGTGCGGGCCGGTGCTCAGTCCCCGCATGGCTGAGTTTTTCAGTTGAAAAGTTGAAAACACATGGTATCCTGCCGAGCACTAAGGAGTTTCGTAAAATAACAGCCACTTATATCGAGGTAGTTTATGGAAATTATCATTTGGAGAGATGAGTTCAGTGTTGGCGTTGCGGAAATGGACCAGCAGCACAAAAAATTACTGGCCATGATCAACCGGCTTATTGCCGAGCAGAAGAAGTTGACTGACCAAAAAACAATCGCCAACCTGCTGACCGACATGACCGATTACGCCGATGAACATTTTCGCGCCGAAGAATTCCTTATGGCCGAATATGATTATGACCGAAAAACCGAGCAGGAAGACCAACATAAAGCCTTCATCGAAAAGACTCAATCTTTTTGTTTGGCTGGCAACGTAGGACCAAACATCCTTTCCGAGGCACTGCTGGACTACCTTGGCACCTATCTTATCGGTCACATCCTGAAAGAAGATATGCAGTACAAGCATTTTTTTAACAAAAAGGGTCTCCGCTAAAAACAACCGAGACCCCGGGGCAGTGAACTAATCCATGGAAAAGAAATTACCACGGAGCTTTGACGAGCATTCTCAAGAGAGTCATAGAAAAATACCTATTTACGGCGTTAAACCGTCGTCCCACCGGCAAACCCCTCCTTCCAGATAATCTCCGGCGACATCCCACATCTTGACGGTATAACGAGGTCGCCGGCAATATCAGTAGAGGGTGTCGGCTGAATCGAGAATCGTCTTGTCGATGCTCAGCCCCATTCGCTCCGCCGCTTTGGGGTTGATATGGAAGGCAAGATCCTTCTGGAATTCTACCGGCAGGGCCTCGGGCTTGGTTCCCGCCAGGATCTTTCTGGCCATGGCACCGGTCTGCTTGCCGTGCTGGTAATAATCAAAACCCATGGCGGCAATCGCACCGCGCTTGACTGAATCGGTATCGGCACTAAAGAGCGGCAGCTGAGTCCGCTCGCACACCTTGATGACTGCCTCTAAAGCCGAAACGACCGTGTTGTCGGTCGGCACAAAGACGGCATCCACCTTGCCGACGAGACTTTGTGCCGCCTGGTAGACATCGGCGGAGTTGGTAACCGGGCCATCCAGAATGGTAATGTTCATTTTTGCCGCAGCCTCTTTCAACCGCTTGACATTTGACACCGAATTAACCTCACCGCTGTTGTAGAGAACCCCGAGAGTGGCAAGTTTCGGAAGAACGCGACGCAGCATTTCCAGGTGTTTTTCCATCGGCATCTGGTTTGAGACCCCGGTAATGTTGGGGCCGGGGTGCATATAGTCTTTGACCAGGCCGGCCGCCAGGGGATCGGTAATGGCAGTGAAGAGCATGGGAGTCGTCGCCAGTTGCGGCGCCTTTTCATAAGCCTTGGCACAGGCCTGGGCGGTCGGGGTGGCAATGGCCACAATCAAGTCCGGGGCGTCGGAGGCGATCTGGGTGGCGATCTGCCCAGCCGTGCCCATATTGCCATTGGCATTATAGTCCTTATATTCAGCGGCAACGCCATTCTCCTGCAGATCATCCTTAAATCCTTTCATCACCGCATTGAGAGCCGGATGTTCAACAAACTGGCTGATGGAAATCCGCGGCGGAGCGGCATTTGCCGTTGTTGCCGTAACCAGAAA
>JAABQY010000061.1 GCA_011391225.1 Desulfobulbaceae bacterium | reverse complement strand
GATATTGATAAAAAATGTTCGTACCAGTCCGGTAAAGCCAATACCGGAAACAACGACCATGAGAGCCCAGGCGGTGAGCAACTCAAGGCCACTCAGCAAGGGCTTTCGGCGGCTTATTTTCGCAAGCAGTGCCAGAATCACCGCCGAAAGCATGAAGATAAAAAATGCCGCAAGAGGGAAATGGCCGCCGGCCATGGGTGTGGTTTTCAAGTAACTGTTGGCAAAGGGAGTGATCGCGCAGAGGATGACCCCGGAACACAGGCCGGAAATAAGGGCGCGGGGTCGAATGATATGCGTCATAAAGTGACCTCGGTTTCTTGCGTATCGGCCATTCTTTCCTTTAGCCGGATTTCAAATTGCAGCTTATCACCTGGATCGAGAGAACGCCATATCAGCAACTGTTTGCGCAGATCATTGAGAAATCCGCGGCTCAATCGGAACCAGACATTTTTTTCACCGGTTTGGCGAAGCAGGGTGATTTGCATTTCCAAAAATCCAGGATAGTCTGGAGACGGGCAGGAAATAATCTCGACTCTCTGGCGAATACCGAAATCAAAGGGTGCAAGCCATGCCCGAAAGGATATGTTGAAACAGGCAGGATGATCGGAAACGCTCCTTTCAACGGGACAGGCATACTCGACATCCAGCTCGTCGGTTGAAAAAAGGCCATGAGAAATGTCCGTATGTGCCTGGTAATATTCAGCAAGAAATCCGCCGACACAATCCTGCTCATGCAGTTTGACGAGAAAGGGCAAGGCGACTCTTAAGGTTGAGCCCTCGGGAGGCGGCAGATTCCAGGATCTCGACACATCGGGGATGGCAATGCGGGAAGCGACGCGCGAGGGGTAAATGACTGACAGCAGTACCACCACCATAACTATGAGAATGGACCCAACTCCGGCAAGCGAAGAGTAATTCGCGGTCATCCCTGCCCACAATGCGGTCCCGGCGAGAAAATGGGCAGCGGTCTGGGCAGCAAGATAGCCGACCACCGAACTGATGATGCCGAAAGCCAACGCCTCGGCGATGAACAGTGAGGAAACGTGGCTTGGAGCCAGCCCCACTGAGGTGTAGACGGCGATTTCCCGTTTACGCTCAACCACACTGCTGACCATAGTGTTCAGTACGATGAGAATGGCGATAATCGACGGAATCAGTACATTGCCCATGCCACTGTAGGACAGAGAACTGGCTGAATAGTGAACCCAGGTGGTGTTTTCAAAGCCGTGAAAAACGAGCAGCTGGTAGCGATCAGCAAGCTGGCCGGCCAGCGTATCGTGATTCTGTTCCCGACCGACTGTCATCGCCAGGCTTTTCAGGCTGCCGCCGAATTGCAGCAAGGTGGCCGCCGACATGATAATAGTCTGATCTCCTCCGACATGCTGATAGCGACTTGCCATGGCGGAGATATCCTGGCCTGACTCCATAGCCTCAGCCTCGGCTTCACTCAGATCCGACGAAGTTTCATTGGGATACACCACCGGCGTCAGAGGCTCTCCGTCTAGATCAACGGCAGCGGAATACGCCTTGCCGTCAAATATGCCCTGCACAGTGAAGGCAATACCTCCAAGGAGCACCTGAGGCGGTGGCGACAGTGATCGTATGTCCAATTGTTCGGCAATACTTTGGGGAAGGAGGATTTGCCGCCCGCCGGTATCGTCAAGCCATGTCCCCTGCACCAACGTCCTGCTTTGACCGGTAAGTTCGGATTCGCCTGTGTCGAGACCAATAAGACCTACGGCTACGGCCTCTTTTTCTTTGAATCTGAGGGTGATGACAGGTGGACGGGTCTTATCTGAGGTTTCCCACCAAACCCGGCGGCAAAGCAGTGCTCCAGCCGGCAGCGTATTGCGCATTTCCCCGCTCAGCTCCTTCGGCAAAGATTTCCATTCCAGGGCCTTGAGCATCACCCCTTGGTACGGGGCAGTGTCTTTATAATGGACCGCGCCTTGCTCCAGAGAATTTCGTACCGAGGTAAAATTCAGGAGTGTGTAGGTGAGGATGACCAGCGTCGTGCAAGTCAGTGCCGTGCGCACTTTGCGTCGTCGCAGATTGGAGACGCCGATGGAAAAGGAGGCGACAAAGGCCCCCCAGGGCGAGATGGCCTGAACCTGAGTCACATGCGCCTTACGCTGCAGGGTCTTCATCTCTTGCTCAAATCTGGTAAACAGGATTATGACGACCAGCACCGACAAACCAAGAATAAAGAAAGCCAGCACCACCACCAGTGGGCTGTAGGTCAGTTGGAAGGCTGGGTGTACGGCATAAATAACCGCTATAACCGCGCCGAGAAGGCATAAAAAGGAGACGATGCGCTTATGGATCGACACGTGCCCAAACAAGAGCCGCTCCAGGCAATAGGCAAAAGGAACGAACAGAGCAATATAAAAGAGAACTCCGGCAAGAACGTCCTGCTGCGTTCGAACTACGTCATTATATACTCGGGCAATCAAGGAAAGGCTGGTCCGAGCTTGCTGGTCCATGGCACTGTGCTGCAGTTTATGACCAGCCTCCAAAGCCAGGCGCAGGTGTTCCCGGCTACGATCCATCAAGGTGCGGATACGCTGGTTGACAATGGAATGGTTCTCAAGATTCTCAACTCTGGGGATGACCAAACGCATCATATCCTGAGCTGCCTGCAGGGAGGTGTTGAAAACAGCCGGCGTGCTCGCCGCCTGAAAACCCTGGCCGAACGGGTTCTGATCGCTGTTGCCGAGAAGAATGAGTTTTCTTTCTAAAATCGTGTCAGATAAGGTTACCTTCACCTCTGTTTCAGGCTCGAGAAAGAGCGTACTCAGAGAAGATTTCTTCGTGTCGATACGGCTAAACCAGTAGTGTAAGGGATCGGTTTCAGTGCGCGCATCAATCAGGTTTATTTTTGTCAGAGGTTTCAGACTGCGGGCATCTCGAAGGTTAAAAAGAGTTGTCTGGGTACAACCAAACATAATCAGGTCTGTTTCCACCTGGCCACGATTGACCTTGACCCGGTAGCGTTCCTTGCCTGTTACGGTTTTGTCAATCGCCCAGCTGGCCCGGTTGCTTCCCGGCGCAAAGCGATAGCCCTCGACAATTGCCTTGCCGAAAGAATGCTTCTTGTCGGCAAGACCCGGCAAGCGGAATTGTCCGAGGTTATCGACCCAGACCAGAGAGTACTGCTGGTCCTGATAGATTTGCAGCAGCGTATTATCAGCGGTTTTCTCAGGAAACAGCTCGCCCTGACGCAGGAAGTTGGCCCGTCCGGTCAGGGTAGCAAAGCCATTCACCGCTTTGTAGGGTGGTTCCGGAAGCTCTGCCTGTCCAAGGGCATGAACCAGGTTGCGAACCAGATCGACCTGGGCCTGCAGGCGGGGGCCATCGATACGCTCGAGGGTGTCATAGGGCGTCCCCAAGGTGGAGCGCAAATCATTCAAAGTTGCCAGGGTAAATCCGGGCATACCGGCTAAGGCCGTAATTTCGCCTCCGAGGGCCGGCTGGTCGGGAAAATAATTAAACCATTGATTGCGGCCGCTGCCTCCAAGGAGATCGGTGAAAGCCTTCCCCTGCCCTTCACTTGCCCGACCAAGAATCGGACGGATATGGCTATACTGTTTGGCCCGATTCACTGTCGGATTAAGCCGATACATCCAACCGTCACTGACACTGCCCACACCGCTACCATGGCTGGAAAGGTGGAGAGACACGGCGGCGGCGATGCGTTTTTTGCTCACCAGCGTGTTCAACTGCAAAGCCGACTGGAGAGCGGCGATGCGTTCTTTGAGATCTGCCCTTACCTGCCGGTTTCGGTTCAGGGCTGCCGGCAAGATACGCTGTACGTGAACCTGATCGGCTGGGCTCAGTGTATGGTAAGCGCCTTCCCAACTCAAACGGCGCAAGAGAAGCTTCTGCCGAGCCAGCTCCTTGACCTCATCTGCAGGCCTGCCCTCGGCCTTCCGGGCCAAGCGGAGCTCTGTGTTAAGATTTTCGATTTCGTTACGAAATTCATCCTGAATAGACTGATGGACGAGATTGCTTTCGGTTGAATCATCGCCACCCAAAATGCCTCTTTCCAGCAATCCGCCGGTGGTTCCGACCTTCTTGGCCTGTTCGCGCATCAGGTCGAGTTCGGCTGACAGGTTTTTCTTTTTTGTCGTAAGGGCCCAGACCGCTTCCCGCAGTCCGGCTATATTGTTGCCATGTCCGGTTGTCGCCAGCAGCAGCACCGAACGTTTTGGCGGACTTGCCGCATAACTCTCGGTGAGACTGAGCAGGGTGGCAATTGAAGTTGCTTCGTCAGCCCCGGGAGCATGGCCCGGAACATAGCGGCTTGCGTCGAAAAAGGCCTCAACGATAAGTACCTCCTCGCCTAACCGTGCATCCGTCCCCGGAATAAAACAGTAAAGGTTGGACGCGACAATCTTAGTCCAGTCGGCACGACTGCTGAGGTGTACTTCTTTGCCTTCGCAGGACTGTGGCGAACCAAACTGCTGGGAGAATATGCCGGCAGGCAGCCAAAACCTGGGAAAATCGATGGGGGTGAGTTCTTCCTTGTCGCGAAAACGCAATCTAGCGGCAGTGGCATCGCCGTGGTCCAGATAGATAACTGCTTTGGCGCCTAGATTGGCAGCGTGCTGCCAATTTCCTTCGGATTCAAGATCCATGAGGACAATGCTTCCGGCAACCACCCGGCCATCAAAATCTTCGAGTCGACCGCGCCCCCCATAAATAAGCGTGCCGAACAAGCCTTCGGGAGGCGTGCTTTCTGGGGCGAGGGCATTGGCCCAGAGAGGCTGTATATCGATTTTTTTGCCGTCCATGCCAAGATGTGCTGAAACAAAGGCACGGGCCGGGGTGGTGAATTTCTGACGCCCGGTAACAGCCTTCAACTGAGGCGGCAAGGCAGTAAACACTGATTCTACGTAGTCTGCCGCGCGCCTTTCTCCAGGTGTACCGAGACTTCGGTCCGAGCTGTCGGCAATGGCTTGCAGATGCGAAATCGCCTCCCCGGCCTCGGTCAAACCGCTTGACATCGGCAGACAGAGGAGGAGCAAAGCCCCTAAGATATTACGGATGCGGGGCCGCATGGCGCTCCTGGATGGTTCCGAGAGAAATATTCAACTCTTCGCGGGCCTCGATCTTATCAATCCGGCCATCCAGAATCCACACTACGCGGTCAGATACACTGAGCATCTTGAAGTCGTGGGTGGCGGAAATGATGGTTACGGCACGCTCCCTGCTCATCTTCTGCAAAAGGGCAATAATTTCCTCGCCGGTTGAAGAATCGAGATTGCCGGTGGGCTCGTCGGCCAAAATGATAGCCGGGTCGTTGGCCAGAGCCCTGGCAATGGCAACACGCTGCTGCTGCCCGCCGGAAAGTTCCGAAGGTTTATGCTGGAAACGTTCGCCCAAGCCTACCTGATCAAGCAATCCACGGCCCTTGGCCACGGCATGGTCACTGTTCATACCGGCAAAAATCATCGGCAAGGTAACATTTTCCAGAGCAGTCATCACTGGGATAAGGTTGAACGTTTGGAAAATATAACCGATCTTGCGGTTGCGCAGCCAAGCCAGTTCATAGGCATCGAGTTGCGATATATCGACCTCGTCAATGAAAACCCGGCCGGAGGTGGGTTTATCTAGGCCACCGACAATGTTAAAGAGTGTGCTTTTTCCAGATCCCGAAGGCCCCATGATCGAAAGGTATTCACCGGTGGCAACACTCAGGTCAACACCTCTCAGCACCTGCACCGGCAACTTCCCGAGCGTAAAACTCTTGGTTACACCAACAACCCTTATTATATGATGTATCTCCATCAATATTCTTCCTTCATAACAATGACCGGCTGAAGTTTGGCAGCCAGAATGGCCGGGTAAAGAACGCCAAGAACAGAGAGCCCGATGCCTATACCCCAGGCCAGCAGCACCTGGGTAAACAGCGGCAGAAGATGTATCTTTGAACAATCCAAGGTGTCAAAATGTACAATCGACCCAACCCAAGCCGCTAACATGCCAAGCATGCCTCCGCAACCTGCGCCCATGATTCCAAGGATGAGCGCCTCAATGAGAAACAGGCGGACAATGATGCGATCGAGAGCGCCAAGGCATTTCATGATGCCGATCTCCCGGAAACGCTCGGTGACGGACATGAGCTGGGCGTTAACAATGCCGACGGTGCAGACAAGCAGAGAAAGGACGATGAGCCAGATATCCTTGGGCCCGGCCTTAATAACTGCTTCGGCCTTATCAAACACGTATCCGTCAAGTGTCAACAAAGGCAAAGCCAGATTACCGTAGAGGCTATAAAGCTCCCCGGCAATAGCAGTATTGGTGAGAGTGTAGCTGAGAAAAGCAATGGCCAAAACGAGACTGAAGGTGGTAATCAGCGAGCGGAAAAAGCGTATGCGCAAGCTATTGTAGGCCATCTCCGCAGATTTTTTCCAGGGCAGAACTATTTGCCGTGATATTTCCAACTGTTTGTGTCTTTTTGCGGTTCCGGGCATGGGCATGGGCTTATTCTGTCTGTGTTGGAGAAATGCCTCTCAGTATTAATTTTCAAGAATAGTTATTAATTATATTTTTTTCTAGTTTTAAAAATATCATATGTGAAAAAGTATGAGAATGCCTATGGAGCCTCGGCAAGCAGGTCGACATAATGACACAACCGAATGGTCGGATGGGCCTGAAGCCTTGGCAGCAGGCCCTCAAGAAAAGCAAAGGCTGCCTCGTTCATGCACTGGTGGTGAAGCATCAGACCGGCAACGCCGCTTGCCAGAGCCTGATCGAGTTCTGCCAACAACCCATGCCACTCGGCCTTAGCACTCCCCTCCTTTCTGGTGTGCAGGTCGACATTGACAAACAGGTCCGGCAGTCCGGGCAGCGAGGATAGCTTATCGTCGCGGTAACGGGATATGGCTAGAAATCCATGTTCTTTGAGAATATGCAAGGTGGTTAGATCGAGGCGGTTCCAGGGCGGGGTAAAGACCGGTAAAAAATGCTCCCCGAGAATGGCACGAAGTTTATTGCGGCCATGGACGACAGCCCTGCGTTTCTGCTCGTAACTCGCACCGTGTCCGAATTCCTGCTTCTTGCCGACGGATTGGTGGTTGCGATGAATCCATCCGTGCTGGTGCCAGGCAAATAAATGGTGTTTGCCTTGGATGCGATGACAAATATCCTCCCATCGACATAGGTTGATCCAGGCCGGCACCACGGCTGCACACAAGGGCGTGTTGTGGCTGGCAAAGAGCTCCAGCAACCGATTCTGCTTGGCTGAGGGGATGGCTATGTCGTCGGCACGAAAAAACACGGTGGCTTGGGGATGGACGTCGAGTATCTCCTGTACACGTCCGAAAATATCCAAGGGTATGTCTTTCCAGAGAAGTGACACCTGGCCTCCCCCTAGCATGCCGAGACCTCTTTGCCGGCAAGACGAACAATGATTTCCGCGCTCTCCCGGTCGCCCTGCAGACGAAGATTTATGGCGGATTTCGGGGTGGCGGCGAGGGAACATTCCATGATTGCGGCAAGTTTTGCAGGAACAAAATCGGCTGTCTCGAGGATACTGAGATAGCCGGCGCGAGCCAAAGCTGTGAGACGCATGCGCTGTTCGCGGTTCTGCTCGAAAGGATACATGAGGCCGTGCGAATTGCAGGCCAGCAGATTCATGGTGGTATTATAGCCCGCCATGCTCACCGACAGATCGCAGGCCAGAACGTGGTCGGGAAATCGGGAAGTGAAATCTTTTATACGTATGTGGGGCTCATTCGCACTCAGGGTCATGAACCGCTTCATGGCATCGCTTCCGCCATGGGGCCCTGTGAACATGAGCAGCTGGTGCGGCATGGTTTTATTCAACAAAATACTTGCCTCAAGCGTTGCCTGCAGCAGTTCTTCGCCGACGTTGCCGCTTCCGGCACTGACCAGAATGATGCGGGCATCTTTCTCCAAACCCAGTTCGGCACGGGCGCTCGATTTGTCAGAGGCGATCGGGCCTTGAGCTACGTATCCCGTATACCAGATCGGACAGGCAATATCGGCCACCCTGGCAAAAGTTTCATCCAGTTTGATGAGGGCAGGGTCGGAATGCACCAGCACACCATGAAAATTAGGGTTGAGCCATTGCAGCACCTTGTGCTCAAAGCTCGCCTGATCAGTCTTTTCCACAAGAATATCTCGCACACTGCAGAGAGTAACGGCCGGATGCATTCTGTCTTTGTTGGCCAGAAGCATGGGCAGCAGTTCGCGAGCAAAACGTTTACGGCCAAAAGGGAACATTTCTATAAGAATAACATCGGGCTTCTGTTCGTGAAAAAGTTTTAATAGAAAAATTTTCCGCTTCAGCCAAGTGGTTTCCAAGTCGGCTCCGGAATCAACTGTCTGCACCGCCTGAAACTGGCTGTCCATTTTAAGTGCCGGCATGGGATGATGGCAGACGTTGGCAGGCATGGACAGCGACATCTCCGGTCCCCCTGTGACTAAATGCACCGTAGCTGGAGCCAGGGCCGCGTCGATAGCCAAACTGCGAAACAGATGGCCGATACCCAGAACATGTTGAGCGTAGTGCAGGATGTTCATGGGACCTCGATGTTGGTTTGCAGAATGGAAATTTCCGGACCATCCTGGCGAAGGAGGTGGAGGGCCCGTTTGGCCACCGGAACTGAATTTTCAGGCAGAAATTGGTTGTTTGCCAGATGATTGATAAGAACTTTTATTATTCCCAAATGGGTGACAAAAAGGATTTTTTCCCCATTGCGGTTCTCAGTGGCACGATGGATGGCTGCAAGAACCCTCGCAAGAACCTCCCGGCGGCTTTCCCCACCGGGAGGGTTGTAATCCCAACCGAGCTGCTCTTGATCTTCTATGCTTCCCGGAGAATCCTTTTCGATCTCTTTGAGGGTATAGCCCGTCCAATTCCCCCAATCCTGCTCCCGCAGGTCGGCATTGACTTGGTAGGGCTGGCCAGGAAAAAGCAGGTCGCAGGTCTCGCGACAGCGACTCAGGGAACTGGTGACAATCAGATTCCAAGGGCCTTTATCGGCAAGGATCTGCCGCCAGGGCTCGGCCCGAAATTGCCCTCTGTCGATGGGGATATCGCGAATCCCCTGAATGCGTTTTTCACGGTTCCAGGCTGTTGAGCCATGACGCAGGAAGCCGAGAATATTCATACCGCCCTCCCGGCACAGATTAATTCCAGGCTTAAAGAACGATCATGATCGAGAGCCCGCAAAAAAAGATACAAGGCGATTACCATTGTCTCCATCTCTTACAGCTTGGTGAGGTTGCGATAAAGCTCAACCAGATCCAGAATAAGTTGCTTATTATCGAACACCTGAGCAACACGTTCCCTGGCGGCTGCAATAATATGCGCCCGCAGCTGCAGGTCGGTGACAATGCGTTTTAAGGCCTGGGCCAATTCCTCCGGTTTGGTCGCATCCACCAATAGGCCGGTGTGCTCATGCTCAACCAGTTCAGGGATGCCGGAAATCCGCGTGCCCACTACCGGCACACCCAGGGCCATGCTTTCCGCCAGAACATTAGGAATGCCATCACGGTCGCCGCTCTTGGCGATCTTGCAGCCCAGAACAAAGCAGTCGGCCCTTTGGAACTGCTCCAACACCTGTTCATGGGCCAGGGTGCCGGCCAGGGTGACCTGTGCGGTTAACCCCAAGCCCTCGATCCGCGCAGTGATCATTGCTTTATCATGGCCATCGCCGATCAGGATATATCGAAACGGGAAACCTGCTTTGGCTAGTAAAGATAAGGCCTTGAGGATATCTGGAATGCCTTTTTTTTCGACCAAGCGGGCGATAGTTATGAAAGTATAGGGCGGGGTTGGAACTCGTTTTACCGTATGGGCAAAGAACAGGGCCAGGTCGATGCCGTGATATACGCAGTGGACCTCGTGTCGATGTCCGACAAGATCTTCAAGATACTTTTTATTATATTGTGTGCAGGTGACGACAAAACTGGCTTTGTCGATCTTCTCGGCAATCTGCTCCTTATTCGTGGTGTAGATATCCTTGGCATGGGCGGTGAAACTGAAAGGAATCCCGCTGAGTTCCGAGGCAAACATCGCCACAGAGGTAGGACTGTGCGCGAAATGGGCGTGCAGGTGGGCGATATTTTTGCCTTGGGCGTGGTGCACAAGATAGGCCGCCTGAAAAAAATGTTTAAAGGTCATGATGCTGCGTTTGCGCAAGAAACGCGTCCAGGCCAAGCGCAAAGTCGTGAGGTAGGCAAGTGGAAATTTAACGGCCGTGCAGAGGTTGGGCCAGAAGAAGCGGTGCAGGGCCAGCCAGAATTCAGTCGGCAGATAGGTCACCTCGGCGCAGATAGTCTGCACCGATTTGTGGGTAAACGACTCACGGGGATTGCGCATGGAGAAGATATGCACCGTCAGACCCTGCTCTTCGAGAAGACGGATCTCATTGGAGATAAATGTTTCAGAGATGCGCGGGTATCCTTTTAAAACCATGCCCATGACGGGCTTTTCTTGGCTCATGCCTTTTCTCCAAATACGTTCATACGGCTGTTTATGACAGCAAAGGCGGTTATGAGGAAATCCTGCAGTTACGCCGCAGATGGCTGAAGCCATAGGTTTTGGACGAACGCATATCTACCATATCACTGAATCATTTATGCTGCCGTTGTTATTTGAGATTGACACCAATTGGTATTCTGAACTTGACAAGCCAGCAACGAAGAGAAATAGTCTTGTTGCCACGCAAGTATCCCTCAGTCGAGTTTGTTGCCCACTTTACTTCTCAGCACAAGGAGTTTATTGATGGTGCGCGTTATCTTGTATTATCTTCTCCTTGCCCTGGTTCTCACCTTTTACGGCGGTCAGGTTTGACCATTCGTTGAGTCACTTCCGGTCTGGAAGTTGTTTGCAATCGTTGCAGTTCATCTGTTCCTGGCCTTTCTCCTTCGTCAGAAGCTGCTGAAAACATTTATCCGCTCACAGCCTATTCCACGCCAATCCACAAGGTTATTTTTTCTCGATTATGCCCTTTTTGTCGGTTCGGGAATAGGTGTTGGCCTTTTCAACAGCCTGGCTTTTAATTTCCCATTATTCAGTGGGCTGGAGATCGTTACAGGTTTTGCTGCGACAGGCCTTATTCCGGCATTTGATCTCAGTTTGGATTGGGAGCATCACAACATCCGCCATGCAACCGGCAGAGGCCCTGAGGTTTTTACGCCACAAACCTATTATCCCCAAACCCGCAAATTTGCTTTTCTTGCTTCCGGCATCATCATATTCGTCACATTCGTCCTCCTTTTGCTGTTGTGGCGCGACATTCTCTGGCTCAAGGCCCAAAGCCTCAATCCTGTTTCACTTGCCGATCTGCTGCGCTCCGTCCTCAGGGAAGTGCTGTTTGTCATGGGTACCTTCCTTGGGCTCATCTTGATTTGCGTTTTTTCCTATGCGCGAAACTTGAAACTGCTTTTTAGTAACCAGACAAACGTCCTCGAAATGGTCAGCCAGGGGTCACTCGAAGTGAAAGTTCCGGTGGTAACCAACGACGAATTTGCAATAATTGCCTTACATACCAATGTCATGATCGATCGTTTGGTGGAAAGAGAACGCATGTCACGCGGCCTTGAATTGGCAAGACAAATTCAGATCAACCTGTTGCCCAGGTCTTCCCCCCTGCTTTTCGGTGTGCAGGTCTTTGGTTCGAGTCATTTCTGCGACGAAACGGGCGGAGATTTCTACGATTTCATGGTCCGGGACGGAGAAAATGGAACGGAGCTTGTCATCATGGTGGGCGATGTCAGTGGCCATGGCGTTGGCTCGGCCTTGATTATGACCTCGGTTCGGGCATATCTGAAAGCGCATCTGCTGAACAAAGTTGATCTAGCTGAAGTCATGAAATGCACCAATGCGCTGATCTACAGCGATGCTGCCGGCAGCGGACTCTTTATTACTGTTTTTCTCTTTTCCTACTCCCCTTTTCAGCGTAAGGCACAATGGGTGAGTGCCGGCCACGATCCCGCAGTATATCACCCTTTCTCCCTGAATGAAGGTGTGGAACTGCAAGGCAAAGATATCCCTTTGGGAGTGGCTCCCCATTGGAACTACGTCGTTATGTCAGATCGCCTTGATCCGGGAGTTCTGCTGCTTGGTACTGACGGGATCTGGGAGGCAATGAATAGCAACGAAACCATGTTCGGGAAAAAGCGCCTCAGAGGGGTGCTGCACGAAAATCTGCACAAAAGTCCGCAGGAGATTACGTCGCAGATTTTTGCCGAAGTAGAGGCTTTCACCGGTACGCAGCATATTGAAGATGATTGTACCGTGGTTATAGCTCGTCTTTCATAACCGTACAGGTATGAAGAGCCTGACTCACATCCCGACACATGAGAAAAACCCGATTGTAACCGGAAATATCAAATATTTCGGAAATATAATCTCTCACACCGCACACCATGACCTGCCGGCCAAGAGGCTGGAGACGCTGGTAGCTCATAACCAAGATTCGCAACCCGGCGCTGTTGATGTATTGCAGTTCGGAGAAATCAAAAATGATATTTTTATTGTTGCCTTCAAGGCTGTTCATCACCGACTTTTCCAACTGAGGGGTTGAAGAACCATCGAGCCGACCACTGATCTGAAAAACGGTGGCCTGGGGGTATTCTATTTTAACCATGTGTATGTATTTTCCTCAGGTACTTTGTTGAGAGAGATCACAAGATGATTATGATCCTTACTGCGGGTATAGTGCATTTGATTGGCTAAACGCCGCACCAAACATAAGCCCGCGCCGCCTAAAACAATCGGCGCACCTTCCGGACAAGGTTGAGACAAGGAATGGGTCGTCGGATCAAAGGGACGACCGGTGTCAATAATTTCAATGATAAGCACCTTTCCTTGATTGAGAATATCTACTTTGATGGTGTGATCAATGCCCTTACACGCGCCGTGCACAATGCTGTTGGTAACAAGTTCATCAACAATCAGTCCGAGCCGATATCGGTATGCTTCGGGAAGAGCATGTACATGTCCGAATTGCTCGATCGCAGCTAAGAGTGCGGCTTGATTTTCCTCAGGCGGGGAGAGTGTAAATTCAAACCGAGCCGTTATGGGATGTTTTTCTTTTTGCATAGAAGAGTGACGGGCCCTTGTTAAATAGCACACTGATTTTTTATTTCTCGTGAGTTCCTCATGGTGACAAAGCGTACACTTTATTCCTGGGTATTGGGAAAAAATCTCCGTTGGCAGCTTTTGCTCGTCCTCCTGGTTCTGTTAACGGTAGCGGCGCGTATTGTACCACTCGAACTGCAAAAACGCATCATCAACCTGGCTATCGGCATGCGACGTGAAGATGTGCTCCTCTTTTACTGCATGCTTTTTATCGGTGCGGTCGTTTTGGCCAGCTCCCTTAAATTTGCAATTAATCTCCTCCAGGCCTTCATTGGGCAAAAGACCCTCAAGCGACTGCGGGCGGATTTGTACGCGCATATCCTCAACCTGCCTTTGTCTTTTTTTCGCTCGATCCAGCCGGGACAAGTCGTCAATGCGCTGATCAGCGAACTGACAACAATTTCCGGCTTCGTCGGCAGCGCCGTATCGGTCCCGCTGATTAATGTCTGCACCCTCCTTGCCATGGGCGGATATCTCTTTTATCTCAACCCGCTTCTCGCTTCTTTCAGTTTTGTTCTCTATCCCATGCAGATTTTCCTCGTTCCCAAATTGCAGAAACAAGGGAATGAGGCCAACCGTTATAGAGTTAAGATCAGCCGGAATATTTCCGGAAATATCGGCGAGGTGATAAGCGGGGTCCATGAGGTGCACGGACATGCAGGATATGGCCTGGAAAACGACAAATTCGCCAGCCAGGCCCAATCTCTCCTGCAAGCCAATATACGCATGAACGCCTACCGCTACGGTATCAAGTTCGCCAACAATCTCTTCGAAAATCTCGGTCCATTCATCCTGTTTCTAGTCGGCGGCACCATGACTATCCGGGGTCTCTTCGATCTGGGTGCCCTGGTGGCCTTTCTTTCCGCCTATACGAGTCTCAATGAACCCTGGCGGGAGCTGATGGATTTCTATCAACTCCAGGAAGATTGCCGGGTACGTTATAAAAACGTCATGGCCTCCTTTGACGTGGCCCCTGAGCATCTCCTGCTTCCCATGGACCGCGACATCTACCGACTCAGGGGCGAAATCGAGGTACAGGGTATGACCTATCATGCCGATGATGGCAGTAAATTACTCGACGATATTTCACTGCGCATTAATCCTGGGGAAATGGTGGCCTTGGTGGGCTTTTCCGGCAGCGGCAAATCAACACTTGCTCAAGTCATTGCTCAACTTCTGTCATATTCCGATGGCAGTGTGCGCATCGACGGCCATGAGGTTCGAGAACTCACCAAGGTAGACATAGCTGAAAATCTCGGCATCGTCCCTCAGCATCCCTTCCTTTTCAGCGGATCAGTGCGTGACAACCTGCTCTATTCAAGCCGGGCAAGTGTCAGAAATGGTACGGCTGCAAAAATGCTTCCCGTCCTTGAGCGGATAATCGAGGTGATTCAGCAGGTCGGCATTTTTGTCGATATCCTTAAATTTGCTGGCCAAGCAGTCATTTTGCCGGACAAATATCCAGAACTGGTACAGCGCATTTTAAGGCTCCGTCCGGAATTTCGTGCCCGTTTTGGCGAGGAACATTTGAATGATATTGAGTTCTTTGATGCGGAGAAATACCTGAATTATGGTTCCATTGCTCAGAATATTGTCTTTGGAGATTTTTCCGATCGTCGTTCAATCTTTAAAAATGCCTATCAAAACAAACGATTCTTAAAATTTTTAAGTCATGTCGGAGTTGAGAAAGTGCTGGTTGAGTTCGGTGCGACAATTGCCTTAGCCACAGTACCCATCCTGCGCTATGCGGCGCAGACCCAGGAACTCTACTCCGATAGCCCTATAGCCAGCGACGAACTCGAGGATTATTCGGCTATAGTCGCTGACATTTCCATGCGCGGGAGGGGCAATTTAAAGCCTCAGGCAAGAGCACTCCTGCTCAAAT